>NZ_JBIALO010000096.1:0-1020 GCF_042873595.1 Streptomyces sp. NPDC004629 | reverse complement strand
GGACAAGCCCTCGGCCTATTAGTACCGGTCACCTCCACCAGTTACCTGGCTTCCAGATCCGGCCTATCAACCCAGTCGTCTACTGGGAGCCTTACCCCATCAAGTAGGTGGGAGTCCTCATCTCGAAGCAGGCTTCCCGCTTAGATGCTTTCAGCGGTTATCCCTCCCGAACGTAGCCAACCAGCCATGCCCTTGGCAGAACAACTGGCACACCAGAGGTTCGTCCGTCCCGGTCCTCTCGTACTAGGGACAGCCCTTCTCAAGACTCCTACGCGCACAGCGGATAGGGACCGAACTGTCTCACGACGTTCTAAACCCAGCTCGCGTACCGCTTTAATGGGCGAACAGCCCAACCCTTGGGACCGACTCCAGCCCCAGGATGCGACGAGCCGACATCGAGGTGCCAAACCATCCCGTCGATATGGACTCTTGGGGAAGATCAGCCTGTTATCCCCGGGGTACCTTTTATCCGTTGAGCGACGGCGCTTCCACAAGCCACCGCCGGATCACTAGTCCCGACTTTCGTCCCTGCTCGACCCGTCGGTCTCACAGTCAAGCTCCCTTGTGCACTTACACTCAACACCTGATTACCAACCAGGCTGAGGGAACCTTTGGGCGCCTCCGTTACCCTTTAGGAGGCAACCGCCCCAGTTAAACTACCCATCAGACACTGTCCCTGATCCGGATCACGGACCCAGGTTAGACATCCAGCACGACCAGACTGGTATTTCAACGACGACTCCACACTAACTGGCGTCAATGCTTCAAAGTCTCCCAGCTATCCTACACAAGCCGAACCGAACACCAATATCAAACTGTAGTAAAGGTCCCGGGGTCTTTCCGTCCTGCTGCGCGAAACGAGCATCTTTACTCGTAGTGCAATTTCACCGGGCCTATGGTTGAGACAGTCGAGAAGTCGTTACGCCATTCGTGCAGGTCGGAACTTACCCGACAAGGAATTTCGCTACCTTAGGATGGTTATAGTTACCACCGCCGTTTACTGGCGCTTAAGTTCTCAGC
>NZ_JBIALO010000095.1:0-1252 GCF_042873595.1 Streptomyces sp. NPDC004629 | reverse complement strand
TTCGAGATCCGTAAGGACCGGACAAGGCCTCAGGGCAGGAAGAAGCTCGCGCGGGAGCGGGAGGCATACTCCCGGCTCATGCAGCAGGGTGTGAGCAACGGGGAAGCGTGCCGGATCGTCGGGATCGACCGGCGGACCGGCCAGAAGTGGCGTAACGGGCGTCACGCATACGGAAACCGGAAGGCGCTGCCACCGATCAACGCGGTGGCAGCGCCTTCCGGGCCGTCCCGGTACCTGCGCGAGGAAGACCGTATCCACATCGCCGACCGGCTGCGGGAGAAGGCCACCGTGCGGGCGATCGCCGCGGAGCTGGGCCGCAGCCCGTCGACGGTCAGCCGGGAGATCCGCCGCAACTGCCACCCGGTCAGCGGCCAGTACCGCCCGCACGCGGCCCAGGCCCGTGCCGATGCCCGCCGGCCCCGCCCCAAGCCCGGGAAGATCGGCCGCAACCCGCAGCTGCGCAACTTCATCCAGGTGCACCTGGACATACGGTGGAGCCCGGAGCAGATCTGCCAGGCTCTGCGGACGCAGTTCCCCCAGCAGCCGGAGATGCACGTGGTCCACGAGACGGTCTACCAGGCGCTCTACGTCCAGGGCCGGGGTGAACTGCGCCGGGAGCTGGCCCGCGCTCTGCGCACCGGCCGCGCCCAGCGCAAACCCCGCCGCCAGGCCCGCCGGCGCCGGCCCCGGTACGCCACCCCCATGGTCATGATCAGCGAACGGCCGGCGGAAGCGGAGGACCGGGCCGTGCCCGGCCACTGGGAAGGCGACCTGATCATCGGCAAGGACGGGAGGTCGGCCATCGGCACTCTGGTCGAGCGTGCCACCCGCTACGTCATGCTCCTGCACCTGCCCGGCGACCATGGCGCCGAAAGCGTCCGGGAGGCTCTGGTCAGCACGGTCGGTACCCTGCCCGCCCACCTTCGACGGTCCCTGACCTGGGACCAGGGAAGCGAGATGAGCGCCCACGGCTCCTTCACCGTCGCCACCGACGTCCCGGTCTACTTCTGTGATCCGGCCAGCCCCTGGCAACGAGGCTCGAACGAGAACACCAACGGCCTGCTCCGGCAGTACTTCCCCAAGAGCACCGACCTCTCCGTCCACACCCGCGAACACCTCGACGCGGTCGCCGCCGAGCTGAACGGCCGCCCACGCAAAACGCTCGGCTGGGAAACCCCAGCCGAGCGCCTGCATAAACTACTCACAGCCTGACCAACACGACCAAGTGTTGCGACGATCCCTAGAAACCGCC
>NZ_JBIALO010000094.1:0-1378 GCF_042873595.1 Streptomyces sp. NPDC004629 | reverse complement strand
GAAGCTTCTATGTCCCGTCAACCCCCAACTCAGCCGCGGCGGCGTTGAGGTGGCGGTAGAGGCGTCGGGCGAGGTAGCGCTTGAGGCAGCGGCGGATCTCGCGGTCTGTCTTGCCTTCGGCGCGTCGTCGGTCTGCGTAGGCGCGGGTCTGGGGGTGGTGGAGCATGCGGACCATGGCGATGACGTTCAGGGCGCGGTTGAGTCGCCTGTCGCCGCCGCGGTTGAGCCGGTGGCGGGTGGTGTTTCCCGAGGACGCTGGTATGGGGTTCACGCCCGCGAGCGCGGCGAATGCGGCTTCGTCACGAACCCGTCCTGGGTGGGACCAGGCGACCAGGACGGTGGCTGCGGTGACGGGGCCGATGCCGGTCTCCTGGAGGAGGTCGGCGGCGGGGCTGGCGTCGACGAGTTCGCTGGTCCGGTTCATGTTGTCCGAGAGCTCGGTATCGAGGGCGAGGATCCTCTTGGCGAGCCGGACGGCCTCGGTGCGGGCGGTGGTGGTTGCAAGGTCCTCCTCGCGGGGACGCCAGCGGGCGATCTCGCCTATCTTCTTCGCGCCGAGGGGACGCCGGGCGTCGACGCCGAGGTCGGCGACGCGCACGAGGGCGGTCAGGGCGTTCACCGCCCGGGTCCGCTCACTGGTGAGCTCGTCCCGGGCGGTGAGGAGGATCTGGGCTGCTGCCCGGATGCCCTCATCCAGCCGGGGGGTGCGCAACTGTTCTTCGCTCAACGGGATTACGGCTGCGGCGATGCGTCGGGCGTCGATCGGGTCGGACTTGCCGACCCCACGCCGGCCGGTGCGGCCCATGCGGGCGGCTTCAGCCACCTGGTAGCCGGCGAGTGCCGCCTGGCGGGCGATCTGGGCCCCGTAGCTGCCGACGCCCTCGATGACCCACAGGGCGCTGAGGTCCCCGCCGGTGCGGCGTGCGGCCCAGGCGATCGCACGGGCCCGGCCAGCATGGGTGTTGGGGAAGGTCTCCGTGCCCAGATGCTCGCCGTTGACGGCGAGCACGGCGTAGGTATGAGTCCTGGCGTGGGTGTCGACGCCGATGACGAACGAACGTGTGTGGGCGACAATCGTGTCCACGCGATCCGCGTTCCTCTCCGTGAGACGCTGGTCCCGGTCGCCGCAGACCGGTGCCGTGCCCGGGAGAGGTCACTTCGAGGCAGAACTGTGACGGGCCACGACCCGTGGGGGTCGGGCAGGCTTCTATCAGGCCACCGATGTGGGCCGGGTCGGCGCCGGCCACCCACCACAGTCGGACAGTTCATTAGCAAGGCACCCTTGGGGGCCACTGTTGTCACGAGTCACGACTGCGGTGAGGCGACCGACGTCAACCCTGCCAGCCGGTCCCGGACCAGCCGCCCAACAGACTCACAG
>NZ_JBIALO010000093.1:0-1435 GCF_042873595.1 Streptomyces sp. NPDC004629 | reverse complement strand
AGAGGGCTTCTCGAAACCGAGTGTGGTGGCTGGGTTTGCGCTGGTCAGGCGTGATGCCGGGGCGGGTGAGGTAGATCCGGTGCGTCCGTGGAGGTGGCGTGCTGGAGGTGTGTGATGGTGTCGGTGCTGGGGCGGCTGGAGGAGCGGGAGCGGGCGGCCCGGAAGCGGGTGGAGGAGTTGCAGGCCGAGCTGGAGGCGGCGCAGTCGGAGTGGGACGAGTGGCTGATCGCCCGCAGGCGGGTCAGCGAGGTGTGGGACGCGGGTGGAACCGCGGCCCAGGAGGCTGTGGCGGGGAAGACGACGGAGGGGAACAAGGCCAGGAAGCCGTCGGCAGTGAAGCCCGGATCACTGGTTCCCCTCTGGCGGGAGGAGCTGTCGGCCGAGGTGCTGGCGCCGGAATATCAGCAGGTCATGGGCCTGCTGGCCGAACGCCGCGCCACTGGTGGTCAGCCACTGAACTGCCGTGAGATCACTGCTTTGTTGGGGCTGGAGGTGGTTCCTGCGAAGATCGAGGGAGTGCGGTGCAAGCTCAAGCGGCTCGTTGCGCGGGGATGGGTGCACGAGCCGGTACCAGGCCGGTTCGCCTGCGGCAATGGCCGAGACGGCGGGTCATGACCATGGTCATCGACCACAGGATCATCGCCTCCGACGACGCGGGCAGCCGCTCGTAATCGCGGGCGAGGCGCCGGGATCGGGTGAGCCAGGCGAACGTCCGCTCGACGAGCCACCGTTTGGGCAGCACGACGAAGCCTGTCTGGCTGTCGCTGCGGCGGATGACGGTCAGCATCAGGTTCAGGGCCGTCGCGCACCAGCCCACCAGCATGCCGGTGTATCCGCTGTCCGCCCACACCCGCCTGAGCCGGTGATGCCGCCGCGCGGTCTGCAAGAGGAGATCCTGGGCAGCATCCCGGTCCCCCGTCGAGGCGGGGGTGACCATGACCGCCAGGATCAGGCCGAGGGTGTCCACCACGATGTGCCGCTTGCGCCCTTTGATCTTCTTCCCGCCGTCATAGCCGCTGGTCGCGGCCCCGACCGTCGACGTGCCCTTCGCGGACTGCGAGTCGATCACCCCCGCCGTCGGCTCCGCGTCCCGGCCCTGTGCTTCGCGGGTCGCGGCGCGGAGCCGGTCGTGGAACTCGCCGGTCAGCCCCTGCTTGCGCCAGCGGGTGAAGAACCGGTGCACCGCCTTCCACGGCGGGTAATCGGCAGGCAGCGCGGGCCACTTCACGCCGTTGTCCACCACGTACCTGATCGCGTCGAGTATGTCCCGGTGGCAGTACTCCTCCGGCCGGCCGCCCCGGCCCTCGGCCCATGCGGGCTTCGGGATCATGTCGCGGACCGCTGCCCACTCTCCGTCACTCATGTCGGTCGGATAGCGGTGTCTGCCGGACGGATGGTCCGCGGCGTTGCCGTACGTGTGGGCGAAGCAGTCGCA
>NZ_JBIALO010000092.1:0-1494 GCF_042873595.1 Streptomyces sp. NPDC004629 | reverse complement strand
CGCACCCGCTCCGCGTAGCTCCCACCAGCAACATGATCATTCGGCACGAGACCGGGACTCTACCCGACCAAGATCAACTAATCGAACGACGTTGCGCTCTCGCCAGTCTCGACCGTAATACGAGCCACCACGGTTTATCCGCCGTGCCGCCCGCTGCTTTGCGTGCTCAGCACATGGGCCACCTGTAGTCAGCTCAGGACACCAGGGAACAGCGGAGCAGGGTACCCGTGGCTTTCTAGGCATGGGGGCTGTCCTCGCCAGGTAGTAGGGATATCTCGTAGGTGTGGGGGTGTTCCTCGCAGCCGGTTATGTTCTCGACTTCCACGCGCACGGCCTGAATTCCAGTGAGGAAGGGAATGTGCAACATGAGCTGAGAACCAGTTAGGCAGGCACGCGCCAATAGGTCGCCGCTATCGCTGTATGCGGATACCTCATAACCGTGCTCGCAGCGAATGACAGGCTGCACCATCAGGATTCCAGCGGGGATTTCGCCGACCGGTACGGCCTCGGTGCTGTAGGTGGCCCCCGAGGCTAAGCGTTGTCCCGTAACTGCTGGTCACAGGTGAGATGATCTTGTCGTGTCTGGTGTGATCACGGCGTCGGAGTCCTCTTGGATAGCCCCGTTCACCGGGCTGAGTCCGCGTCAGTTCGGCAAGCTGGTGACCGCGCTGCGGCGCGAGGGTGCGGACCCGGTGCGCAAGGGCCGGCCGTGGAGTCTGCCGCTGGAGGGCCGCGTGCTGCTGGTCGCCGCGTACTGGCGGACCAACCTCACCCTGCGCCAACTGGCCCCGCTGTTCGGGGTGTCCAAGTCCGCGGCGGACCGCATCATCGACCACCTCGCACCCTCACTCGCCCTGCAGCAGCGCAAGCGGTTCCGCAAGGACACCGTGCTGATCGTGGACGGGACCCTGGTTCCCACCCGCGACCATCAGGTGGCCGAGCAGTCGAAGAACTATCGGTACTCCACCAACCACCAGGTCGTCATCGACGCCGACACCCGGCTCGTCGTCGCCGTCGGCCGGCCGGTACCCGGCAACCGCAATGACTGCAAGGCGTGGGAGTTGTCCGGCGCCAAGGACGCCGTCGGTAAGACCACCGTCATCGCCGACGGCGGCTACCGGGGCACTGGCCTGGTCATCCCGCACCGCCGCGGGAGAGGCCAGGCCGACCTCCCCGACTGGAAAGAGGAGCACAACGCCTCCCACCGCAAAGTCCGCGCCCGCGTCGAGCACGCCTTCGCCCGCATGAAGACCTGGAAGATCCTCCGCGACTGCCGCCTGAAAGGCGACGGCGTCCACCACACCATGCTCGGCATCGCCCGCCTGCACAACCTCACCATCGCCGGGTAACGGCGAGACAAGCAGGTCAGCGGACACGTCGTAGATCATTTACGGGACAACGCTTACAGCAGCTAACACAAAGAGGTGGGTCGGAGCCGATGGCCGTGTCCGGGGCGGGAGTTGACCGTTCGTTCCGGTGTGGGGACATCGCCGT
>NZ_JBIALO010000091.1:0-1501 GCF_042873595.1 Streptomyces sp. NPDC004629 | reverse complement strand
GGGTCCTGGAGTCTGCGCTGGAAGGTGAGATCGCCGATCACCTCGGCTACGAGAAGCACGGTGCTGCTGGCCGGGGCAGCGGCAACTCCCGCAACTGTGAGTATGAGCGGGTGCTGATCCGCCCTGCGGGTTGACCTGTCCCGCAACTGGCCCCTGTGCCTCGGTCCCGATCTGTCGCCCGTGGGGTGAGGTTCAGCGCAGTAGTGCCGGACCGGTGCCCGCGTGTCCCGATAGGGGCCTCGCGACAGGCGCCGTCACAGTTCTGACCGCGGGCCCGGTCCGGCACGGCCACCCAGCCCTGATGCCGATCGAGGTGCCAATGACCGCCGCCATCCTGCCCCTGCTCGTAGACTCCGTCCAGCCCGAGGCCGTCCTGGGCGTCGATACGCACAAGGACGTCCACGTGGCCGCGGTCACCGACCACCTCGGCCGCGTGAAGGGCAGCGAAGCGTTCCCGGCAACGGCGGCAGGGTATGTCGAGCTGCTGAGCTGGGCCGGGGAGTTCGGTGACATTCGGCGGGCCGGCGTCGAGGGAACGGGCTCCTACGGGGCCGGCCTTTGCCGGTTCCTACAGGCCCAGGGCGTCGAGGTGATCGAGGTCAACCGGCCCGACCGGGCCAAGCGCCGGTCTCGCGGCAAGAACGACACCGTCGATGCGGAAGCCGCCGCCCAGGCCGTCGTCAGCGAGCGAGCCACCGCGGTGCCCAAGAGCGGCGACGGGCCGGTCGAGCAGATACGCGTCTACAAGATGGCCCGGGACTCCGCGGTGAAGGCCCGCAAGCAGGCGATCAACCAGCTCAAGGCGATTCTGATCAACGCCGATCCGGCCCTGCGCGAGCAGCTGTCCGGGCTGGGCAGGGCCGCACTGGTCACCGCGTGCGTCGGTCTGGACGACACGAAGCACGCCGGCGGCGCCGCGGTGCTGCACACTCTTCGGACACTGGCACGGCGCGTCAAGGCCCTGGCTGCCGAGGCCGCTGACCTGGCCAAGCGTATGGAAGCGCTGGTGAAACGGGTGGCACCGGCTCTTCTCGAAGAACACGGGGTAGGCGTCGACAGTGCCGCGTGCTTGCTCGTCGCGGCCGGCGACAATCCCGAACGGCTTGCCGACGAGGCCGCGTTCGCAGCGCTGTGCGGCGTCAGCCCCGTTGAACGCTCTTCCGGCAAGACCCACCGGCACCGGCTCAACCGCGGCGGTGACCGGCAGGCCAACGCCGCGCTCTTCCGGATCGTGCTCACCCGCCTGCGCGGCGAGCCGCGCACCGTCACCTATATCGAGCGACGCACCGCACAGGGCAAGACCAAGCGCGAGATCATCCGCTGTCTCAAGCGCTACCTGGCCCGCCACCTGTTCAACATCATCCAACACGCCATGGCGACCCAGCCAGACTCTGCTGCGGCTTGACGCAACATAGGGGCTTCGGGGGCCGGGCCAAGACCGTGCTGACCGATGTCGGGCCGGTCGAGGTCAAGGTCCCGCGTGACACCTCGGGCACGTTCG
>NZ_JBIALO010000090.1:0-1507 GCF_042873595.1 Streptomyces sp. NPDC004629 | reverse complement strand
GGGGGTGCCTCTATGTCGTTCGTCAAGGCGCCTATGTCGGGTTTGAGGCGGTTCGGGGTTTCTGGGTTATGCGGCGAGCTCGATGTTCTTCGGCGTCCGGGATTGGTAGAAGGTGCCGTCGCGGAGCATGGCGAACAGGACGCTGATGCGTTGGCGGGCGAGGCGGAGGAGGGCTTGGGTGTGGGTCTTGCCGCGGGCTCGTTGCTTGTCGTAGTAGGCGCGGGAGGCGGGGTCGGCGTTCATGCAGGCGAAGGCGGACAGGAACATCGCCCGTTTGAGCTGGCGGTTGCCGCCTCGGGGTGCGTGTTCGCCGTGGATCGAGGTGCCGGACGACTTGGTGGTCGGGGCGAGTCCGGCGTAGGAGGCGAGGTGGGCGGCGGTGGGGAAGCTGGTGCCGTCGCCGACGGTGACCAGCAGGACGGCGGCGGTCCTGACGCCGACGCCGGGCATCGAGGTCAGGACCGGGGAAAGAGGGTGAGCCTCCAGCAGGGTGTTGATCTGGGCTTCCATCGCCCGGCGCTGGGTGTGGACGGCGGCCAGGGAGGCGGCCAGGGAGGGGATGACGATGTCGAGCGTGCCGGTTCCGGGGACGACGACGGTCTGTTCGTCGAGGGCGTCGAAGACGTCGTCGATCAGCCGCTGGGCCATGCGGGGGGCTTTCGGGCGGATCAGCTCCGCGAGTCTGCGGCGGCCGGCCTTGCGCAGGGCGGACGGGGAGCCGTAGCGCTCCAGCAGCCAGGTGATGGCCTGGTGGTCCAGGCGGGGCCCCAGGACGCGCTCCAGGCTGGGGTGGAACTGGGTGAGCAGGCCGCGTATGCGGTTGGAGGTGCGGGTGGCCTCGGCCGCGAGGTCCTGGTCGAAGCCGACGAGGACCGTGAGTTCGGCGGTGATCTCGTCGGTCAGTTCCAGGGATCGCAGGGTGTGCGGCATGGTGCGGGCCGCGTCGGCGATCACGGCGGCGTCCTTGGCGTCGGTCTTGGCCTCGCCGGGGTAGAGGTCGGCGATCCGCCGCATGGCCAGGCCGGGCAGGTAGGCCACTTGGCAGCCCGCATCGCGGGCGACGGTCAGCGGCAGGGCGCCGATGGAAGCGGGCTGGTCGACCACGACGAGGACGGTGCCGAACTTCGCGGCCAGCTTGTCGAACACGGCCCGCAGCTTGGGTTCGCTGTTGGGCAGGGGCTTGTCGAAGACCTTCTTCCCGGCCGGTGTGAGCCCGTGGCCGTGGTGGGCACTCTTGCCGACGTCCAGGCCCAGGAACACGCCCACGTCTTCGATCTCGAACATCGTGCCCTTCCCAGGGGGTGTTGACGGTGCCGGCCTCGGCTCGGGTGTCGTGCTCGCGCATCCACGTTATGCAGACCTGCCGCCCGCGAACTGCCCGGCGTTGCACCGGACCGGACGGTGGCCGGACCTCTGATCAGCGTCTCCGACGGACACCTCCCGGGCCCGGTGAACACCACCCCCCAGGTCATGCCTTCGACAGGGGGACACAGTCATGCCGGGCCCG
>NZ_JBIALO010000089.1:0-1538 GCF_042873595.1 Streptomyces sp. NPDC004629 | reverse complement strand
CCAACGTCGATCGTTTAGGCGGCTCGGTCAAGGTGTGAGTGTGTTGCCGATGCTGTGTCAGGTTGCGTGAGTTGGCGGTTCGTCGCGGCGCCGTGCGGGGTGGTCGGCCTGAGCTCTTCGGGAAAGAGCTGGAGGCTGATGATGTGGGTGACCCGAGTGGTCGCGGGCTCGTCGGTGCGCAGGAGTCGGTATCCGGTGCCGCCGCGTTTGGTGGCGCGGGGCGCGGCGCGTCCTGGGCGGGGCTTGACGGCGGTGCGGATGAGGTCGGCCTGGACGTCAGCGAGCTTGGCGGCCAGTTTCCGAGGGGGGAAAGTCCGTCCCGACGGTGCGTCGGACGGCGGCGAGGGCGTGTTTGAAGCTGATGTGCGTCACGGGCAGGCCGACGCGGTGGGCGGTGTCGGCGGTCAGGTGGCGCAGGGCCTGGTAGACGCAGAGCATGGCCCATAGTTCCTGCTCGATGAGGGAGGGGCTGTTCGAGCGCAGGGTGGCAGTACGCCCGCCGCGCTGCTCGATCTTGATGTTCTTGTAGATCGTTTCGCTGGTCCATCGGGCGGCGTACAGCTCGGCGAGCTCGCCGGCCGGCGCCTGGGCGGGGTCGAGCAGCGTGGTGATCAGGCAGAACAGCTCGGAGGCATCCTCGGTGCAGCCGTCCTGGCCGAGGGTGGTCGTGGTGATCGTGTACTCGATGACCCGTACCGGCAGCCGCTCACTCTTGCGCCTGCCGCGCAGCTCGCTCAGGTAAGTGCCGTCGGGCAGGACCTCGACCAGCGGGAGGTGGAAGGACTCCGAGACGCGCCACAGGAGTTGGGCCCCTGTCGCGGCCGCGGTGGTGCACAGGCCGTAGGCGGGAAAGCCCCGGTCCGCCATCAGTAGCACCCCCGGCTTCAGCAGGGGCAGCAGCCGTCGGGCCAGGGTGCGCTCACCGACCGCGAAGGAGTCGAAGACGGCTCCGAGCAGGGACAGGGTTCCGCACTCGGCCAAGGCCAGCAGCCGCACCTGCGGGTAGGGGGCCGGCCGGGAGCCGTTGGAGGAGCGGGTATAGGCGGCGGCGTTCGCGTCGCTGTCCGGCACGTCCAGCAGTGTGCCGTCCATGGACAGCAGCCGCATCCCCCGCCAGAACGTCCCGGGCGTGGCGGCCGTACCGCAGGCACCGGCCACCTTGTCGAACAGCAGCCGCAGCGGGGCCTGGCCCAAGCGGCGGCGGGCCACCGCCAGTGAGCCCGCGTTCGCCGCACGCCAGCGCTCCCCGGCCCGGCGCGGGATGTTCTCCACCATCTCCCGCAGCACCAGCGCGTAACCCTGGCCGGTGAACAGCCACATCGCCAACGTGAAGTACACCATCAGCGTCGAAGGCAGCGACCGCGTCCGTTCCTCCCGCGCCCCCGCCTCCTCGACCGCCAGGTCCACCAACTCGGGCGTGAAGGTACGCGTGAGCAGCCCCAACCGCACCCGCTCCGCGTAGCTCCCACCAGCAACATGATCATTCGGCACGAGACCGGGACTCTACCCGACCAAGATCAACTAATCGAACGACGTTG
>NZ_JBIALO010000088.1:0-1679 GCF_042873595.1 Streptomyces sp. NPDC004629 | reverse complement strand
AGAAGCTGTTGTCGTACCGAACCTGAGGACGGTGTTTTCGCTGGTCAGGCATAGGGTCGGCGATCCCGTGGAAGGAGTGGTGGCCTGTCGTGTCATCGTTCCTGGGGAGGCCGTGGATGCCGTCGGTCGTGGGGTTGCTCGAACAGCGTGAGCTCGCTGCCCGCCGTCGAGTGGACGAACTGCGGGAGGAGGCCGACCGCGTCCAGGCGGAGCTGGCCGTGGCCGAGCGGGACTGGAAGGAGTGGGCTATCGCCCGCTCGCGGGTCGGCGAGGTGCTGGGCCCTGTGGACGAGACCGAAGATCACGTCCGGGCCGAACGGACGATGCCGGCCGAGGGACAGGCCGAGGAGGCCTCATCGGTGTCGATGGCCGCGAAGCCGAAGTCGCCGGTGCCGGTGTGGCGCGAGGGGCTGGACGCGTCGGTGCTGTCGATCGACTACCAGCGCATCCTGCGGGCCCTCGCGGACCGGCATCGCCTCCGTCAAGGCCCGCTGACCTGCCAGGAGATGGCCGTCTTGTTCGGCCTGGACGCGGTGCCGGCGAAGGTGGAGGCGCTGAGGTCGAAGGCGAAACGCCTGGTCGCGCGGGGCTGGCTGGCCGAGCGGCAGCCGGGCCGGTTCACGCTTGCGCAGGATGTGACCGGGCAAGGCGGCGGGTCATGAGCAGGGCCATCGACCAGTAGATCATCGCCTCGGCGCTGGTGGTGCGGCGCTCGAAGTCGCGGACCAGGCGGCGGGTGCGCATCAGGTGGGCGAAGAGACGCTCGACGATCCACCGCTTGGGCAGCACCACGAAGCCGCGCATGTCCTCGCTGCGTTTGACGATCGCCAGGACCAGGGCGAGCGTGGCCAGGCAATACTCGACGAGGCTGCCGGTGTAGCCGCCGTCGGCCCAGACGAGAGCCAACCGGTGGTGGGCGTCGGCCACCTGCGCGAGCAGGGCCTTCGCGGCAGTGCGGTCGCCGACATCCGCGGCGGTGACCGTCACCGCGAGCAGCAGGCCGAGGGTATCGACCACCACATGCCGCTTTCGGCCGTTGATCAGCTTGCCGCCGTCGAAGCCGCGGCTGTCCGATCCGACGACGGCATCCGCCTTCACCGACTGCGAGTCGATCACACCCGCACTCGGCTCAGCATCCCGGCCCAGCCTCTCGCGCACCTGTCCGCGCAGCCGGTCGTGGAACTCCCTGACCAGGCCGTGGTCGCGCCAGCGGCGGAAGAATGCGTAGACCCGCTCCCACGGCGGGAAGTCAGACGGCATCGCCCGCCATTTGATGCCGTTGTCCACGAGGTAGCGGATCGCGTCCAGTATCGCGCGGTGGCAGTACGCCTCCGGCTGTCCGCCCCGGCCGCGCAGCCAGGCCGGCACCGGCAGCAGAAGCCGGATGGCCGCCCACTCCGCATCCGTCATGTCCGACGGATACCGCCGAACACGTTCCGGGTGATCGGCCGCATTCCCGAACCGGTGAGCGACACAATCACACGACGGAGCAGCCGAGTTGAACTCCACCGGCGCGAGCACGTACAACTGCGGCAACAGGGTCTCCCGGGTCTCGGTTGGCTTCGCAACCCCGAGCTACCAAGAGGCCCTGTTCTCATGCCCCCGGCTTGTTGTGATCACCCGATCGAGACTCCCGTTCGACGCACACCCCTCAAGATCGGAACGACAACAGCTTCTCA
>NZ_JBIALO010000087.1:0-2028 GCF_042873595.1 Streptomyces sp. NPDC004629 | reverse complement strand
GGTCGGCGTCGAACCGCGCATCGGCCCGCTCGCGACGGCCTATGTGCTGCTCCTGGTCATCCTGGGTCCGCTCACCGCCCGTTGGACCGAACCGCTGACCCGACGCCTGTCCCGTCGCCCATGGCGCACGGCGCCCGATGCGGCGGCGGCCGACCAGGTGGAGGTGGCCCGTGCGAAGGGGTGAGCGGGCCGGCCGGAGTGCCGATTACTACGACGGCTACGACGGCTACGACGGCCACGACGACTACGACGGCTACGACGACCATGGCGCGTACGGGACGCGGACCGTCGGGCCCGTGGGCTTCGGCCGGCGCGGGGGCCGCGGCGGAGGCGGGGGTTCCGGGGAGTATGGGAAGCAGGCGGGGCGCGGGGGCCCCGATGGGCGTACGGGGACGGGGGACACGGTGACCGTGGGCGGCTTCCGGATGATTGAGGAGACGTACCCGAGCGCGCCAGGGCCGCGGCCCGCGTCCGCGGCGGAGGCCACCACCGAGACGTTCCTCGACGGCTTCCAGGAGATCCTGGCGGACGCCGCCGTCACCGGCCGCCGGCTGACCCGCGACGAGATCGAGTCCCGGCGCCACCTCGGTGCCCGCGCGGCGGAGGCCGGGCACGGCTGGCGGACCCTGGTGCGCGCGCACCTCGCGGCGGGCCGGGCCGGCCGGCCCGCCGGGGCCGACGCGGACAGCGTCCTCGCCGTGGTGGAGCAGGCGGTCGACGCGTTCGCCGACGGGTACGAGCGGGCGCAGCGGCACGTCGTCCGCAGGGAGGAAGCCGCCCGCCGCGAGTTCATCGACGACCTGCTGCACGGCCGCGGCGACCCGGGCCAACTCGCCTCCCGCTGCGAACGGTTCGGGCTGCGCCTGTCCCGCACCCACTCCGTCGCGGTGGCCGGCGGGCCGGAGGGCTACGACGAGTCCGACCCCGTACCCCGGCAGGTCGCCGACGAGTTGTTCGCCCGCTTCGAGAACCGCCGCATCCTGTTCACCACCAAGGACGGGCGGATGGTGTGCATCGCCCCCGGCGACCAGGACGACGTGCTGACCTGGTTCGGCAAGCTCGTGCACGCCCGGGTCGAGCGGAGCCGGGTCGCCGTCGGGCGGTCCCGGCCGGGCGCGGTCGGCATCGGGCACAGCTACGAGGAGGCGCTCAACGCCCTCGATGTCGCCGAGCGGATGGGTTTCGACGATCCGCTGCTGCGCGCCGCCGATCTGCTCGTCTTCCCCGTTCTGGCCCGGGACCGGCCGGCGCTGGTGGACCTGGTCCGGCACACGCTGGGCCCGCTGGAACAGGCCCGCGGCGGAGCGCAGCCGCTGATCGAGACCCTCACGGCGTACTTCGACAGCGGCTGCGTGGCCACCGTGGCGGCCCGTGAACTGTCGCTCAGCGTGCGCGCGCTGACCTACCGGCTGGCCCGGATCCACGCCCTGACCGGCACCGACCCCACCGCCCCCGGCGACCGCTACACCCTGCAAACAGCAGTCATCGGAGCCCGCCTACTGTCCTGGCCAACCCGCCCCCTATAACCCGACCCCGCAGAGGGCCAGCCGCCCCAAAGGGGGCGCGCAACCACGACGGCCCGGCAGACGGCCAACGGCATGAGGAACCGGGGCACCGTGCAGCCCGGGGTGGGGCCAGCCGCCCCAAAGGGGCGCGGGGAACTGCGCGCGCAACCACGACGGCGCGGCAGGCGGCCGACGGCCGTGGTCGCCCCGCCAGCCGGACCGTCGCGCGCAACCACGACGGCGCAGCAGGCGGCCGACGGCGTGAGGAACCGCCAACCGGACCGGAGGTCAAGCGCGGCCCACCGCATCCTGATCCTCCGCCGCATCCCGCGGCGCCGCGACCGCCGCCTCGGCCTCGGCCCCGGCGGCCGCTTCCCCCGCGACCGCCGGCTTGCCGAACCGCCGCACCAGCCCCAGGGCCAGGGGCTCGGTCCAACGGGCGGTGAGCGGACCGAGGATCACGAGGATCAGCACGTACGCCGTGGCGAGCGGGCCGAGGGAGGGCTCGATCCCGGCGGTCACG
>NZ_JBIALO010000086.1:0-2249 GCF_042873595.1 Streptomyces sp. NPDC004629 | reverse complement strand
TGGGGGCCACTGTTGTCACGAGTCACGACTGCGGTGAGGCGACCGACGTCAACCCTGCCAGCCGGTCCCGGACCAGCCGCCCAACAGACTCACAGCTGTTGTCAAGCCACGAGACGCAGGGGTGGCCGTGCCTGGAAGGGCTGACGGTCACGGAGCATGGCGTAGAGGACGTTGACCTTGCGGCGGGCCAGAGCGATCAGGGCTTGATGGTGCCGTTTGCCTTCGGCTCGCTTTCGGTCGTAGTAGGCCCGCGAGGTGGGATCGCGCTGGATCGAGCAGAAGGACGCCTGGTAGAAGACGCGTTTGAGGGCTTTGTCGCCGCCGGTGGCGGAGCGCGAGTAGCGCACCTTCCCGGACTGGGTCAGCACCGGTGCCAGGCCGGAAGCCGCAGCGAAGGCGTCGGCGCCGGCGAAGCGGCGGATGTTGCCGACGGATGCGATGAACTCGGCGGTGAGGGTGGCCCTCATCCCCGGCAGGCTGCGGATGAGGGCCCCGTCAGGGTGCGCGGCGACCAGCTCCTCGATCTCGGCCTCCAGGGCCTTGAGGCGGGCTTTGCCTGCCGCGAGTTCGGCGGCCAGCTCGCGCACGAGGGCGGCTGTGCGCCGCTCTCCGGGCAGCGAAACCGTCTGGGCTCGCGCGGCGGTGACCGCGGCTTCGGCCAGGGTTTGAGCGGTGGTCTGCTTGCTGACACCGTGCCGACGCAGGTAGGCAGTGATGCGTGCGGTGCCGGTGCGACGGATCTCGTCAGGGGTCACGTAACGGCCGAGCAGAATCAGCCCGGACTGCAAGGTGGGGTCCACCGCCCGTTCCAGGCCCGGGTTGATGCCGGCCAGCAGGTCACGCAGCCGCGAGGTGCGGGCCGTGGCTTCCTTCACGAGCGTGGTGCGGTGGCTGACCAGCAGCCGCAGTTCGACGGATTGTTCGTCCGGGAGGTCGACCACGCGCAGGTCGTCGCGGAGCATGACCTGCTCGGCGATGGTCTTCGCGTCGCGGGGGTCGGACTTGTTCTCCCCTCCGCGGGTGCCGCGCCGGGCCCGGTTCACGGCCAGGCCGGGAACGTGGACGCAGTGCAACTGTTCGGCCAGCAGCATCGCGGTGAGCAGACTGGCGATTCCGCCGATGATGTCCAGCCCCACGGTGACCCGTCCGTGTTCGTCCTGGACGGCGAGCAGTTCGGCGACGGCCTCGGTGATGGTGTCGGGTGTGTTGTCGACGCGGTGGCTGAACAGCAGGCGCCCGCGGTCGTCGGTGACCGCGAGCCAGTGGAAGTCTTTGGCGATATCGAATCCGGCCCGGGCTGTCACAGTGGCGCTCCCCTCGCTCAGCGACGTGCGGCGCGACTCCTTCCGCCTGTCCTCGCCCTAC
Source organism: Streptomyces sp. NPDC004629 (assembly GCF_042873595.1). Classification (NCBI taxonomy): domain Bacteria; kingdom Bacillati; phylum Actinomycetota; class Actinomycetes; order Kitasatosporales; family Streptomycetaceae; genus Streptomyces; species Streptomyces sp. NPDC004629. The sequence goes on along the minus strand of NZ_JBIALO010000086.1, from coordinate 884 downwards.
CAAGCGATGGTCCGCAGAGCCTAATCAGCAGTCCGGAAGAAGTGGCGGGGCAGGGGGATCAGCCTCCTGAGCCATCAAGGGCAGCCAGCATGAAAACCATCCCTGCCCCACCCGCGCTGTCCCAGAGTCGCGAACTCGTGGGACGCACTCAAGAAGGTAGGGCCGCATGACCAGCAGCCCACCCCCTTGCAACCAGCAGCAGCCCCCGGCTTCCGCCCGGTACCAGGACCATCCCGGCCCAGGTCCGCAGGCGGTGCAGACCGCGCACAACCGAGTGCGCCGGACCAATCCCACCTACTGATACACGAGGAGACGTACATGCGTGTTGCCACCTCCCCACTCGTTCGGCAGCACACCCAGTCACTGCTCGGCGAACTGGCCCAAGTGCTGAATCGGCACCCGGTGGGCGGAGCCTTCCGCCTGCTGTACGCCCCTGCGGACCTGGACCTCCCCGAGGGCACCGTGCTCGTCCAGACGGTCAACGCCCGGGGAGTCATCGAATTGCAGCCGCGGCAGACAGCCGACCTGGGGCAGGACGATGTGCTGCACATGACGCAGGTTCTCGACCCGTCCGACACCGCCCTCAGCGCCCACGCCGAGCAGTTGCAGGCCCGTTCCTGTCAGGCGACTCAGCGACCCGACGGCAGCACCGGCCACTACTACTGGTAGGGATCCGGGATCATGCCCGTGACGGAGATGTGCTCGCCGTACAGCACGGCAAGCTCCTTTCTGGGGGTGTTGGGGTGGGCGGCGATGCCTCGAATCTGGACAGCGCCCGAGCAGCCCAGTCACCTGAAGGCGTTCGACGCTGCGTGGATCGAACAGGTCCCCGTGCCGGTGGCTGGCAGCAGGATGCCGGGCCAGACCGTTGCCCTGATCGACGG
>NZ_JBIALO010000085.1:0-2526 GCF_042873595.1 Streptomyces sp. NPDC004629 | reverse complement strand
GCGCGATCAGCCACGACGGTTGCCGCGGACGGAAGACGGCGTGGCGCCGGTGGGGGCGCGGGGAACGGCGCGATCAGCCACGACGGTTGCCGCGGTCGAAGGACGGCGTGGCGCCGGTGGGGGCGCGGGGAACGGCGCGATCAGCCACGACGGTTGCCGCGGACGGAAGACGGCGTGGCGCCGGTGGGGGCGCGGGGAACGGCGCGATCAGCCACGACGGTTGCCGCGGACGGAAGACGGCGTGGCGCCGGTGGGGGCGCGGGGAACGGCGCGATCAGCCACGACGGTTGCCGCGGTCGAAGGACGGCCTGGCACCGGATCGTGGCGTCGGCGGCCCGGCAAGGGCGTGGTGCGGAAGGCGGTGGCCCGTGGGACATGCCGACACACTGCTCGCCATGGGCGGCGCCTTCGCGGGCGCCGCGCTGCTCGCCCGGCTCGGCGGCCGGATCGGACTCCTCGACATGGACTCCGCTGCCACCAGGGTGGTGGTGCTCCGGCCGGTGCGCCATCCGTGGCAGCACCCATCTTCCGGGCCGTACGCCCGGTATGCGTGACCGCTTCCGTGCGGGGCAAACCACCAGGAAGGATGAGGGCCGAACCTGATGGCGGCAGGCCGCGGGCGGGGGAGAGCCTGGAGGTCCGGCGGACCGGTTGCGTCTCACGTGACGGTCCGGCTCCGTGACGGTGTCAGGTTCGGGAGGGATGGAGCCGTGACCCAGTTCGACGACGAACGCCTGGTCGACCTCGCCGCACGGCTGGAACGGGACGATCCCCGCTTCGCCCGCGCCCTCGGGTCCGGACGTCCCGCGCGGCCTCGCGAGTACCGGCGTACCGGCGCCTGGTGGGGGCTGGCCACCGGTGGCGCCGCGCTCGCCCTGGGCATCTTCCTGCCCCACGGGCTGCTGATCGCGGCCGGCCTCGTCGTCATGGGCATCGCCGTGCAGCTCCTCGACCCCGACCGGGCCCGGCGGCGGTCCGGGTCGGCGCGGTGAGGTTCCCGCGCGCCACCGTGGACGTTCGGGATGTTCTGGACGTTCTCCTGAGGGCCCGTTCCGCGATGCGATAGACTTCTTTACCGAGCGCTTACGCTCTGTTGAGCGTTGGCACGCTCAGTCGTTGGTGGTCGCCGGTTCCCGGCTGACGTGATGGGGGGCGTGAGATGGACCGAGTCGTCCGCGCGCGTGCCGCCGTCCGGGTCCGCGTCGGCAACACCGCCCGCGACAGCGTTCCCGATACCGACAGCGCCGCCTTGAGCGACCACCGCTCCCGCTGACGCCCCGGATCCCCCGCCGATCCGGTCCCGCTTCCACCGCGGGAGCCGCCGACGGCACCCGCACTCACCGCCCGGCACCCCTCCCGCCGTGGGACGACATCAAGCCGCCGGGCCGGCCAACGCACATGCGCACGCGCAACGGCACGGACAACCCGTCCGGCGCCCGGCACCCGCGAAGGCACAGACGCCGCCACCGAACCGATCGACGGAGGTCAGACGCCCGTGCACGACACCACCGCCATGCTCATCGAACTCGGGGCGATCATTCTCGTCCTGGGTCTGCTGGGCCGCATCGCCGGGCGGGTGGGCTTCTCGCCCATACCTCTGTATCTGCTCGCCGGGCTCGCCTTCGGACATGGCGGCATCCTGCCCCTGACGGCCAGTGAGGAGTTCGTCGCCACCGGCGCCGAGATCGGTGTGATCCTGCTGCTGGTCATGCTCGGCCTGGAGTACAGCGCCTCCGAACTCGTCACCACCCTGCAGACCCAGTTCCCCTCCGGTGCCGTCGACTTCGTCCTCAACGCGGTCCCCGGCGCCGTGATGGCGCTGCTGCTCGGCTGGGGCCCGGTCGCCGCCGTGGCGCTCGCCGGGGTGACCTGGATCTCCTCGTCCGGGGTGATCGCCAAGGTGCTCGGCGACCTGCGCAGGATCGGCAACCGGGAGACCCCCGTCGTCCTCGGGGTGCTCGTCCTCGAAGACCTGGCCATGGCGGTCTACCTGCCGATCCTCACCGCCCTGCTCGCCGGGGCGAGCCTGGCAGGCGGCACCGTCACCCTGCTGATCTCGCTGGGCACGGTCGGCGCCGTCCTGTACGTGGCGCTGCGGCACGGCCGTCTGGTCAGCCGCGCGGTCTCCTCCGACAACGCCGAGATGCTGTTGCTGGTGGTGCTGGGGCTGACCCTGCTGGTGGCCGGGGTCGCGCAGCAACTCCAGGTCTCCGCGGCGGTCGGGGCGTTCCTCGTCGGGATCGCGTTGTCCGGTGAGGTCGCCGAAGGCGCCCATAACCTTCTTGCGCCCCTGCGGGATCTGTTCGCCGCGGTGTTCTTCGTCTTCTTCGGTCTGCACACCAACCCCGCGGACATTCCGCCGGTGCTGCTGCCCGCGCTCGCGCTGGCCGTCGTGACCACGCTCACGAAGATCGCCACCGGGTACTGGGCCGCCCGCCGGGCCGGGATCTCCGCGAAGGGCCGCTGGCGGGCGGGCGGCACCCTCGTCGCCCGCGGCGAGTTCTCCATCGTCATCGCCGGACTCGC
>NZ_JBIALO010000084.1:0-2605 GCF_042873595.1 Streptomyces sp. NPDC004629 | reverse complement strand
AGGCGGGCGGTCGGCGCGTAGAAGCCGGTGACCTGGTAGCCCCAGGAGCCGCCGAAGGGATGCTCGGCGACCGGCATCAGCTCCACATGGGTGAAGCCCAACTCCTTGACATACGCCGCGAGTTCATCCGCGAGTTGGCGGTACGTCAGTCCCGGGCGCCAGGACGGCAGGTGGACCTCGTACACGGAGAACGGCGCCTCGTGCACCGGGATGTCCGCGCGGTGCGCCAGCCACTCGTCGTCGCCCCACACATGGTGCGAGGACGTCACCACGGAGGCCGTCGCGGGCGGCACCTCCGTGCGGCGCGCCATGGGGTCCGCCTTGAGGAACCGGTCGCCGTGGCGCGAGGTGATCTCGAACTTGTACCGGGCGCCCTCGCCGACGCCCGGCACGAACAGTTCCCAGACACCCGAGGAGCCGAGCGAACGCATCGGGTACTGCGTGCCGTCCCAGCTGGTGAAGTCGCCGGTGACCCGCACACCCCGGGCGTTCGGCGCCCACACGGTGAAGCGGGTGCCGGTCACGCCCTGGTGCGTCATGGGCTCGGCGCCCAGCGCCCGCCACAGCTGCTCATGCCGGCCCTCGCCGATCAGATGCAGATCCAGCTCGCCGAGCGCGGGCAGGAAACAGTAGGGGTCGGCCGTCTCGTGAACGGTGCCCCCGTACTCGGTGTACTCGGTGTACTCGACCAGCAGCGTGTACGCCGGGATCGTCGTGTGCGGCAGCACGGCCGAGAAGAGCCCGTCGCCCTCGCGGACCAGTGGGCTGCGCATCCCGTCGACCAGCACGCTCACCGCACGGGCGAAGGGACGCAGCGCCCGGAAGAGGGTGCCGCCCGGCACCGGGTGGGCGCCCAGCAGGGCGTGCGGGTCGTGGTGGGCGCCCGTGAGCAGCCGCTCGCGGTCGGCGGGATCCAGCGGAGGCGCCGCCGTCGTCGCGGGGCCCGACGGCTCGGGGAGCGAGGTGTCGCGCAGTGCCATGGTGTCAGCCTTCCCTGACGGCGAGCCGCTCGATCGCGGCCATGGGAACGGGCAGCCAGTCGGGACGGTGCCGGGCCTCGTACACGGCCTCGTACACCGCCCGGTCGGTCTCGTGGGCACGCAGCAGCGCGTGCCCCCGGCGCGGGTCCCACCCGGCCCGGGCGGCATAGCCCGCGCAGTAGGCCTCCCGGCAGCGGTCGGCCCACTCGGGGTGCCAGGGGCGTCGCTGCCGGGCCGCGTAGTCGAAGGAGCGCAGCATGCCGGCGACGTCCCGTACCGGGGACTGCGCGCTGCGCCGCTCGGAGAGCGGGCGCGAGGGCTCGCCCTCGAAGTCGATGACGAACCAGTTCCGCCCGGCCCGCAGTACCTGCCCCAGGTGCAGGTCGCCGTGGATGCGCTGGGCGGGCGGCGCGGTGTCGTGGCCGTCCAGCGCCCCGAACGCGGTGCGCAGTCCCGGGACGAACGGCGCGAGGGCCGGCACACAGTGCGCGGCCGCCTCCAGCCGGGCGGTCATCGCGGCCACCGTGTGGCCGTTCTCGCCGCCACCCGCGGACGGGAAGGCGGTGGCGAGCGCCACATGCACATCCGCCGTGGCCTGCCCCAACTCGTAGGCCTCGGTGGTGAAGTCGTCCCCCGCGGCGAGCGCGCGCAGCGCCAGCGTCCAGCCGTCGGCGGCGTCCGGCAGGAACGGCTGGAGCACCCCGAGCGTCGCCGGCCGCGGCTCGGTCGTCCGGAACCAGGCGACCGGAGCGGGCACCCGGGTGCAGCCCTGCGCGGCCAGCGCCCCCGGCACCTCCAGGTCCGGGTTGATGCCGGGCTCCACCCGGCGGAACACCTTCAGGATGTACGCGTCGCCGTACACCAGAGAGGAGTTGGACTGCTCGGCGTCCAGCAGACGCGGCGCGAGCCCGCCGGGCACCCGCACGGCCGGATCCGCCTCGAAGCGCAGCGGGCCTGCCGTGCCCGGCCGTCGCAGCCGTTCCAGGAGCAGCGCGGCCGAGCGCGGGTCGTGCAGCGCGTCGTAGAGTGCGACGCCCGCGAGCGGGCTTTCCCGCACCCGGCCTATGAACGCCCGTTCCAGGTGCGGCGCCGGATGCGAGCGCATGCCGAGCAGCAACTGGTAGCCGGCGCCGGCCGGGGGCGGGCCGCCGGGCGCCGGGACGCCACCCTGCCCGGTGTGCACCAGCAGATGCAGACAGCCCGGGAACAACTCGGTCATGGACAGCAGGGCGAGGTCCGTGACGGGCCGGTCCCGGCCCGCGAACCAGCGCTGCCGCGGCAGCCATTCGCTGAGCAGCCCGGTCAGGGAGGCCATCGGCCGGTCGGGGCCGGCCGCGCCGCGCGGCCCGAGCGCTACGGTCTTCGGCATGGTGAGGCGTCCTTTCCTCGGCACCGCGCGCTCAGCGTCGTCGGCCGATGCGGGATGCGACTCGGGAGAGCCGGAACCAGTAGAAGCCGTGGCCCGCGAGGGTGAGGAGGTAGGGGAGTTCACCGATGGCGGGGAAGCGTACCCCGCCGACGAGTTCGACGGGATGCCGGCCGCCGAACCGCCCCAGATCCAGCTCTGTGGGTTGGGCGAAGCGGGAGAAGTTGTGGACGCAGAGTACGAGGTCGTCGTCGTGTTC
>NZ_JBIALO010000083.1:0-2979 GCF_042873595.1 Streptomyces sp. NPDC004629 | reverse complement strand
GTAACTCAAGCCTCGCGGGATCTGGAATTCGAAGGAGTAGTTGAAACGGACTTCATCTCGCCTCTGGGATGGCTTCATGGAGTCGCAATATCTACCAGAGTTAGATCCACACCAATATCCGGAAAACTTGCGCCCCCGAATATCACATCGATACCTATTCATTTTGTTCGGATTCTCATAGAATCCGCGATCGGGTCTAGTGGAGGCGATTTCACGATCAAGGACTTTCGCTTGATTGTTGAAAGCGGGGGCGCCCCTGTCGAACCAAGCGTTTTCCCCCGTCGCAAGTTCAACCACCTCGGATGTCCATTGATTTCCCCCCTGGTAGGTCTCATAGGAGAGACCGACCTGGAGCTCGGCGAACTTCGGCAGGACACGCTTGCTCGTCCGTGTCTTGATATCTACTAAATCGTACCAGTCCTCACTCCATTTAAAGAGAAGATCATTCACTTCAGAGATGACATCGAAGAGAATCGCAATACTGCGATTCTTGCGGACCTTCGCCGCCCCCTTAATATTCAGGCAGGCATTCCTTGACTCGTCGTAGAAATCCTTCTCCGTACCATTCGCCTTGAACTCACTCCCGTCGGGATTGGTTGCGAATGATTCGCCGCTGTCCGCTGCAATACCTGCCATCTGCACTGCCTCCTTATGGAAATATGACGCTTGCACCTCGGGTGCGAGTTAGATATTCCGGGTTTCATAGGTTCTTCAGATCGGGAAAAGCTTCGACAGCGGTGATATCCATGGGGCCTTTTGTGATGGAAGTTCCTTCCCTGTTGGTCCTCACCGCATGGTAACCGCTGAAGAACCACCAGCCGGATCCGTCTCCACTGCGCGATGCGCCATCGATGGAATTCTCGAAGATTGTACCCTTCAGTGCCGGCCATGCCTTACTGTCTGTGATGGGATTGGGCCCCCACAGCTTGTTCGTGTCATCTACGCATACAGCTTGGACTTGCGTATCCATATTCTTGAAAATCCACCAATCCCCTGCCCCTCCTTCTAGAGCGGAAACATCTTGTGAAAGCCGAGTCCCTTCAACGGCTGGGTAAGCGTCAGGCGCGGTGATCAATTCTGGACCCTTCATTTTCTGATCGCCAGCCCAATTGGTCTTGACGGCGTGCCTGCCGCTGAAGAACCACCAGCCGTCACGGCTAGTCGCGACGGCGTCTATGTGCTTCGCGAAGGTGGTCCCATGCAAAGCTGGCCATCCGCCCTCGGACGTGATCAATTTGGGTCCCCAGGCTACGCCGCCCGATGACCTGAGGCAGGTGGCATATACCTGGCCTTGAACGTTCTTGAAGAACCACCATTTGTCGTTTCCTTGCGGCTCTACTGCATCTATACCGGAACCGAACCCAAATATTTCAGTCATGTTTCTCCTCCAAGTAGGTCTTTACATCCCCTGGCATGCGCCACAAAATGGCTGCTTCTATGACCCCTGTTGCAGCCTGGAGTCCGGACTTCACGTTGGATGCGTAGCACCAGTCCGTCAGAATCGTTCCGCCGAACGGCGGCAGGTCCAGCCCAGGGCCTGCTGCCAGTCCGGGACTCCGGCCTGGGTCATGCATTCCTTGTCGCGTCGTCACGCGCCGAGGAAATCAGGCGGATCTCGGTCGGAGTCGGCATGTGCGTCTCGATTGGGCAGTTGAGTCCTCCGGATCCCCCACGGAAACCTTCGCTGCAGATCTCACGTGCTATCCCCCTCACCATGTCAAAAGACAGACGGAGGCGCAGTTCACGTTTGGCTTCGTGACGCGAAAAACCCCGCTGCCGAACGTGCGAACAGGCACGAATGGACTGGTCCATGAACTCCTAGCCACTCTAGATGCACCGACACCAGCGAAACAGGGGGAGTCATCCGCATGGCGGGAAATCGACCTGAAAGCGGAATGGCGTCATCAGGCCCGCGGCAATGCGAGTTCAACGGCTGGTCCGTCCGGATCCACGTGAAGCGGAGCATCCGTTATCGCACTGCCGGACGAATCGATATGACCGAAACCCTCACCTCGTTGTCCGGCGCGACGGGCGGACGTGACTGAGGCTTTCCTAGCGAAATGATCTCTGTAAATCGGCATGAACCGTGCAGGCCGGTGCGGATCGGGCGTCGGCTCCTGGCTTTAGCTGCGATCGTTCATGAGTCCCCGTCAGCTTGCTGGCCAGGTGGTTGTGTCTGTGTAGTGGGGTCTTTTCGGGGCTGGGGCAGGCTGAGGGCCCGGTTTTCGCGTCGTGGGCGCCGGGTTCCACTTCGCCGGTGGGGTGGTGCGGGTTGTTGAGACGGCCGGAGTTGCTGGTCAGCCGGGGACTGGCATGTCGATCGCGTGGGTGATGACGTCGGTCTAGGGCCATCGGACGGTGAAGCGGAGCCAGCAGCGGTGTCCGGTGTTCACGAGCTGGGCGGCGGGCGGAGAACAGGCGCAGGCGGAGCTTTTTGGTTCCCAGCGGCGGGTCTTGCCGGTCAGGGCGAGCATCGGCATCCAGGTCGAGTGCGAGCGAGACGCTCTTCAGCCAGGTCCGGTTCTGGGCGGTGTCGTGCAGGGGTAGGTTGCGCAGGCCGGTGTCGCGAGCGTTTCGGATGCGGTCCTCGCAGCGGGCCCGTCTGCGGTGACGCAGTTCGAGGTCGGCGAGCCGACCGCCTTTGGTGTTGGTTGCGAAGCAGGCGAGCCGCAGTCCGTCGAGGTCGGTGAAGCGCAGCTGGGCGCCGGAGTGCGGGCGTTCCTTGCTAACGATCAGCCGCATGCTCCTGGGCCAGGAGGAGAGATCGGGCATGTCGGTGATCTCAGCGACCCAGGCGTCGGGCCGCTCGGTGCCTTCGTCGTTATAGGCCGGCGTCCACGCCTTCTTCGGGATGTTCAGCACGGCCTGGCGGGTGGCGTCGGTGATGGTCATCCCGACGGAATACGACAGCCACCGGCCAGGCTTGGAGAGCCAGTCGAGGAAGGCGAGGGTGCCGCCGCCGGAGTCGGTCCGTATCAG
>NZ_JBIALO010000082.1:0-3012 GCF_042873595.1 Streptomyces sp. NPDC004629 | reverse complement strand
AAGAACATCGAGCTCGCCGCATAACCCAGAAACCCCGAACCGCCTCAAACCCGACATAGGCGCCTTGACGAACGACATAGAGGCACCCCCCCCCACACACACCAGCCCCACCCTCAGAAAGGGCACCACCATGGCACCAACAGATCCGCTCAGACGCAGAGACTTCCTGCGCCTGGGGACGGCGGCAACCGGCACGCTCGCCACCGGCGGGCTGGCCGGACTGCTGTCCGCGTGCGGCACCTCCCCGTCGTCCGACACACAACTGGTGTACGCCGGGTACGGCGGCAGCTATCAGAGCAGCATGAAGGAGGCCATGTTCGGGCCCTTCGCCAAGCAGGCGGGCCTGACCGTGAAGTACACGGCGGACGCCAACGACGTCTCGAAGCTCAGCGCGATGGCGAAGGCCGACCGCTCCCAGGACGACATAGCCGACGCCCAAGGCCCCGCCCTGGCCCAACTGCGCTCGACCGGGGCGCTGGCGAAGCTGGACACGTCAGTGCTGAACAGCGCCGACCTCGCCAAGCCGGACCTGGCCACCGCGTACAGCGTCCCGTACTACCAGTTCAGCCACAACATCTTCTGGAACGCCGCCAAGATCGACGGGAAGCTGGCTTCCTGGGCGGACGTGTGGGACGTGGAGAAGTTCCCCGGCAAGCGCGGCTTCCAGCGACTGCCGTGGTTCACCCTGGAGATCGCCCTCATCGCCGACGGCGTGGCGATCGAAAAGCTCTACCCGCTGGACGTCGACCGGGCCTTCCAGAGCCTGGACCGGATCAAGCCGCACGCGGTGTTCCTGGACAACAACTCGCTGACCAACGCGGTGTCCACCGGCGAGATCGTCACGGCTGACCTGAACCTCGCCCGGGTCAAGACGATCCAGCAGAGCGGGGTGAAGCTGGAGTACACCTGGAACGAGGCCATGCTCGACGTCGAGCAGCTCGTCGTCCTGCGCGGCGGCCCGAACCCGGACGCGGCCCAGAAGGCCGTCCGCTACTCGCTGCGGCCGCAGACGCAGCTTCGGATCATGAACAAGCTGGGCTACACCCCCACATCGAAGGCCGCCCTGGCCAAGATCCCGGCCGATCAGGCCAAGGACCTACCCGGCACCGAGCAGACGTTGGACCACAGCTTCTACCTGGACTCCGAGTGGTGGATGAAGAACTACGCCGCCGTTTCCGAGCGCTTCCAGAGCTGGCTGAGTTCCTGACCACATGTGAGCGCGCGGGCCTTCCCGAGCGGGTGCCGCATCCCGGGCGGTGTACCTCGCGCCGTTGTGCCCGGCGGCAGCCCGCCGCGCCGCGGGGCCGTGTCGATCCACTCGCCCCCGCCGGACCGGAGACACCCGATCCCCACCAGGTGGCAGCGAGCCTGTCGAAGACCGACGTCAGCTTGTGGCCGGGCAGGAGCGGGACGACACCGACGCCGCTGTCGAGTCCGCACTGCTCCACTTCTCCAGCCCACGCGACGCGGCGGCCATCGGCCTGTGCAGCTCGATCAGGGTCTGGCACATTCCGGCGCTCGTGCTGTCGGACTGGACCAATCCGGATCGATTCGATGGAGCGGTGGCCGACCCTTGGCCTGCACCGCTTCCAGGGCTATGCCCGCCTCCCTCAGCCAGGTCAGGCAGGTGTGCCGTAGCTGATGGCACGTCAACTTCGGCAGGCCCGTCCGTTTCCGGACGCCGTCGAGGATCTCGTCCAGGCCGTCGGCGGACAGCGGCCGGCCCCGAGTCGGCCCGCGCAGCACCACGAAGATCCGGTCGTGCTCGACCGGTGGACGCTCACGGTCCAGGTAGTCGCCGTCCGTGCTGAAGAACTGGGCGGAGACGGGTATCAGGCGCTGGTGGCCGCCCTTGCCCTCGCCGATGAAGACCCGACGCTCGCCCGGTGAGAGGCCACCCAGACGCAGGCCGAGGACCTCGCAGCGGCGCAGTCCGCGCAGCAGCATTGCCAGGACCATGGGCCCGGTCCCGGGCCGTTTTCAGGGCGCCGAGGACCGTCTCGACCTCGCCTGGCACAAGGTCGCGCGGGAGGGTGCGGGGCGTGCGCAGGAGCGGTGCCCCGCGATTGCCGCCGCGGCGGCGGCTGGCCAGACCCGTCGACACCGGGGTGCGATCGATGGCCAGGTCGTCGCGAGTCGTCAGGTAGCCGAACAGCCCGGATACGCTGGCGAGTCGGCGCTTGATGGTCCGGGCCGAAAGACCCGCCTCGCCGTCTTCGAGGCGGACGACCTTCGGGCCTCGCCGCGGCTTCTTCTGCGCGGTGATGAACGCGAAGACGTCCGCGGTGACGACGTCGGCCGGCTCCTTGGGCACCACCGAGAAGAGGACCTTCAGGTCGTAGGCGGTTGCCGGCAGAGTGTTCGGCCGACAGCGTGCCGCCACGAACTCCAAGTAGTCGTCGCCAGGGCGTGCCCGAGCGATGCCGCGGGGTTTCCTGCGGCGTCAACACGTCGTACCAACTGCGGCTGCCAGGCCATGCGAGCTCCTCGACGGGAGGCGTCCCGACCGGGAACACGAAATCGTGGAAGAGTTGTCACCCACATAACCGCCGAGTACGGACAGGGCGTGCACGTGGCCTTCGAAGAACGCCTGCTACCCGCGGGGAGCGGGAGATCCGGTGCACCGCCCGGCCCGAGTAGGCCAGACGGAAGGCGAACAGATAGCACTTCACCCGCTGCCCGGCCAGGTCGACCCAGACCTCCCCGAGGTGCACCTCCGCATCCGCCCCGGGTGCGTTGTGCCGGACCAGGAAGCCCTCGGCCGGCGCCCCGCCCTCCGCGGCGATCGCCCGGCGGCGGGCGGTGTCGGTCACGCCCACATCGGTGTTACCGCCACCGTGTATGCCCACGTCCGCCTCCGCCTCCAGCGTCAAGCCATCGACCTGCTCGGACGAACACTCTGGTGGGACTTCCTGCCGTTAACAGCGGCTAACACAATGAGCTGAGTTGTCGGTGGGTGATGAGGCAGCAGGCGAGTTTGAGGAACGCCTCGTGGATGTCAGCTCGCCGTTC
>NZ_JBIALO010000081.1:0-3211 GCF_042873595.1 Streptomyces sp. NPDC004629 | reverse complement strand
CCTCGGCGATGGTGACCACGCCGGGGCAGCGGCGGTAGACGGTGGCGTTCATCTCCTGGAGGAACGCCACCGCGTCCAGGTTCTCCCGGCCGCCGTGCTCATTGGGCGTCCACTGGCCCGGCTCGCGCGAGTAGTCGAGGTAGAGCATGGAGGCGACGGCGTCGACGCGCAGGCCGTCGATGTGGAACTCCTCGCACCAGTACACGGCGTTGGCGACCAGGAAGTTGCGCACCTCGCGGCGGCCGAAGTCGAACTCCAGGGTGCCCCAGTCGGGGTGCGCGGCCCGCAGCGGGTCCGCGTGCTCGTACAGCGGGCGGCCGTCGAACTGGGCCAGCGCCCAGTCGTCGCGCGGGAAGTGGGCCGGCACCCAGTCCATGAGGACGCCGATGCCCGCCCGGTGCAGGGCGTCGACCAGGTACTTGAAGTCGTCGGGGGTGCCGAGGCGGGCGGTCGGCGCGTAGAAGCCGGTGACCTGGTAGCCCCAGGAGCCGCCGAAGGGATGCTCGGCGACCGGCATCAGCTCCACATGGGTGAAACCCAACTCCTTGACATATGCAGGGAGTTCATCCACAAGTTGACGGTACGTCAGCCCTGGTCGCCAGGACGGCAGGTGGACCTCGTACACGGAGAACGGCGCCTCGTGCACCGGGCTGTCCGCGCGGTGCGCCAGCCACTCGTCGTCGCCCCACACATGGTGCGAGGCGTGCACGATCGAGGAGGTGGCGGGCGGAACCTCGGTGCGGCGGGCCAGCGGGTCGGCGCGCAGGGTGCGGGAGCCGTCGGGCCGGGTGATCTCGAACTTGTACGGCTCGCCCTCGCCGATGCCGGGCACGAACAGTTCCCAGACGCCCGAGGAGCCGAGCGAGCGCATCGGATACCCGGTGCCGTCCCAGAAGTTGAACCCGCCGGCCAGTCGCACACCCCGGGCGTTCGGCGCCCACACGGTGAAGCGGGTGCCGGTCACGCCCTGGTGCGTCATGGGCTCGGCGCCCAGCGCCCGCCACAGCTGCTCATGCCGGCCCTCGCCGATCAGATGCAGATCCAGCTCGCCGAGCGCGGGCAGGAAGCGGTAGGCGTCCTCGGTCTCGTGGACGGCGCCCTCGTACGTCACGCGCAGCCGGTACGCGGGGACGTCACGAAGCGGCAGCAGGGCCGAGAAGAAACCACCGCCGTCGTCGTGCAGTTCGGCCCGCAGGTCGTCGGTGACGACGGCGACCGACAGGGCGTACGGCCTGAAGGCCCGGAACACCACACCGCCGGCCACCGGATGCGCCCCGAGCACAGAATGCGGATCATGGTGCGTCCCGGCCGGCAACCGCTCCCGGTCCGCCGCGCCGAGAGCCGGGACGGCCATGCCCTCGACATCCCCGGCCTGGGGTGGTTGTTCGGCGGCGGGAGCGTGGGGGTGCCGGTCGTGTGGGTCCGGGGCGCTGGACGGGGGGCGCGGGGTCACGGGTGGGCCTCCTCGGCGCGGGGCGGGCGGGTCAGGGCTGGTCGGATGAGGCGAGGCGTTTGACCGCCGCCAGGGGCACGGGCAGCCAGTCGGGGCGGTGGCGGGCCTCGTAGAGGACCTCGTAGACCGCCTTGTCGGTCTCGTACGCCCGCAGCAGCACCGGGTCGGTGCGCGGATCACGCCCGGTGACCTCGGCGTACCCGGTGCAGTACGCGGCCCGGCACACCTCGGCCCAGCCGGGCGCCGGCGGGCTCGCCGACCGCGCCGCGTAGTCGAAGGAGCGCAGCATTCCCGCGACGTCCCGCAGTGCGGGCTGCGGCATGCGCCGCTCGGCCAGCGGCCGGGCCGGCTCGCCCTCGAAGTCGATCAGCGACCACGGTCCGGACGGCGCGCGCAGGCACTGCCCGAGGTGCAGATCGCCATGGATGCGCTGCGCGGTCCAGGTGCGCCCCTCGGCGGCCAGGTCGGCCAGCGCGGTGAAGGCGGACCGCAGCCCGGGCGCGTAGGGGCGAAGGGCGGGCACCGCGAGGACGGCACCCTCCAGCCGCTCGATCATGCCGTCGACCAGCGGCTCCAGCCGGCCGCGGCCCAGGGTGACCGTGGGCAGCGCGTGCGCGAGCGCGGTGTGCACCTCGGCGGTGGCCCGGCCCAGCGCCCGCGCCTCCGTGTCGAAGTCCTCGCCCTTGGCCAGCTGGCGCAGCGCCAGCTCCCAGCCGTCCGTGGCACCCCGCACGAAGGGCTGGAGCACGGCCAGCACAGCGGGCTCGCCGGCCGCCTCCGTGATCTCCGCCCGCAGCCAGGCGGTCGGCGCGGGCACCCGGGCGCAGCCCTCGCCGGCCAGCGCCAGCGGTATCTCCAGATCGGGGTTGACGCCGGGCACGACCCGGCGCAACAGCTTCAGAATGAACGTATCTCCATAGACCACCGAGGAGTTGGACTGCTCGGCGGTCAGCAGCCGGGCCACCAGCCCGTCGCGTATCTCCTGCCCCGAGTCCCGCTCGAAGCGCAGCACCCCGATACGGGCCCGGGTGCGCAGCGCCTCCAGCAGCACCTCGGCGGGCCGGGGGTCGTACAGGGCGTCGTACACCGTGCGTCCGGTGAGCGGCCCCTGGTCCACGTGTCCGATCAGCGCGGGCGCCAGCCGGGGCGGCAGTGCCTCGCGCGCGCCCACGAGCAGTTGGTAGCAGTCGCCGGGCTGCGGCCGGGCGCCCGGTGCGGGCGGCTGGTGGGCGCGGACCAGCAGGTGGTACAGGCCGAGGCGGCCGGAGAGCAGCAACTCGGTGACCGCCACCGGTGAGAACCCGGTGACCGGGCGCCCCTTCCCCGCGAACCAGCGTTGCCTCGGCAGCCACTCGCGCAGCAGGGGATCGAGGGACGCGAGGATATGAGCCGGACTCGTCGTGCCGGACGGGGTGACCGTTTCCGCCATGGCGTCACGTCCTTTCCCCATTCTTCGGTACGCCTCCTGGGCGCCCGAGCCGGTGGGGTGTTACTGATGCGTGCCCCGGGCGGGGCGCTGGAAACCGTCCCGCCGGTGCCTTCAGGGGGCCGCTACACGGTGTCCCCGCGCAATCGGAACCAGTAGAAGCCGTGGCCCGCGAGGGTCAGCAGATACGGCAGCCTGCCGATCGCCGGGAAGCGCACCCCGCCGAACAGCTCGACCGGATGCCGGCCGCCGAACCGCCCCAGATCCAGCTCTGTGGGTTGGGCGAAGCGGGAGAAGTTGTGGACGCAGAGTACGAGGTCGTCGTCGTGTTC
>NZ_JBIALO010000080.1:0-3522 GCF_042873595.1 Streptomyces sp. NPDC004629 | reverse complement strand
TGTCTTCATGTGCCTACCGCCAGAAGATCACCCCGGCGGGAAACCTGTTCGACTTGCACGTTCCATGATCGGTTGAGATACGGCTTCTCAGTCCAACGGTTATCTGGCTCTACGTGAGCTAGCCGGCCGGCGCGGCAAGGCACCACGCTCGCTCCCTCTTGCCCCCAGAGGACGTGATGACGACGACAGCCGTACGGCCGTCCTACGCGGCTCCCCTCCGCGACAGGGACGTGATGAGTCAGTGGGTCGACATCGACCCCCGCCACGGCGGCGGCCAGCCACGACCGGCAGACGCGCACTATGTAGGTGTTCTCCGCCGGATCGCCGCAGCGCGGATCCGGTACTGCGGTCTGGGCGCCCTCACCGACGAGGTGATGCTCCTCGTCTCCGAGTTGGTGACCAACGCTGTGCTGCACAGCGGCGCCAAGAGGATCGGCCTCGTGATGGCCGTTCGGGACGGGTTCCTGGAAATCGCCGTCGTCGACGGTATGCCGGGCGTCGCGACGCTCAAGGAGGCCGACGAGGACGCCGAGTCGGGGCGCGGCCTCGCCCTGGTGGAGACCGTGGTCAAGGAGCACGGAGGCACCTGGGGAACGAGCGATGCCGGCGCGAAGACCTGGTGCCGTCTCGCCGTGCCAGAGGAGTTGGAGCGATGACGACCGTCGCCCTCGCCTCCAGTTGGGCCCACCCCGCGCCTCCACCGAGCGACCCTTTACCGGGGGCCCTACGGTCCGGCTCGGCATTACCCCCTGAGACGCCGTGCTCGTCGGCAGAAGTCGCCCCAGGACGCCGACGAGCACGGTTCCGACCCCTGCGGCCGGGAAGAATCCGGCCCCGGCCGCAGGGCCTTCACCTCGAAACGAGCCCCCATCGTGGCTGCACCTCGCTACCCCAGCAGGAAGTACCGATGACCGTTTCTGACCCGGCCTGGACGCCGCCCCTGGACGCGGCGGAGCTGGCGACGGTCCTGGACAGCATCCGCAGGTGGCGTCCCTTCGACGGAGCTGCCCTCCTCGACGACATCGGCGAGGTGCTGGACAACGTCGTGCCGGCCAAGGAGAACGTCCGTGACCTCGCCGAAGCGCTCGGCGAACACCTGGTTCAGCTCGTGAACATCGCCGTCGCCGCCGAAGCCCACCGCGAGGACCCGACAGCCGGCTTCCTGATCCAGCGGGCACGCGCCGTGGGCGCCGAGAGTCTGCCTGGCGATCACCGGCAAGCCGTGGGTCATCTGCGTCGGCTGGCGTGGTCCGTCAACGAGCTGCTGGAGCGTCTTGCCGCCATCCAGTGCCTGAAGGAGGCGGCGTGAGCAGCGGCCCACCCCCTAGGAACAGTGAGAAGACCCCCTCCATGCGCGAGCACAGGCGCGAGCCCAGACTCGTCCCGTTCATCACCGCCCGGCAGGGCGAGACGGCCGCACCCGACAACCTCTATTTCGCGAAGAGCAGCAGCGTTGCCCGCCTGCTCTGCTACGAAGACGAGATTCCCCGCCTGGACCGGGACAGCAAGGGCGTCCTGTGGAGCCGGTGCCGGATCAACCCCCATGACGGGCGCGGCATGCCGACCGGTACGCCGGAGTGGAAGCTGGTCCACCCTCACCGTCAGCAGATCACGATGCAGTGGCTCCACTGCCAGATCTGCAACCGGCCGGCCAGGACCCCGCTCGGCTGGACCTTCCTGACCGGGCCCGAGGACGAGAATCCACGGCAGGCCCCCCACCTGGTGAACCAGCCGCCCGTGTGCCGATCTCACATCCGGGCCGCCGTGAAGCTCTGCCCCCATCTCGGCGAGGACGTCTACCTGGCCCAGACCGCTCCCCTCTACGGCGTGCTCGGCACCATCTACCGCCCGGACGGAGCCGGGGCAAAGCCTGTGAGTCAGCCGGACCATCCGATCCCATACGGCGACCCGATACTCCGCGCGACTCTCGGATCTCAGCTCGTCCGCAGGCTCAGCGCGTTCCGCGTGCTCACGGTCGATGAGCTGATGGACCAGTTAGACGCCGCGGGGAACGCCTGATGTACGCGCCGAGGTGCCGCGGACACAAACGTCTCCCGCGCGACGAGCTGGAACACCATCTGCGCCGCAACCCCCGCAACCGCGGACGTGACCTTGCTCTTCATCAGTTCGAGTTCGCGGGATGCGAGCTGACGACACACACCGCAGGTGACCACGCCGACTACATCGACGACATCGACGAGACCGTCAATCTGTGGATCCGCTGGACCGACGACGGGCGGCACGAGTTCGTCGAGCTGAAGAACTGCCCAGACGGTGAACCCCCGCGGGGGGACGGCCGTGAGCCCGAGCCGTGCACCCTGTTCCTCGACCACGGCGGCCTGCACTCCTGGCAGTGCAACTAGCCCCCCGGTTTCCGCCCGGCACCAGGACCATCCCGGCCCAGGTCCGCAGGCGGTGCAGACCGCGCGCACCCGAGTGCGCCGGACCCAATCCCACCACCCGATACACGAGGAGACGTACGTGCACGTTGCCACCTCACCACTCGTGCGGCAGCAGACCCAGTCACTGCTTGGCGAACTGGCCCAGGTGCTGAATCGGCACCCCGCGGGCGCAGCCTTCCGCCTGCTGTACGCCCCTGCGGACCTGGACCTCCCCGAGGACACCGTGCTCGTCCAGACGGTCAACACGGACCGGGGAATCCTCGAACTTCGTCCGCGGCAGATATCCGACCTGAGGGATGCCGACCTGCTGCACATGACCCAGGTTCTCGATCCGTCCGACACCGCCCTCAGCGCACACGCCGAGCAGTTGCAGGCCGCTTCCTGCCACGCCACCCAGCGACCCGACGGCAGCACAGGCCACTGGTACTGGTAGAGGATTCGGGATCATGCGCGTGACAGAGGTCTCGCCGTACAGCACGGCAAGCTCCTTTCTGGGGGTGTTGGGGTGGGCGGCGATGCCTCGAATCTGGACAGCGCCCGAGCAGCCCAGCCACCTGAAGGCGTTCGACGCTGCGTGGATCGAACAGGTCCCCGTGCCGGTGGCTGGCAGCAGGATGCCGGGCCAGACCGTTGCCCTGATCGACGGCACGGACTTCCACCGCACGGATGACCCGGGCAGGGCTGCTCGGGGGTACCGGGACCGGCCGCGGACTCGGGTGTACGAGAGCCTGGACGTCCGTAGCGACGGCTGGCACAGCCTGGTCTCGCTCCACCTGGCGGGGATGCTGCGGCGGCAGGTGATCTGCACGGCGTACGAGTCGCAGGCCGGCGACCGCAATCTCGGTGCGCACGATGACGCCTGGCTTGGCCTGATCGTGCAGATGCGGGGTGCGAAGCGGTGGCGGGTCTGGCCGGCCCGGGGCAGCGACCCCACGGAGTTCGTCATGCGCTCCGGTGACGTGCTGATCCTGCCCAAGGGCATGACACACGAGGTCAGCACGCCCCCGAATCCAGGTCACTCGCTACACCTGCTCTTCGCACTCACCGAGGAGCCGATCAGCACCCCGTAGACGCCTGCGCCGGCGCACCCAAGTGAACCGCACACACGAACATCGAGAGG
>NZ_JBIALO010000079.1:0-4232 GCF_042873595.1 Streptomyces sp. NPDC004629 | reverse complement strand
ACCTCCGCGGCAAACGGCGCGATCTTCGCCGCCACCAGCGCACGCACGGACGCACGCAGCATCTCGTGCTCCTCGGACGGACGGTACAGGTCGAAGTCCGACATCAGCTCTCCCACGAAGATGGCACTCAGTACCCTCATTATGCATGGCGAGTGCCACACCGGAAGGGAGCAGGTACGTTCGGGTCATGGACGAGCAGCGCGACCCCAGCACGCGCGGCGACGCGCGCGACGCCCGAGCAGGCGGCGACCGGGAGAAGGCCCCCATCAGGGATCTCCTCGTCTCCGCGGCGTTCGAGCTCTTCACCGAGCGCGGCTATGACAGCACGACCGTCGACGACATCGTGCGCCGGGCGGGCGTGGGCCGCCGGTCCTTCTTCCGGTACTTCCCCACGAAGGAGGAGGTCGTCTTCCCCGACCACGAACGGGCGCTCGCCGACATGGTCGCGTATCTGGCGGACGGGGCCCGGGACCCCGACCCGGTCGCGCGGGCCTGCGGCGCGGCCCGGCTGGTCATGCGCATGTACGCGGAGAACGCCGAGTTCTCGGTGAAGCGGTATGCGCTCACCCGCAAGGTGCCGGCGCTCAAGGCCCACGAGACGTCCGTGGTGTGGCGCTACGAGCGGGCCCTCGCCGACTACCTCAAGGAGCGGTTCGCGACACTGCCGGACGGTGACGTGCGGGCGTACACGGTCGCCGCGAGCGTGGTGGCCGCGCACAACTTCGGGCTGCGCGCCTGGCTGCGCTCCGGTGCCCGCGGCGACGCCGCGGCGGGCGTCGACCGGGCCCTCGACCTCGTCCACCGCACCTGGGGCGACACCGGCGAGACCCTGGTCGTGGTCACCCGGAGCAGCACCCCCATGTGGCGGATCGTGCAGCAACTGGAGGGCGTCCGGGAGCGGGGCACCGAGACAGGGAACTGAGTGCCCGAACCAGGGGCACTCAGTACCCACGTCGTCAGCCGATGTGGTAGCTGTCGCCGTAGACCTCCCAGTCCAGCGGCGGGTTCAGGTCCAGATTGCCGTTGCGCAGGAACACACGCTGCGCCGTGTCGACCCGGCTGGTGTCGCTGTGCGCCTCCTCCTGCTTCATGGCCCACACCCGGGCGTCGAGGAAGGCGTCGAGGTACGCCGTCTCGTCGCCGCCTTGCGCCGGCGGCCGGGCCGAGCGCAGCGCCCGCTCGCGGATGGCGCCGAAGCCGGTGGCGTCGGTGCCGTCGCCGTGCATGACGATCGCGTCGTAGTACGCGAACTGGCCGAGCGCGCGCAGCCCGTCGTCCTTGCCCCGGTGCACCGCGGGGTTGAAGTAGACGCGGTCCCGCTCGTCGTTCTGGGCCTGCTGGAACACGGCGTCCCCGGCGGCGGTGCGCCAGCTGCCGGGGAAGTCCGGGTCGAGCCCCGCGTGCGAGTCGGTGCCGTCGACCCGGCGCAGCGCGGGCAGATACGGAGCGAGGACGTTGCCGGGCCTGCGGTCGGCATAGAGCTGTACGAGGTCGAGCATGTCGCCGGTGCCCGAGCAGAAGCCGATGATGCCGGCGGTGTAACCGCGGCCGTCACCGATGTCCTCGATGTACCCGTACTGGGCCTTCCAGTCGAGCGAGGAGTTCTCCGCGCTCGACACGAGCTTCATGGCCGTCTCCTTCTTCGCCGGGTCGTCGAGGCCCGGTGCCGCCGGCGCCGCGGTGGCGCGGGGCACGGCGACGAGGGCGCCGAGGGCCGCGGCCCCGGTCAGCGCGACGAAGGTCCGGCGGGACACGCCGGAGGGGGACGCTGTGTCATGGCCGAGGTGCATCAGGGCTCCAACCAGAGGTGGGGGGATGGGAGTTGGTCCGGACCCATGCATTGACAGGAAGGTTTCCTATCAGATGCGGGGAGGGAAGCCCCGGGACGGGAAGTTCGTAGGATCGGACGACGCCACGTCATGACGAAAGCGGACAATACCGCGGCCCGGACGGGCGTCCATGCCGACGGTGTCCGGCCCGTCCGGGCGCGTTGCACCCCCCGGGCGGCCCCGCCTGCCCGTACCGTGCTCTGGATATGACTGGTCATCAGAGACGGCCGGGAGGCGCGGGTCGCGGGGCGCGGGGCGCGGTCCTGGGCAGCAGGCCCGCCCACTGGACGCGGCTGCCGTCGCGTGTCCCTCCCGGCCCGCACGGCACCCCGGCGGTGGCGTCCGGCGCGCCCGAGCGGACGGTGCCGTGGCTGCGGGTCGGCGCGGCCTACGCCTGGCGGCTCATCCTCATCGGCATCGTCGTCTACGGCCTGTTCACGATCCTGGGCCGCTTCCAGCTCGTCGCCGTGGCCCTGTTCCTCGCGTTCGTCATCACCGCGATCCTGCGCCCCGTCACCGACCTGCTGAACCGTGTGCTCCCCCGGCCGCTGTGCGTGGCCCTCGCGCTCGTCGGCAGCATCCTGGTCCTGCTCGGTCTGTTCGCCCTCGTGGGCAACGCGGTGGCCGGCGAGTCGGCGAAACTGGCGGGAGAGTTCCGCGGCGGCATCCACCAGATCGAACAGTGGCTCCAGCGGCCCCCGTTCCGGCTCAGCCCGGGCCGGCTCGCCGAACTGCAACGCCAGGTGATGCACTACCTCAGCACGCACCGGGCGAACCTGCTCAGCAGCGCCGCCAGTGGCCTCGGCCGGGTCGTCGAGGTGGTGACCGGGCTCGCCCTCGCGCTCTTCTCCTCCGTCTTCTTCATCCACTCCGGCGACCGGCTGTGGGGCTGGGCACGCGAGCAGTTGCTGCCCGCGGGCGCCCGCGAGGGGTGGGACCGGGCGGGCCGCGCCGCCTGGCACACGTTCGCCGGGTACACGCGCGGCATCATCATCGTGGCCGCCACCAACGCGGTCCTCGTGGGAGTGGCCCTGCTCGCGCTCCGAGTGCCGCTCGCACTGCCGCTGGCCCTTCTGGAGTTCTTCGCCGCGTTCGTGCCGCTGGTGGGTTCGCCGGTCGCGCTCGCGGTCGCCACCGTCGTCGCCCTCGCCGGGCGCGGCCCCGTCACGGCGGCGCTGGTCCTGGTGCTCATCGTCGTCATCGGGCAGTTGGAGGGCCATGTGCTGCACCCGCTGGTGCTGAGCTGGGCGGTCCGGCTCCATCCGCTGGTCGTCGCCGTGTCCGTCATCGCGGGCAGCATCGTCGCGGGTGTGATCGGCGCCGTCGTGGCGGTCCCGCTCGTCTCCGTCATCTGGGCGGTACTACGCGCCCTGCGCGCGGTACCGCCCTAGGTGTGCCCTAGGTGTACTGCCCTGTGCGCGTCGGGTCACTCGTGGAGCCAGAAGCCTGTCCGGCGCAGCCACAGGTCCAGCAGGGGCCGGTCGCCCTCGACCTCGGTCCGCTCGTCGACGGGCCGGCCGTAGACGAGCAGCAGCAGATCGGCGAGCGGTCCACGGACGGTCACCGCCGCCTCCTCGTCGGCGTGCCGCCAGCGGGGAGCGTCGCCGGTGAGGTCGACGAACCAGTCACCGGCGGGATCGTCGGTGGCCGAAAAGCGCAGGGTGCGGCCGGCGCCGAGCAGGGGTGCGTCGCTCCCGTCGTACGCCTCGGGCACCGTGCCGAAGGACATCCACTCGTCCAGTCCGTCCCGTGCCACGGCCGGATCCAGCGCGTAGCCGCGGCCCACCGTCCAGGCGGCGTCCGCCCGGTGGACGACGGTCTCGAAGAGCATGCGCCTGGCCCAGAACGCCAGGGGCTGATCGGGCACCACGGTCCACACCCGGGTGTCCGGGCCGGCCTCCTCCAGCGCGTCCGTCAGATGCCGGGCGCCGTCGGCGAGCCACCCGTCGAGCGTGGCTGTGTCCTCGTTGTTCTCGTCGCCGTAGTCGAAGACGTCGTCGAGGAGGTGGTGGGACACCGGCTCGGTGGCGCGGGTGCGGACGATGGTCTCCACCCAGCGGTGGGCGCCGCCGACGTGCCGCGCCAGCTGGCCGAGGTTCCACTCCGGGCAGGTGGGCACGCGGACCGCGGGGTCGGCGCCGTCCAGAAGGGAGCGCAACAGGTCGGTCTGCTGGAGGATTTCGGTGCGATAGCGGTCGAGGTCCCATCGAGGCATGGGGCCAGGCTAAGCGCTCCGCCGGATGTGCCGCACTGTGCCAGGTCCGTTGCGGGGGGGGGGGGGCCCCCCCCGGGGGGGGGGGGGCCCCCCCCCCCCCCCCCCCCGGGGGGCGGGCCCCCCCCCCCCGGGGGGGGGGGGGGGCCCCGGGGGGGGGGGGGCGGGGGCTTTTTGCGGGGGCCCGGCCC
>NZ_JBIALO010000078.1:0-4351 GCF_042873595.1 Streptomyces sp. NPDC004629 | reverse complement strand
GGTGTCGGTCAGCCGCAGGGCGCCCTCGTCGACCAGGGCCATCACCCCGAGCCCCACCACCGGCTTGGTGACCGAGGCGAGGTCCCACAGCTCGCTGCCGTCCAAGGGCTCGCCGCCCCAGCTCCTGGTGCCGGTCCAGCCGCGGTCCTGGGTCGCGGCGGCGTCGCCGACGGACCATGCCGCGGCGGAGTAGACCCCGCGGTCCCGGCCGGCGGCGAGGAGTTCGCCCAGCGGGCTCATGCCCGCCCTCCGTCACGTCCGCCGTCCCGCTCCCCCGCGGCCGGGCCCACCACGCCCAGGGCCGGGGCCCGCCCGCCGAGGCCGGCGGAGACGGCGCGGGCGGCCGCGCGCACCATCGGGCCGTACAACTGCACGCTCTCATGGCCGAGGGTGAACGTCAGCCCGGAGATGCCGATCGCGCCGACCACGCGTCCCGCCCGGTCGAGTACGGGCGCGGCGACCGAGCGCACGTCCGGTTCGTCGTAGCCGTCGTCGACCGCGTAGCCGCGCTCGGCGGCCTCCTGCAGCACCGTGCGGACCGCTGCCGCGCCGGCGAGCGGATGCGCGGCCCACGCCTTCGGCGGCACGCCGTCGAGCACCTCGGCGCACTCGTCGTGCGGCAGCACGGAGAGCATCGCGAGGCCGACGCCGCTGCGGTACAGGGGCGTGCGGCCGCCGGGCGGCAGGCCCATCCGGAACTCCGGGGGCGACTCGGAGTGCTCCAGGTGGACCGCGTCGTCCCCGTGCCGCACGGCGTAGTGGGCGAACTGGCCGGTACGCCGGTGCAGTTCCGCCAGCACGGGACGGGCAAGACTCAGGTTCCGGTCGTCATACAGGGCCGCGGCGGCCAGTCCGAGCAGCCGCGGTCCCACCTGGTAGGAGCCGCCTTCGACGGGCTGGGCGAAGCCGAACTCCACCATGGTCCGCAGATGGCGGTGGACGGTCGGTTTCGACAGGCCCGTACGCCGTGCCAGCTCGCCCAGCCGGTGCGGACCACCGGGTTCGACGAGCGCTTCGAGCACTTCCATCGCCTTGTCGATCGGGCCCTTCGCTCGGCCCTGCTCGGTGATTTGAGTGTTGACGGTCTTCGCCATGTCGCCTAGCTTAGCCCATCATTCCATCTGCCGGAACGGATGTGATGTCCAATGGAACGGCTTCGTCAAGCGCGGAGTGTGGACCGCATGCGCCCGGCCCGGCGCGACATCCTGCGGCTCGGCGGCCTGTTGATCCCGGCCCTCGCGGCTCCGGCGGTGCTCACCGGGTGCGGCACCAGCCCCGCGAGCAGCGCGGGGAACATCCTTCGGGTGGCCCAGGCCGGTGATCCCAAGGCCACGCCGCGTCACACGGCTCGCCGTTGTGGAACGTGACGCCGGGGCGCAGCGTGAAGCGCCAGGTCGCCGCCCCGCGGGCCACCCAGGACGGCGGTCAAGTACAGCATCGAGCGCATCCTCGACCCCGCGACCAAGTCGCCGATCGTCGAACTCCGCTACGTCAAGGGCGTCTCCGTCGTCGACCCGCTCACCGTGGACATGCACACGACCGTGCACGACCCGATCCTGCCGGACAAGCTCTCGCTGTTCGGCGGCGTGATCGTCCCCCCGCGCCACCTGGCCGCCGTCGGGGACGCCGGGTTCGCCGAACACCCCGTCGGCACCGGGCCCTTCACCTTCGTCCGCTGGCGGCGCGACCACGAGCTGCGGATGCGTGCCTTCCCCGGCCACTGGCAGGGGCGCCCGCACGTGGACGAGCTGGTGTTCAGCCCCCAGCCCAACCCCTCCCCCTCACTCGCCGCGCTCCAGAGCGGCCAGGTCGACCTCGTGGCCGGCCTCACCCCCGACGCGGCACAGCAGCTGGGCGGCTACGGCGGCGTCAGACTGGACGGCCACACCGGCATCAGGACCTCCTACCTGTCGCTGAACACCCTGGAGAACGGGCCCCTGAAGGACCGCCGGGTGCGCCAGGCACTCAACCATGCCGTGGACGTCCCGCTGCTGATCAAGGCGGTGCTCGGCGGCAAGGCGACCGAGGTGCCCGCGATGATCCCGCGCGGGGCGTTCGGCTTCGACCCCTCGGTCAAGCCGTTCACCCTCCTCGACCCGAGGGTGAGGACCTCCCGATGACCCTGACCTCCCAAGCCGCGCCCACCGCGGGCCCCGCCGCCGGGGCGAAGCCCGGCCGGCGCCCCGCCGCGCTGGGCACCCTGCTGCGCAACAGACTCGCCGTGGTGGCGCTCGCCGTCCTGGCGGTCCTCCTGGTCGCCGCGGTGTTCGCCCCGCTGCTCGCGCCCGACGACCCGAACGCGCAGGACCTGCTGACCCGGCTGAAGCCGCCCGCCTGGCAGCACGGCGGCAGTGGCACCCACCTGCTGGGCACCGACCAACTCGGCCGCGACATGTTCTCCCGGGTCGTCTACGGCACCCGTGTCTCGCTCCCGGTCGGCGCCGGCGCGGCACTGCTCGCCGGCGTGATCGGCACCGTGGTCGGCCTGGCCGCCGACTACTTCGGCGGCTGGCCGGACCGGGTGCTGATGCGGCTGGCAGATGTCCAGCTGGCCTTCCCTTCGATCCTGCTGGCGCTGGCCATCGTCGGGTTCTTCGGCTCCGGCCTGTGGTACGTCATCCTCGTGCTGGGCATCACCGGCTGGGTGTCGTACGCCCGGGTGGTCCGCTCGGAGGTGATGTCGCTGCGCTCCCGCGACTTCGTCACCGAGGCACGGGCGCTCGGCGCCATCGACGTGGCGTGCTGGGACGCGATGGGCAAGGCGACCGGCCCTCGCACGCGGCGCGGGTGGTGGAGGAGGGCGGCTTCGACGCCGTCAAGCTCAAGGGCACCAGGGACGTCCGCGGGGACGTGGCCATTCTGCGGGCCCTGCGGGCGGCGCTTCCCGAGGTGAACCTGCGGGTCGACCCCAACGCGGCCTGGTCGGTGCCGGACTCGGTGCGTGCGGGCATCACCCTGGAGGAGCTGGACCTGGAGTACCTGGAGGACCCCTGCTCGGGCATCGAGGGCATGAGCCAGGTGAAGGCGAAGATCCGGATCCCGCTGTGCACCAACATGTGCGTGGTGCGGTTCGAGGAGTTCGCTCCCGCAATGCGGCTGAACGCCGTCGACGTCATCCACGGTGACGTCTACAAGTGGGGCGGCATCGCGGCGACCAAGGCGCTCGCCGCACACTGCGAGACCTTCGGGCTCGGCATGAACCTGCACAGCGGCGGCGAGTTGGGCATCGCGACCGCGGCGCACCTCGCGGTCGTCGCCAGCACGCCGGTGCTC
The DNA here is from genome assembly GCF_042873595.1 of Streptomyces sp. NPDC004629. Taxonomy (NCBI): domain Bacteria; kingdom Bacillati; phylum Actinomycetota; class Actinomycetes; order Kitasatosporales; family Streptomycetaceae; genus Streptomyces; species Streptomyces sp. NPDC004629. The sequence goes on along the minus strand of NZ_JBIALO010000078.1, from coordinate 1,078 downwards.
TCGCGCGCCATCGACAGCATGTACTACCTGCACGCCGACGACATCATCGAGCCGCTGCACCTGGAGAACGGGCGGCTGCGGATACCGGAAGGACCCGGCCTCGGCGTCACCGTGGACGAGGACAAACTGCGGCACTTCGCCGCGGTCAACTCACGGCGCAGGTCCTGCGCACTGTGCGGGCGGTACTCGCGGCGCAGCGGCGGCGAGCCTTCCGGCAACCGCAGCCCAGCGCTTGGCTGGGGTGACCGAAAGGGAACCGCATCGCGAAATCAGATCACCTATAACGGAAACATCTGTTGGACAGCTCTCCAGGTCATCTCAAGGATGTCTCCTGCGGTAGCCCGGTCGACACGACACCGGGACGGACTGCCGCGTGAGTGGAGGCTGAAGTGCCGAGTGAAGAGACCGACGTAGTCGTCGTCGGGGCGGGCCAGGCAGGTGTGGCGATGAGCGAGCACCTGGGAGCGCACGGGGTACCGCACATCGTCCTGGAGCGCCATCGCATCGCCGAGCGGTGGCGCTCGCAGCGGTGGGACTCACTGGTCGCGAACGGGCCCGCGTGGCACGACCGCTTCCCGGGGCTGGAGTTCTCCGATGTCCACCCCGACGCCTTCGCCTCGAAGGAGCAGATCGCGGACTACTTCGTCGCGTACGCCGAGAAGATCGGCGCACCGGTCCGGTGCGGCGTCGAGGTGACGTCGGTGCGCAGGCACGCCCGTCGGCCCGGATTCCAGGTCGAGACGTCAGCGGGCTCCATCGACGCGCGCTTCGTCGTCGCGGCGACCGGACCGTTCCAGCGGCCCGTGATCCCGCCCATCGTCCCGGACGGCGCCGTCCCCACGCAGATCCACTCCAGCGCGTACCGCAACCCTGGGCAACTACCCGAGGGCGCGGTGCTCGTGGTGGGGGCAGGCTCCTCGGGGGTCCAGATCGCCGACGAGCTGCGCCGGTCCGGACGCCGGGTCTTCCTCTCCGTCGGCCCCCACGACCGTCCTCCCCGCGAGTACCGCGGGCGTGACTTCTGCTGGTGGCTCGGTGTGCTCGGGCTCTGGGACGCGGAGACCCCTCCCCAGGGCGC
>NZ_JBIALO010000077.1:0-4420 GCF_042873595.1 Streptomyces sp. NPDC004629 | reverse complement strand
TCTCGACAGGCTTCACGGTCTCCAACTCCACGGCGGTGTCAGTCACTTGACGTCTCTCCCATGATCGTCAGATCCGCCGTTAGATTTACACTCCCTCGACACCTGCCCGATCTGCGGCAACATCGGTCTCGACGTGGTGCTCTCCCTGCCCATGGGCAGGACGTTCAGGCTCGGGAAGGGAGCCGGCGGCTCTGCAGCCGTGGCGAAGCGGCTCGACTGCATGTGCTTCCTTGCGGGCACGGACGTCCTCCTGGCCGATGGGTCCACCAAGGACATCGAGGACGTCGGGGCCGGTGACAAGGTCTTGGCGACCGACCCGAAGACCGGCAGGACGGCCCCCAAGAAGGTCACCCGTCTCATCCGGACCGAGGGTGACAAATACTTCAATGAACTGTCCATCGCCGCCGAACACGGCATCGAGAAACTCACCGCCACGGAAGGAGACCCCTTCTGGTCCCCGTCGCAGCAAGGCTGGATCCACGCGGGGCAGCTCAAGCCGGGGATGACACTGCGGACGGAGGACGGCGACACGGTCGTCGTGACAGCCAACCGCCCATTCACCCGGCATGCTCGAACGTACAACCTGACTGTCGAGGGCTTGTACACGTACTATGTGCTGGCGGGGGCTACGCCGGTCCTGGTGCATAACTCCACTCCGTGCGGCCCCGATTTGGATGCTCTTTCGCAGAGTGGGATGCGTCCAGCGAAGGGGAATACGACTCATGCGGGGCGCGAGTATCAGAAACATATGAATCGCGGGGATCTGCCTGTGGTTCCAGGGAAGCAGTTGAAGTCTGCCGGCCAGGACCTGTTGGACGACATTCTGACCAATCCGAAAACTGCTACATCTCCTGTAAATTCCGGCAACTTCGCTGGCGGGACGCGATATATCATGCCGGACCCGGCCGGTGGACGCGGGATCGGGGCAACCTTCGATGCTAATGGCCAGTTTCAGTACTTTGGGCGGTATTAGAAATGTTGGTAATCAACCCGTGGGCTGCTCTGGCCCATGGCGGTGCTGGGATCGCTGAACTCCGGGAGGCTGTCTCGGGCGAGGTTGTGACAACGGTTCGCTACGTGGTGCCGCGGGGGGAGGGCTGGCCCGAAGGGCATAGGGAAGATCGTGCTCACGAAGTCGACATGGCCGTTGAGCTGGGCATGGAGAGTGGGGCCGTGCTGGTTCTGTCCTGGGCAATGGATGGCGTCAACGAAGGCATGGCGATTGAATACAGGAGTCCCGGAGAATCGGGCACCAGTCTGCCCGGAGACCCCATCGACGTGAGTGGCCACGTCGATTGGGAGGGGTTCTTGGGTGTGCCGATCGTGAGTGTCAGAATCGCCTGGCATATCCCTAACGAGGGATGCCCAGAGATGCCTTGGGCCTACAACTTCGGGTTCTCTGATGAGTCGAGTATAGTCGTTGCGCTAGGTGAGGCTGAGGGTGCGGGATTCACGTATATGCCTGATGCCCTGCTCGTGATCTTCGATAAGAGCCTTGCGGCCGCGTACAAGATCCCGGCAAGTGCCACTTCTTCGTGCGGGTAGATTGCATCGGGATACATGGTTCGATGCTCCCGGGTTCTCGTTTCGGCTCTTCTAATTCCTGGGCGAAGTAATTCCTGGGGAAAGAAAGAAGAGAAAGGGGCCCCACCGGAGTGATCTCCGGTGGGGCCCCTGCCGCCGTTTGACGGCAACGGTGACGGCAACGTCAGCGGACGACGGCTGTGGTAGGTGGGCCGTCGGGGGCGTCGGTCGGGCCGATGACGGTGCCGAGAGTGTCGATGGCCTGGCGCTGGAGGCGGAGTCGGACGTGGGCGTAGACGCCGGCGGTGACGCCGATGTGCGCGTGGCCGAGGAGTTCCTTGATGACGACGAGGTCGACGCCCTGTTCCAGGAGTAGGGCCGCGGTCGAGTGCCGGAGATCGTGGAAGCGGGTCGTTCGGAGTCCGGCGCGGCGGAAGCGGCGGCTCAGGTTGGTGGGGTCGAGCGGCCTGCCCTTCGGGGTGGTGAAGACGAGTCCGTTGTCTGTCCAGCCCGTTCCTGCCGCCTGGCGCTCTTCCTGCTGCCGTTCCTGGTGGATCTTGAGGGAGTTGAGGCATTTGGTGGGGAGGATGCGGCGTCCAGAGGCGAGGGTCTTGGTGTTCAGGACGGTCAGCCCCTGACTGCGGGTGCGCTGGAGGGAGCGGTGAATGGTGGCGGTGCCGCCGTCGAGGTCGAGATCTTCCCAGTGGAGGCCGAGGAGTTCGCCCTTGCGGAGTCCGGTGCGCAGGGCGAGTTCGTACAAGGCAGAGAGCCTGTCGTCGCTGGCCGTCTGGAGGAACTGCCTGGCCTCGACCGCTGTGAGAGGTTGGAAGCGCCGGGGGCGGGGGCGCGGCGGTCTTGACATTGCGGGCGACGTTCCGCGGAAGCTCGTCTTTGCGGACACGTCGCCCCGATCACCCGGGCCGAGCCGACCACCGCCACGGTCGACACCCTGACGGGATCCGCGACCGTCACCGTCCGCCACACGTGGGAGCTGCGGACCCAGAGCAACACCATGCACCGGCACTGGATGCTCCCCTCGGGCGACGAGGCCCGAGACGAGATCCGCAGGCGCGTCCTGTTCCCCCGCGAGCTGGAGCGCTACGCGCAGGGCGCCGGCTTCGAGGTCCTGGACATGAACGACGGCACAGGAACAGGGCTTACCGGCCCCACGGCGTACACGGTGGCGCAATACACCCGGCGATGACCGGCAGGGCGAGAAACGGCACCAGCACCAGCCGCCCGACTCCTGACGAGTTCGTGAAGAACCCGGGAATGCGGCAAATCAAGGGTACATATAGGGGGCAGGCCGCTATCCACTACGTGGACGACCCTGGGCTGCATACGTCATTTGCCGCGAACGGTCCGAATGTCGGGGAGTATCTTGGCGGGTGGCGATCCTCAGGTGATCAGCTGACCTACCTGCTGCGGGATGGGAAGGTGTAGCCATGGGCCGCCTTCGCGAGAGCTGCGATCCGAAGAGAGATATCCGTGAATATTGAATTGACAGACGACCAAGTGCTCGTCCTATCCGACTGGATGGACCGCGTTATGCATCGACAAGATTTTGCGGTGCTAGTCGACGATCGTGCTGTTTGGTCTGCTCTTTTCAAAATCAGCGGGTCGTTGGAGGTACAGTTGTCATCGATCTTCGATTCTTCATACTCTGAACAGTTGGATTCTGCCCGTCAGCGGCTAATTGGCGAGCTTGGGGAATTCGGTGAGCGATGAATTGCCGCACGTGCCGTCATAGCCAGATAGCGGGCCATGACGGCAACGGTGACGCAGCGGCAACCGGAGCGGACATCAGCGCACGCCAGCAGACGGCGACGCACTGACATTTCACGGCCGACCTGCGAAAACCCAGCTCGGAAGAGCCCGGCCTCCACACGTACGATGTGCTGGCGGGGACCACGCCCGTCCTCGTTCACAACACGGGACCTGGCTGCGGTCTGACGGCGGAAACCCTGGATCAGGCGTGGCCGACTTGGAATACGCCAGCGAATCTTGAGCACGTGATGACCCGGCCAAGCATGGGTTTGGTGATCTAGTGACTGAGACCGGAGGTCGAGAGGAAGCCCTTCGTTCGATCATGGATAGTCTTCATGGCGCTACGGACTTGCCAGCTGCGGGAAGGTATGAGGTAAATCGAGAAATCGAGGGGGAGACGGTAACGATTCGAGGAGCCGTTAGGAATGGAGTCCCCAGGCTCGGCACGGCATTCATTCCTGGAAAGTTCCCCGGTTAGGAGGATCCCTTCGGGTGCTCCATGAGCGGCCTGAAGTGCAAAGAATACTTTCTGCTATCGCCCCGCAGGGGCGACTACCTGGAGGCTCCTTCCGTGCCTGTTGCGATCATTCCTCGTTCCATGAGCTCAGACGAGAGGGCTGTAGTTGAGCTGATCCTCGCCAATGAATTCCCTGGCGCAGCTGAACTGCGGGCTCAAGTCGACTTTGTGCAGGTGGTTGCAAAATGGGGGGTAGATTCAGCCAGCGTCGACCTGCTGGTGCTGGAAGGAGCCCCTCGCTCGCCGGAGTCACCGGCGTGATTCCGGTGGACGCAACGGTTATGGACGAAACGGCTTCACTGTTTGGGGAGATCCTCCTCTGGGCTACCGATGGATATCTCTCGGCAATCGAATACGCTTGGTATGGGAATGAGCCGCCGAGTGCCCTTCCGGATATTGCAATGATCACCGTCGACGTGCGAGCTTAATCTGGTCGTTTACATGCGCTTCACCACTTCGGCGCGTTGAACTTCACGCGTTGAGGCAGCGATTAAAATCGCGGAATTGGACCTTGCCTCTTACAGCAGCTAACACAAAGAGGTGGGTCGGAGCCGATGGCCGTGTCCGGGGCGGGAGTTGACCGTTCGTTCCGGTGTGGGGACATCGCCGTGG
>NZ_JBIALO010000076.1:0-4525 GCF_042873595.1 Streptomyces sp. NPDC004629 | reverse complement strand
GTTATCTGGATCCTTCACGCTCGGCAGCCACGCTGAACTGGTCTTTTGTGTGGATGACAGTGTCAGCTACGTCTCCTTAGAGTTGCTCAGATGTCACCGGAGCTGATCCAGCTGGCACGGCACGAAAGGGAGGATCCACCCGCATGACCAACCCACCGTCCGAGCGCACCCTCATCTACGCCGAAGACCTCAGGCCCGAAGACGTCTGCGGCCTGGAGATGTTCCTCAACGTGCAGCTGGGGCGGGTGTGCGAGGAGGTCGGCGAGACTGGAGAGACGTCCTTCGCGATGCGGTCTCTGCTCCGCCTGGTCTGCGACTCGGCAGGGCTCCTGTACACGCTGCTCGCGGTGGAACGGCCCGAGACGTGGCAGCAGGCCGCGATCGTGCGCGAGCGGCAGCGGCTACGCAGTACGGCGCACGAGTTCAACCACTGTGAGGGGTATGACCATGACCGCTGGTGGAACCAGGTGCGGCACTTCGACGGCTCCGACGAGACCGCCGAACAGGACCGGATCCGCCGGTTCACCGACGTCGGGCCGTATACCGAGACGATCGATTAACGCCGTGGGGCGGGGATGCTTCGGCGAAGGTCGCGGAGCTGTCCAAGGGCGACGGCGAGTTCGTTGCGGAGCCGTTCGTTCTCCTCGTTCAGTTTCCGGTTGGCGTCCCGTAGCGCTCGCACCACGGTCTCGTGTGACTTGGTGGTGATCCGCTGCTGGTCGGGCAGAGCCGGCCGCCCCGTGGCGGGCTGCTTGTTCGCGAGGTCTCGCAACCTGGTCAGCAGCGGAGCTTGGGCGTCGTCATAGAGAAAGGTCCTGGAGACCCCGGCCCGCGCGGCGACCCCGGCGACGGTCACCGCTCCGCCATCGCGCTCCAAAGCCGACAGGACGGCATGGACGCGTTCGATGCAGTCCAGGCGGCGTCGTTGTACAGCCTCGGCCAGGTGGGACGAGTTGTCAGCCCGCATCTGCTTCCTCCTCCGTCTCGCCTCGGTGGTCCGGGCGGTCGTCAGACGCCGGGGCGAGTCCGTCGTTCTCCTGGTCGGTGATGCGTGCGATGACGTGCTCGACCGCGGCGGCCAGACGTGCGTTGACGTCGGCGGCACGGGGGCGGCCGGCGGCTGCGGCATCGGATTGCAGCTCGCGGGTGCGGGCGAGGGTGTCGCGGTGGATGGGCAGGAACTGCCGGTCGCTTTGGAAGTCTTCGCAGAAGTAGCAGCCGTCGGCTGCCGTCTTGGGGCATGGGCGTGAGATGTGCCGTCCGCACCAGCCGCCGGCGACCGCGTGGAGGCGGCGCCCGATCTTCTCGGCGAGCCACTCGACGCCGGACAGGTCGCTGTCGCGGTGGATCTTGACCGCCTCGCCCTTGAGGTTGAAGCGGACTTCGTACTTCTCCTCGTATTCGCGACGAAGCGTGTCGTCCGCGATGCGTGAGTAGTGCTCCTGCATCGCCCAGGAGGTGTGCCCGAGGACCTCGCGGATGGTGCGGCCGGACACGCCCGCGTTCGCCATCCTGGTGCCGAGCGTGTGGCGGAACTGATGCCAGCTGACGGCAGCGGGGTCGCCGTTGGAGTCGATGAGGCGAATGAGCTTCAGCCAGGCGTCGAAGCGGGTGTCGACGGTGCCATAGGGCATGGGGTACTTGCCGTCCGGGTTCCCGCTGACCTTGGGGAACAGCCACTTGCAGGCACTGCCGAACCGTTCCCGGACGCGGCCGTGTTGTTCCCGGATCGTGTCCACCACCACGCGCGAGGCGGGGATGGCCCGGAAGCTCTTGTCCTTGCTCTTGTAGTGGACCAGGGCCCAGCGGCCGGACGGGGTCTTCTTCAGGCAGTCGGTCTTCAGGGTGAGTGCTTCGCTGATGCGTAGGCCCTCGTCGCGGCAGATCAGCACCAGTGTGCGGGTCTCGGGGTCGAGCAGGGCCAGGTTCTCTTCGGACTCGATCTGCTCCATCAGGTGCTCGTCGATGAAGTTGGCCTTCAGCCCGCGCGGTCGTGGGTATTCGTCCCGGTGGATCCGGGAGTCGGCGGGCAGCATGGGCTGCCAGTCGTAGCGGCGCCACGTTTCGAGCATGGTCGAGACCGCCGACAGCAGGCGGCTGCGGCTGCCTGGGGACACTGGCTGGCCGAAGTACGGCCCCTTCCGCTCCACCGTCCTGCGGCCGACCCAGCCGATGTACGACTCCAGCAGCGGTCGGTCCAGCACCGCCGGGTCGTCCTGCCGGTCGGGGCAGGCTTCCGCGAGGAACCGGGAGAAGAGAACGAAGTCGTGGAGATTGCGCGCGGCCGACCGCAGTTCCGTGCGCGCGAGCCGTAGTCGCAGGTAGCGCTTGATGGCCTGCCTCAGCCATGGCTGGGTGATGCCGGTGAAATCCAGCGGGGCGACGCGCTGCCGCTCTTCGATGCTGTAGCCGAGCCGGTCCGGTCGCCATACGTCCCTGTCCCACTCCTCTGCTGGCCCATCGAGGTCGCCGAGGGCCTCCAGCAGGTCCGTGAAGAGCTGCGGAACGGTGGTGTGGTTTAGCGACAGGTGACGCCAGTGGCCGGCCGGGCGGTCCCGCACCGAGGAGACGCCCTCGGCGATGACGGTGTTGACCGCGCGGACCCAGGAGCTGGGGACCACCTTGGAGCGTCGTTGATCGGTGCGGAGCTGGAGCAGGTACTGGAACTCCAGCGCCACGAGCGGCGGCAGGCCCGTGACGGAGAAGCTGGGGGCGTTGCGGAGCTTCAGCTCAGCGGGCAGCGCGGCCAGCGGTGGCCGCCCGACCTTCGTCCACCGGTAGTGGTGCCCGTCGCACAAACCGTTGCGGCTGATCTCGTAGCCGCAGTCGGGGAAGCCGCACCGCCTGGTGGCCGGGCGGAAGAGCATTGGCGCCTCGGCGGCGTACTGGCGGACGTTGACGCGCTGGCCCCGCGAATGCAGGCCATTCAGGTCGGCGAGGTGGAGGTCGCACAAGCACGAGAGTCCTCCGGAGTGCGGGCATCCGCTGACCAGGCACGGTGCCACGTCCAGGCTCAGTCCGGTCGGCCAGTTCGCCGGGTCCGCGATCCATCCTTCGCGCTCGGGTCGGCCGGCCTTCCGCCAGGCCGCGTCATGCGCGGCGCACAACCCCCGCGAGGCGTTCCTCCTCACGCACGTAGTGATCACGCAGGGAGTCGAGGCCAGGAAGTGCCCGGCGGGCGGCGCGAAGCACTCAACTCGGAACTCCGGCCGCACCACGCAAAGCAGGGCCGCGGCCCGCGGATCTCCGGGGAACGGGACGACGGCGGCCAGACCGCCATCGGCGCTCACCACGAGCCCCGGAAGCCGACGCGGTCCAGTTCCTCGGCCAGGTCGTCCGTGTCCAGATGGCCGTAGGTGTCCATCGTGGTCTGGACCGAGCCGTGCGTGAGCAACTCACTCGCGACCTCCAGCCGCACGCCAGCTCGCAGAAGCGCGGTCGCGTGAGTGTGCCGGAACAGATGCGGGTGAAAGTCGAGACCTGCGCGTCGCCGTAGCCGCTTGACCAGGCTCATCGCCGCCCAGTACCCCATCGGTGCACCGACCGTTCCGTTCCACAGGTTCACGAACACGTAGTCGCAGTCCAGCTCGCCGTACTCGGCGAACAGGTAGTCCGTATAGAGGTCGAGCAGCGTCTGCCGGACGGGGATCTCCTTCGGGTCGCGGCTCTTGCCGCGTGCGCGGTTGGCGTTGTCCTCGCGGGGCCGCAGCGTGAGCGTCCGCCGGTCCGTGTTGATGTCCTCGTGCCGCAGCCCCAGCGCCTGCCCGATCCGGCAGCCCGTCTCGAACATCAACGCCATCAGCAGCCGATCCCTCAACCGCTCGCACGCATCGAGGATCCGTTGCACCTCGGCGTCCGTCAGCGTCGTCGGCCGCCGCTTGACCTGCTTCAGCCGCGTCGGCCGTGCATTGACCTGCCGCTCCGCGATGCCGGCGAGGAATCCGCCGTGGTCGCCGATCGATGTCGCCCGGCGGTGCGTCAGCTGGGCTCCCATACCGACGCCGCGGCGGGCAAGGAACCCGTAGAACATGTAGACGCTGTCCAGCGCACGGTTCACCGTTGACGGCTCCCGGGCCGGACCATCGGCGTCCGCCGATCGCAGCCGCCCCGGCTGCACCGGACGCCGCAACCAGCCGGCGAACTGGTCCACCTGCTCGGGTGCCGCTGCCAGCAGGTCAACGTCCAGGAGCTGAAGGAAGACCAGCCACGCCTTCAGGTCGAAGGCGCGGGCCCGCAGGGTGTTCGGCGAATGCTCCCGGTCGGTGCACAGGGCGAGGTAGTCGTCCACCATCTCGACTACCCGTCCCTCGCTGTCCACGACGGTGTACGTCTCGTGGCGCATCCCCGTCCCCACGACCCGTCGCACGTACATCCCAGCCCCTCCGCACCCAGTGGATCCCTTGGATGGAGCAACGACCATCGCGGACAACGGTCACAAGCGAGTGTCAGCGACAAGGGCGGGCCCCTGGCTGGGGACCACGTGGCGTACGTCCCTGACACCGTCGGACTGGGTACAGATAAAGGC
>NZ_JBIALO010000075.1:0-4545 GCF_042873595.1 Streptomyces sp. NPDC004629 | reverse complement strand
GGGGCAAAAAAACCACCCCTGGGGGGGGGGGGGCCCGCGGGGCCGGGGGGGGGGGGGGGGGGGGGGGGGGGGGGGGGGGGGTGGGGGGGGGGGGGGGGGGGGGGGGGGGGGGGGGGGGGGGGGCCCCCCGGCCCCCCCCCCCCCCCCCACGGATGGAACGGGTACGGTCAGCTGCTCAGCGCAGTGATCGTGAGGGTGGCGCGGTAGGTGCCCTTGTTGACGCTGCCCGGGATCTTCAGGTCCAGGTCGGCGCCCAGCTTGGCCTTGCCCTTGGCGTGGCCCTGCTCGGCCCAGGCCAGGCCGCGCGAGACGGACAGACCCTGGCCGTGGTCGTCGTAGCCGGAGGCCACCGGTCCGCTGGCCTTGGCGCCGGCGCCGTCCTGGAGGACGTTCGGCGTCCAGCCGAGGTAGGCACCGGAGAACGACTTGTCGCCGTCCTTGAAATCGCTCACGTTGGCCGAGATCGACCACGGGGCGAGCGAGCGGCGGCTGTCCGAGACCAGGATCGGGTTGATCTGGCCGTTGGCCCGGAAGTAGTCGCCGTCGTGGTCCTTCGCGGTGCCGAGGTCCACCAGGCCGTTGTAGCCGTCGATGGTCCAGCCGAACTCACCGGGAGGAGCGTCGGGCACGTCGACCTGGAGGTCCTGTCCGTTGCCGTGGTGGGGGTGCACGGTGACCTTGTCGACGACCGAGCCCACCGGCTGGCCCTCGGGGGTGTTGGTGCAGGAGACCTTCCCCAGCTCCACCGCGGCGTTGGGCGCCTGGCAGGTGCCGCTGCGCAGGTTCTCGACGACGAGCTTGTCCTTGCGTACGCCGACCTTGACGTAGCTGCGGACGTGCTCCTGGTTCTGCACCGAGTTGTACCAGTAGCTGTCCGGGTTGAGCGGGTCGGCGCCGTTGCCGGCTCCGCTGGTGCCGCTGCTGTCCGGCTTGGTGATGTCGTAGTACTTGGAGCCGGACGCCGAGTTCGACGTCACGTACAGGACACCGCCGGGACCGGGGTACACGTCGGCCGCACCGGGCTGCTCGTCCGGATCCGCCTTCTGACCGTTCTTGATCAGGTAGCTACGGGAGTAGCTGTGGTCGTGGCCCTGCAGCACCAGGTCGACGCCGAGCTTGGAGAACGTTGTCGGGAAGTCCGTCCGGCGCACCTTGTTGTCGTTGTCCTTGGCGTGCGCGGCCGGCGAGTAGATCGCGTGGTGGTAGACGAGCACCTTCCACTTGGCCTCGGAGCCGTGCTTGTTGATGACGTCGGTGACGTAGTCGATGTGTGCCGCGTCACCGCCGCCGCCCTGCGAGGTGGCGTAGCTGTTGCTGTTCAGGTCGATGAACAGCGTGTCCTTGTAGATGAACCAGTAGTCGCCGCCGGAGGTGTTGGACGCCGGGTTCCCGTTGGAGTAGTACGGGGCCGAGCGGTCGGTGTTCGGCGTGTACAGGTGCTGCTCGTAGGCCTTGCCGCCGACGTCGTGGTTGCCGATGGTGGCCGCCCACGGGTACCGGCGCAGCTTGTCGGGCGCGAGGAAGGCGTTCCACTGGGACTCGGTGTTGGCGCTCTCCACCTGGTCGCCGCCCGAGACGAGCAGTTCGGCGTCGGGGTTGGCGCCGAGCGAGACGTCCAGGGTGTCCTGCCAGCCGGCCTGGTCCTTCGCGGTGTCGCCGGACGAGCCGATCTGCGGGTCGCCGTAGAACAGGAAGTCGTAGTCGCCCTCGAAGTCCTGCGTCTTGAACGAGTACGTCGCCGACCAGTTGCCCTCGCCGCCGACCCGGTAGGAGTACGCCGTGTGCTCCTTGAGACCGGTGATGGTCGCGTGGCGGTTGTAGCCGCCGCTGGTGGCGATGTTCGCGCCGCCGATGGCGTCGAAGACGGCGGCGCCGGCCGGGAACTCGCCGTTCACGAGCTGCGTGGTCGGGACCAGCTGCACCTTCTGAGCGGTGTCGTCAGAGGAGTACCAGGTCACGGTGCGCTGCGACTCGTTGGCGCCCACACCGAGGATGATCCCGCTGAGCGTGGTGCCGTCGGCGGCACTGGCGGGGGACGCCAGACCGTTGCCGAGGGCGACGGCCACACCCAGGAATGCCGCTGCGGTCCCGGTGGCCACGCGGTGCCGCGCAGGCCCGGAGGCCTGCGTGGGGGGTCTCAATCTCTTCAATTTCGTTCCTTTGGTGCACGGAGTGCATGAATGGACGCCAAGAAGGTCTCTCCACTTGGTAAACCGGTCATAAATGTGATCTTGGGAACTGCTGAACTTCCCGAAGACTGGCGGCTCTTCACCAGGCCCGTTCCCACACGCCCGGCAGCCGCTGCCTCAGACGTCCGCCACCCGCTGTACGAACCACACCAGGCCCATCGCGGCCACAACCGCAGAGATCGCTCCGGTCAGCCGGAGCCCGGCCACCGGAGCCCGCCCGCGCACCAGCGCCAGCAGCGGGAACACCACGGCGATGATCGCCAACTGGACCGCTTCGATACCGATGTTGAACACCAGCAGGGACCACAGCAGGGTCCACGACCATGCCTCGTGGATGCCGAGCGCGCCCGCGAAACCGAGACCGTGCACAAGACCGAAGCAGAACACGACGGCGAGCCGGACCCAACCCGCGCGGTCAAGGCCCAGACGTCCGTCCGCCAGGGACTCGACCTCGGCGGCGCGGCCCCCGTGCCGCCACATCCGCCACAGGTACCAGCCGGCCACCACCGCGATGGACAGCGCGATGACGGGTTCCACGATCCGCCCCGGCACATCGACCGCGCCGAGCGCGGCGAGCAGGAACGTCACCGAGTGCGCCAGGGTGAAGCTCGTGGCCGCCAGCACGATCTCACGCAGCCGCCGCGACCCGGCGATCAGCGCCAGCAGGAACAGGATGTGGTCGATGCCGCCGAGCAGATGTTCCGCGCCGAGCCGGAAGAACTCCCAGAACCGTTCGTACCAGGACTGGCCCAGCGAGAAGGACGGATGCGCGGCGTCGAGCGCGGCGCTGCCCGAACGGCCCCCGAGGTCGTAGGTGATGATCGTCTTGGTGTCGCGGACATAGCCCTCGCCGTCGGGGAACAGCCCGCTGCGCACCACGGAATCGCCGGCGTCGGCGGGGCAGGCCCAGTCGAGCGTCATACGGGCGTAGGGCACGCCCTCCTGCCGGCCCATCGTGAACTCGCCCTGCCGGGAGGGGCTGCAGGTCCGGCCGTCCGCGCCGACCGAGAAACGACGGGTGACATAGCCGACCGCCGACCGGGCGTGTGCGTCGAGCGCCGCGGCCTGCCCCTTGGTGTCGCCGGCTTCGAACGCGGCGCTCCCCGTCCGGAAGAGCGGATCGTCCCCCTCGGCGTCGGCGGCGGAGACGACGAGGAGGTCGTACTCCAGCTCCAGCGTCGTCCGGATGCGGCCCTGGTCCGCGGCGGTGACCTGGACGTACACGGTGGAGGTGAACCCGTGGGCGAGCGCGGGCGGTACGCTGCCCAGCAGGGCGGTCACCGCCGCGATGACCCCGATGACGGCGCGGCGGACGTGTCGTGACATGTGTCTCCTTCAGGTTGCCCGTGCACGCTCCACGTCATGGGTGAACTCGTCCTGCCCCCGCGGCGAATCATGGAAGAACAACCCTTCGGCAAGCCCTTTTCGGCCAGGACGGGCGGGCGCCGGCATATGAGGATGTGCAGGCACCAGCAGTCACCACCTGGAGGACGATCGCCTTGCGCACCCCGTTCAGAGCCGCCGCCGCCCTGGCCGCGGCCGTCGCCCTGGCCACCGGATGCAGCTCCGGCGACGACTGGTCGCGTCCGCACGCGAGCCCGACCGCCGTCGGCACGCTCGGCGCGGGCTTCACCGACCCGTCCGCACCACCCACCCCCGAGGCGACCATCACCCCGCGGCCCGGTTCCTGGAACGGCGTCCATCCGCCCAAGGGCTACCGCGTGGTCCTGCTGACCGCCGGGGACGACCGCCCGACCAGGGCCCTGGTGGCGGCGGTCAGAAGCTGGGCCGAGGACGAGCATGTCGACCTGCGCACGGTGGCCGTCGAGCACCCGGCCGACCTGCTGCCGAGCATCACCAAGTCGCTGGAGATGGGCCCGGATCTCGTCGTCAGCGCCGGAAACGACCTGATCGACCCGCTCGCCACCGTCACCCCCCACCACCTCGGGCAGCAGTTCCTCGTCGTGGGCGCCGAACTGGCCGAACCCACCCACAACGTCACCGCGGTCGACTGGTCCGGCGCGTCCTTCCGTGGCGAGGGCCTCGGCATGTCCTCGACGTACGACGCGGACTCCTTCACGGCCGCGCGCTGTGCCGCCGCGATCAGGGCGGGTGCGGCGGCCGTGCTGAACGGGGTCACGGGGATCGTGGTCTGGCTCACCACCTGAGCGCTGCGCTGGCTTTGGCGTGTGTGCGGTGCGCTGCCGCGGGGTGCGCTGTGAACTGTGCGGTGGGGTGCGTGCGGGTGGGTGGGGGCTGGGCGCGCAGGGCGGTTTCTAGGGATCGTCGCAACACTTGGTCGTGTTGGTCAGGCTGTGAGTAGTTTATGCAGGCGCTCGGCTGGGGTTTCCCAGCC
>NZ_JBIALO010000074.1:0-5330 GCF_042873595.1 Streptomyces sp. NPDC004629 | reverse complement strand
AGGTGAGCCCGCATCCGGTGCTGGTGCCAGCGGTGCAGGACATTGTGGACGGTCGTGAGGACGCGGTGCCCGTCGCGGGCACGCTCCGCCGTGGCGAAGGGTCCCTGCACCGCATGGTGCTGGCACTCGCCCAGGCCTATGTCCATGGCGTGGCCGTGGACTGGACGACCGTGCTCCCGGACTCCGGCGCGCGGCGCGTCCAGCTCCCGACCTATGCCTTCCAGCATCAGCACTTCTGGCCGGAGAGCGCCGGCGGGGCGACCGACGTCGGCGCCGCCGGGCTCACGGCAGCGGAGCATCCGTTGCTGGGGGCGATGCTGTCATTGCCGCAGAACGACGAGGTGGTCTTCACCAGCAGGCTGTCGGTGCGGACGCATCCGTGGCTGGCGGACCATGCCGTGCGCGATTCGGTGGTCTTCCCCGGCACCGGGTACGTGGAGTTGGCGATCCGCGCGGGAGACAGCGTCGGCTGCGACCGGCTCGACGAACTCGTCCTTGAGGCGCCGCTCGTGCTCCCCGCTTCAGGCGGCGCGCAGGTGCAGGTGGTGGCCGGGGCGCTTGAGGCTGGACAGCGCAGCGTCACGGTGTATGCGCGGGTGGACGGCGAGGAGACCTGGACTCGCCACGCGACCGGTGTCGTGAGCGCGTCCGCCGCCGACGACCGGGCCGGCGACGCGTTCGAAGCTCTTACCCAGGCCTGGCCCGCTGCGGATGCGGCACCGCTGGAGACCGAGCAGTTCTACCAGCAGCTGGCCGAAGGCGGTTTCCTCCGCTACGGCCCGGTGTTCCAGGGACTGCGCAAGGCCTGGCGGAGCGGGGACCGGATCCTCGCCGAGGTCGAACTGCCGGAGTCCGCCCGCGCTTCGGCGGAGTCGTTCGGCATCCATCCGGCGCTGCTGGACGCGGCACTGCACACCACGGTCTTCGCCGGTCTCGACGCGGCCGAGCAGGGCGGGCTGCCGTTCAGCTTCACCGACGTGCGGCTGCGCGCCTCGGGTGCGTCTCGGCTGCGGGTCGTGCTCACCCGGACCGGCCCGGACCAGGTCGCCATCGCGGTCGCGGACAGCGCCGGCGCTCCCGTGCTGTCGATCGGGTCGCTGGTCGTGCGGGCGCTCGCCTCGGACAGCTTGACGGCCGGCTCCGGCGATGGGGCCGTGTTGCTGACGCAGTGGCGCGAGACCGGGCCCGGCGCAGCCGGCCCGATGGGTGACTGGGTCACAGTCGCCCCCCGTGGCGCGGACTACCTTGACCTGAGCGCGGTCGGTACCGCGCTCGACGAGGGCAGGCCGGTGCCGGGAGCGGTCGTGCTGGCCGTGGCCGGCGGGCCGCACTCGGTGGTCCGGTCCACGCACGAGCTCACCGGCTGGGTGCTGCGGCAGCTGCAGTACTGGCTTGGTGAGGCGCGGTTCGCGTCGATCCCGCTGGTGGTGTCGACCCGGGGCGCGGTGGCCGTGCACTCGGGCGAGCCGGTGACCGACCTGGCCGCGGCCGCGGTGTGGGGTCTCGTGCGGTCGGCGCAGTCGGAGAACCCGGACCGGATCGTGCTGCTCGACACCGACACCGACACCGACACCGGCATCGGGATCGAGGCCGGTGTGCTGGGCGCGATCCTGGCGTCCGGCGAGCCGCAGTGGGCGGTGCGCGGCGGGCGGTTCCACACCGCACGGCTCGTCCGGGCCCGGCCGGTCGACGAACTGGCCGCACCGCGAGAAGTGCCCTGGCGGTTGGACTCCACGGACAAGGGCATGCTTGAGAACTTGGTGCTCGTGCCGGCTCCCGAACTGGCCGATCCGCTTGCACACGGGCAGGTGCGCGTTCAGGTCCACGCGGCGGGCCTCAACTTCCGCGATGTGCTCAACGCGCTCGACATGGTCAGCGACGCGCGCGCGGCGGGCCCGCTGGGCAGCGAGGTCGCGGGTGTCGTCGCGGAGGTCGGTCCCGGTGTGCCGCACCTGTCGCCCGGCGACCGGGTCATGGGCCTGGCGTTCGGCGCGTTCGGTCCGGTGGCGGTGACCGACCATCGGCTGCTGGCGAGGATCCCCGAGGGCTGGTCGTTCGCCACCGCGGCGTCGGTTCCTGTCGTGTTCCTGACCGCCTACTACGGGCTGCTGGATCTCGCCGGGCTGGAACCCGGTGAGTCGGTGGTGGTCCATGCCGGCGCCGGCGGTGTCGGGCTCGCGGCGATTCAGCTGGCACGCCACCGGGGCGCGGAGGTCTACGCCA
The DNA here is from genome assembly GCF_042873595.1 of Streptomyces sp. NPDC004629. Classification (NCBI taxonomy): domain Bacteria; kingdom Bacillati; phylum Actinomycetota; class Actinomycetes; order Kitasatosporales; family Streptomycetaceae; genus Streptomyces; species Streptomyces sp. NPDC004629. The sequence goes on along the minus strand of NZ_JBIALO010000074.1, from coordinate 3,107 downwards.
CGGCGAGTGAGGGCAAGTGGGGTGTCCTGCGGGAGTGGGGAGTCCCGGCCGAACGGCTGGCGTCGTCCCGGGATCTCGACTTCCGTGAGCGTTTCCGGGCCGCCACCGCGGATCGGGGTGTGGACGTGGTCCTGAACTCGCTCGCAGGGGAGTTCGTGGACGCGTCGGTGGATCTGCTGGCGCCGGGCGGGCGGTTCCTGGAGATGGGCAAGACCGACATCCGATCGCCGGAGGACTTCCCTGCCCGGTCGTTGAGCTACCGGGCCTTCGACCTGATGGAGGCCGGCGCCGATCGGATCCAGGAGATGCTGCGGGAGCTGACGGCGCTGTTCGAAACCGGCGGGATCCGGCCGCTGCCGGTGGCGGCGTGGGATGTGCGCCGGGCACCGGAGGCGTTCCGGTTCATGAGCCAGGCCAGGCACGTCGGCAAGCTGGTGCTGACGGTCCCGCAGCCCTTGACGCCCGACGGCACCGTGCTGATCACCGGTGCCGGTGGTCTCGGTGGCGTGGTGGCGCGGCATCTGGTGGCCGAGCACAGGGTGCGGAACCTGGTGCTGGTCAGCCGGCGCGGCTCCGACGCGCCGGGCGCCGCAGAGCTGACCGCCGATCTGGCGGGACAAGGGGCCCGGGTGACGTTCGCCGCCTGCGATCTGACCGACCGGCAGGCGCTGGCCGCGGTGATGGGCGCCGTCGGACCGGAGCATCCGCTGACCGCCGTCGTGCACACGGCGGGGATCCTGGAGGACGGGGTCATCGGCTCGCAGTCGCAGGAGCAGCTCGATCGGGTGCTGGCGCCGAAGGTCGACGCGGTCTGGAACCTGCACGAGCTGACCCGCGAGTACGACCTGTCCCGGTTCGTGGTGTTCTCGTCGCTGGCCGGACAGGTGGGGAACAGCGGGCAGGGCAACTACGCGGCGGGCAATGTGTTCCTCGACAGCCTGATGGCGCGCCGCCGTGCCGAGGGGCTGCCCGGGCAGTCGATGGCCTGGGGCGCCTGGACGACCGACGTTGGCCTGGTCGGGACCCTGTCCGACACGGATCTGCGCCGCATCGCCCGGTCGGCGATGCCGCCGCTGGGTGTGGAGCAGGGCATGAACCTGTTTGATCGGGCGTGGGACTCGGGCGCCGCGGTGCTGGGGCTGGCCCGGCTCGACGTCCGAGCGCTGCGCGCGCAGCGGGACGTCGCACCGCTGTGGCGGTCGCTGACCGGCAACGCGGCGCGGCGTTCCGCCGACAACACGCAGGGCGGTCGCGACGGCTTGGCGCGGCAGCTCACCGGGATGTCTGCTGCGGACGGGCTGGCGATCCTCGTCGAGCTGGTCCGCGAGGCCGCGGCAGCGGTGCTCGGCCACGCATCGAGCGCGCAGATCGACACCGCGCAGCCGTTCACCGAGCTGGGCTTCGACTCGCTGACCGCGGTCGAGCTGCGCAATCTGCTGCAGGCCAGGACCGGAGCGATCCTGCCCGCGAGCCTGGTGTTCGACCACCCGACCGTCACCCACGTCGCGAGGCATCTGGCGGGCGCGTTCGACGACACCGGGCCGGCGGGCACGGCTCCGCTGCCGTCACCGGCCTCCGTCACCGACGACCCGATCGTCTTCGTCGGGATGGCGTGCCGCTTCCCCGGCGGGGTGGCGGATCCGGACGATCTCTGGCAATTGGTCGCAGACGGAGCCGAGGGCATCACGCCGTTCCCCGCCGACCGTGGCTGGGACCTCGACGCGGCGCTCGGCGCCTCGGCGACGGGCGAGGGCGGCTTCCTGGCCGGCGTCGGCGATTTCGACGCGGCGTTCTTCCGGATCTCCCCGCGTGAGGCGTTGGCCACCGACCCGCAGCAGCGGCTGTTGCTGGAGGTGTCGTGGGAGGCCTTGGAACGCGCGGGCATCGACCCGAACTCACTGGCGGGCAGCCAGACCGGGGTGTTCACCGGCGCGTATCACATGGGCTACAGCGAGCTGGTCGCCCGCGGTGGTGAACAGCTGCAGGGCCACCAGATCACCGGTGCCGCGACCAGCGTCATCTCGGGCCGGGTGGCCTATACGCTCGGGCTGGAAGGTCCGGCGGTGAGTGTGGATACGGCGTGTTCGTCGTCGTTGGTGTCGATGCACCTGGCGGCGCAGGCGCTGCGGTCGGGCGAGTGCTCGCTCGCCCTCGCCGGCGGTGTGTCCGTGATGGCGTCGCCCGACGCGTTCGCCTTGTTCACGATGCAGGGTGGTCTGGCTGCGGACGGCCGGTGCCGGTCGTTCTCGGATGATGCCGATGGGACCGGGTGGGCCGAGGGTGTCGGTGTGGTGGTGCTGGAGCGGTTGTCGGATGCTCGTCGGCACGGTCATGAGGTGCTGGCGGTTTTCCGGTCGAGTGCGGTGAATCAGGATGGTGCGTCGAACGGTTTGACGGCGCCGAACGGTCCGTCTCAGCAGCGGGTGATCCGGCAGGCGTTGGCTGCGGCGGGGCTGTCCGCTTCGGATGTGGATGTGGTGGAGGCGCATGGCACCGGGACGCGGCTGGGTGATCCGATCGAGGCGCAGGCGGTGCTGGCGACCTATGGTCAGGACCGGCCCGAGGGCCGGCCGTTGTGGCTGGGGTCGTTGAAGTCGAACATCGGGCACGCGCAGGCGGCGGCCGGCGTGGCGAGCGTGATCAAGATGGTGATGGCGTTGCGGCACGGGGTGCTGCCGAAGACGCTGCACGTGGCGGAGCCGACCACGCAGGTCGACTGGTCCCAGGGCGAGGTGCGGCTGCTGACCGAGTCCGTCCCGTGGCCGGACACGGATCACCCGCGACGGGCCGGGGTGTCCGCGTTCGGTGTGAGCGGGACCAACGCGCACATCATCCTCGAAGCGCCCGCCGACGCCGGGTCCGGACAGGGCGCCCCGCCCGCGGAGCCCTCCGGTGTCGGCGACTTCGCCGCGGATGCTGTGGTGCCGTTGGTGCTCTCGGGTAGGTCGGGTGAGGCGGTGCGGGCTCAGGCGTTCCGGTTGTTGGAGCACTGGGAGGGGCGTCCGTTGGTGAGTGCGGTGGATGTGGGGTGGTCGTTGGTGAGTTCGCGGGCGGTGTTCGGTCATCGGTTGGTGGTGGTGGGTGCCGGTCGGGAGGAGTTGCTGGCC
>NZ_JBIALO010000073.1:0-6659 GCF_042873595.1 Streptomyces sp. NPDC004629 | reverse complement strand
ATCTGGATCGACCCGGATACCGGCCGCTACGCCGTCCTGCTGACGAACCGTGTCCACCCGTCGAGGGCCGGTGACGGCATCACGGCCGTCCGCCGGGCCTTCCACGACGAGGCCGTGGCGGCGGCCCGCGCGGACCGGGCGGCGCGGCGGTCACCGTGACGCTCCGCTACATGGATGTCACTGGCCTTTGGCAGCGGATACGCATGGACGGTAGGTCAGGCGGGCCTGCCAACGTTCTTCGAGAAATAGCTCCCGTCCGAGGTCACGATGTTCCCCGCGGGCTGGTACATGCACACGATGTACGTCTCGTACCAGGCGGAGCCACGACCAGCCGCCCGTGCGCAACCCAGCGTGGTCGTGGACTTCCACACCACCTGAGTGAAGAATCCCGTGTCCTGCGAGAAGCCAGGGTGGTTGTAGTCGTACTTGACCCCCTGCGAGTACCACGTCTTTACGGCGTCAGAGCAGGACGTCACCTTGTCCGGAGAGGAGGAACCGGCCCAGAAGGTGTTCTCCCCGTACCCCGGACGAAGACCCGCGTGGCCGTGGCTCAGCCCCTCGTACTCGCTGAACAGGGTGACGCGCTGCTTGGCATAGTCGACGGTGGCCTGGTCGGTCTTCAGGGGAGGTGCGCCATGCCGGGCCCGGTAACCGTTGTGGGCCTTGAGACAGTCGCGCTGGAAGGCGTCATCCGTGCTCAGCGGCAGAGGAGGACGCGCCCATGCCGGTCCGCAGGTCCCGAGTGCCAGTGTCAGCACGAGCGCGATGAACCCGCTGAGTGTGGTTGCTGAGCGGGTTCTCGCGAACATTCGGGGCATGACCACTCCAGTGCGTTGCTTGCTGATTACGTGTTCACCAGGCAAACGCCGCAGCCCTCAGAAAGACACGAAGCGCCGCGCCCAGCGCAGCACCCGCGGAACGATCGGCCCGACTCTTACCGGCAAGCTGAGAGCGTGACCCCTCACCCCGCTTGCGGCCCCAGGCTCAAGTCCGTCGAGGCGCGGTGCTCGCCCGTACCACGAATTCCACCGGTGGGAGATCGGCCGCCTGGAACTCTCCTCGCTCGGTGAGCGAAACCAGTGCCTGCGCGGCGGCGCGCCCCCAGGCCAGCACATCCTGGCGCACCGTCGTCAGCGGCGGCGCGATGCAGTCGGCCAGCGGGATGTCGTCGAAGCCCACCACCGACAGGTCCTCGGGGACCCGCAGCCCGCGGCTGGTCGCGGCGGTGATCCCGGCGATGGCCATCAGGTCGTTGGCGTACACGATGGCGGTCGGCGGCCGGTCCAGGTCCAGCAGCTGGTGCGTGGCCTGGGCGCCGGCCGCACCGGTGAAGTCCGCCGCCACAGGAGGGATCTCGGGCAGGCCGGCATCCGCCAGCGCACTGCGCCAGGCGTCGTGCCGGGCCTGGGTATGCACATATCCTGCGGCGCCGCAGACGTGTCCGATCCACCGGTGGCCGAGCGAGCGCAAATGACCGACCGCACGGCGCACCCCGCTGCCGTCGTCGACCCCGAGGGCCGGCACCCGGCTGCCGGGCTGCGGCGGTCCGACGATCACTGCGCCGATGCCCAGCTCCGTCACGAGTGCGGGCCGCGGGTCGTCGGTGCGCAGATCGGTGAGGAACACGCCGTCGACCCGCCCGTCACGGGCCAGCCGCTCGTACGCCTGCCGTTCGGTCTCCTCGTCGGGGACGACCTGCAGCACGAGCGCGTAGCCGAGGGGGGCGAGGCCGGTCTCGATGCCGGCGACGAACTGCAGGAAGAACGGGTCGGTGCTCAGCAGTTCCGGCGGCCGGCGGATCACCAGGCCGAGGGTCTGGGACCGCTTGGTGGACAGCGCTCGGGCGCCGGCGTTGGGCTGCCAGCCCAGCTGGTCGATGGCGTCCAGGACCCGCTGGCGCGCCTGCGGGCTGACCCCGGGGCGGTCGTTGATGACGAAGGAGACCGTCGCCTTGGAGACCTGGGCCAGCGCGGCGACATCACCGATCGTCGGCCGGCTGCCCCTGCCCCGGCGGGCCGGCGGAGGCATCGCCTCGCGGGAACCGCCTGCCGACCCAGCCGCTTTGCCCTGGCCCCGCACCATACCGCCTCGCCTTCCCACCGGCCCGGGGTGACGGGAGTGCGCCACCCCGGTTACCGAAACATCTCGCATCCGTCCTTGACGCTCAGATATTAAACCGGTTTGATGACGCTCGTAACCCCGCGGTGATCATTCCGACGGGGGCGGGCCGGCGGCGACGCGAGGGGAGTCGCTTCGGGCCCTCAACCACCCGCATGGAAGGGAGTTGGGCGCCATGAGGCGTTTTCCGCGCGTTACGGTGCTGGCCACAGCCGCGGCGGTTGTCCTGCCATTGTCCGCCTGCGGTTCGGGCGACGACGCCGGCGGCGGCAAGCCGACCTCGGGACCGATCGACATCTGGTACTCGACGAATGAGCAGGAGCAGGCCTGGGCCAAGGCCACAGTGGCCGCCTGGAACGCCGAGCACCCCGAGGAGAAGGTCACCGCCAAGGCGGTGCCGTCGGGCAAGTCCACCGAAGACGTCCTCGGGGCCGCGATCACCGCGGGCAACACCCCGTGCCTCGTCTACAACACCGCTCCGGCGGCGGTCGCGGCATTCCAGAAGCAGGGCGGCCTGGTCAATCTCTCGGACACCTTCGGCGATGCCGAGTCCTTCATCAAGGAGCGCTCCGGCGCCGCCGCGGACGGCTTCCGTTCCCCGGACGGCAAGTTGTATCAAGTGCCGTGGAAAACCAACCCGTTCATGCTCTATTACAACAAGGACGTCTTCAAGAAGGCCGGCCTGGACGCCGAGAACCCGAAGCTCAGCACGTACGACGATGTGCTGGCCGCAGCCAAGAAGATCAAGAGCAGCAAGGCGGCGAATTTCGCCCTGTATCCGCCGGCGACCAGCGACTACACCAATGCGCTGTTCGACTTCTACCCGCTGTATCTGGCCAACTCCGGCGGCACACAGCTGGTGAAGGACAAGAAGGCCACCTTCACTTCTGAGGCCGGCCTGCAGACCCTCGGCTTCTGGCAGCAGATGTATGCAGGCGGCTACTCCTCCCCGGAGGCGTACAGCGGTGACATGTGGGCGGGCCCGTTCGCCGACGGGGTGGCCGCCATGGGCATCGCCGGGCCGTGGGGCAAGGGGCAGTTCGACGGCAAGGTGAAGTACGGCGTGGTGCCGCTGCCCACGGCCGCCGGAACACCGGCCGGCAAGACCTCGACGTTCGGGGACTCCAAGAATGTCGGCCTGTTCACCTCCTGCAAGAACAAGCTGACCGCCTGGAAGTTCACCAAGTTCTCGATGAGCACGAAGAACGACGTGGCACTGCTGGAGAAGACGGGGCAGTTCCCCACCCGCAGCGACGTGGCCGCTGTCGCAGGCGGCTATCTCAAGGCCAACCCCTTCTACCAGCCCTTCGCCGACGCGGTCCCGCGGGCGGTGGACGTGCCGAACATCGCCGGCTCGACCGAAGTGTGGAAGACGTTCCGCACGGCCTGGGAAGACGCGGTACTGCCCGGGAAGGGCGATGTGAAGTCGACCTTCGACAAGGCCGCGCAGCAGATCGACGACCAGGCCGCCGGCTGACGAGGCACACCATGAAATCACTTCGCGACAGCCGCGACGGCTCCCGGGCCGCGGGCGATCCGGCCCGCGGCCGGCACCCCCGGCAGTCGACCCGGTCCGCACCGCCGGCAGCCGCACACGATCCCCGTGTCCCGGGGCGGCGGCCCCGCGTCTCGCGGCTCGTCGAGCGATGGCTGGGCAACAGCCCGCTCGGGCTCGTCCTGACCGCGCCGTACACCGCCTACGTCCTGGTCGTGTTCATCATCCCGTTCGGGGTCGGCGTATGGATGGCCTTCCACGACTACTTCTTCACCGCGCCCGGCGTCTCCGTGGCGCACCCGTTCGTCGGCTTCGACAACTTCACCGAGGTCCTCGGCGAAGAGAACACCCGTCGCGCTTTCGGCAACCTCGGGTTGTTCATGGCGATCAACATTCCGCTGACCGTGGTGCTGGCGCTCGCGCTGGCATCGGCGCTGAATGCCGCGACCCACTGGCGGGGCTTCTTCAGGGTGGCGTACTACGTGCCGTACGTGACGGCCTCGGTCGCCACCCTCGCCGTTTGGCTGTTTCTGTTCAACGGCTCCGGCGCCGTCAACAACGTGCTCGGCTCCTGGGCCCCGGACCCGTCCTGGCTGGCGAACAAGCAGCTGGTGATGCCGCTCATCGCCGTCTACGTCACCTGGAAGCAGCTCGGTTTCTACATCCTGCTCTACCTCGCAGCGCTGCAGAACGTGCCCAAGGAACTGCACGAGGCGGCACTGACCGACGGCGCAGGGCGCTGGCAGGCGTTCCGGGCCGTCACCCTGCCGGCCGTCCGCCCCGTCACCTCGCTCGTCATCCTGCTGTCGATCATCACCGCCGGACAGATCTTCACCGAGCCGTTCCTGCTCACCGGCGGCGGCCCGAGCGGCGCCTCGCTCACCCCGGCGCTGCTGGTGTACCAGCGGGGCATCGAGCAGGGCGAGCCGGATGCCGCGGCCGCCATCGGGCTGATCCTCGTCACCGGCGTGCTCATCATCGCGACCGTGGCCCGGCGCGTCACGGAGAGGGACTGACATGGCCCGCACCTTGCGCATCCTGCGCTATACCGCACTGGGCCTCGGCGCCCTCGCCGCGCTGCTGCCGTTCTACTACATGCTCATCGGGGCGCTGCAGAAGAAGCGCGACACCAGCCTCGGCGGCCTGCTGCCCAAGCCCGGCAACCTCACCCTGGACAACCTCACCGGCATCGACGACTCGTTCAGCCTGCTCACCGCGCTGGCCAACTCCCTGATCATGACCGTCGGGGTGGTGGTCTGCACGCTGGTCTTCGGCCTGCTGGCCGGCTACGCCCTGGCGATCCTGCGCTTCCGCGGCCGCGGCCTGGTGTTCGCGCTCGTCCTGCTCGTCCAGGCGATCCCGTTCCAGTTGCTGATGATCCCGCTGTACGTGATGGTGGTGCGCTACTTCGGCCTCGCCGACAGCTACGCCGGGATGATCCTGCCCTTCGCCATCAACTCCGTCGCCGTGCTCATCTTCCGCCAGTACTTCCTGCAGATCCCACGCGAGATCTTCGACGCGGCGCGCATGGACGGAGCGAGCGAACTGCGCATCCTGCGCTCGGTGGCGGTGCCGCTGGTGCGCCCCGCGATCCTCACCGCCATGCTGGTGACCTTCATCGGCCCATGGAACGAATTCCTGTGGCCGTTCCTGGTGACCAAGGACCAGGACATGCAGCCCCTCGCGGTCAGCCTGGCGAACTTCTCCCAGGCCAACTCCACCTTCCAGGCCAACCCCATGGGCGCCGTGCTCGCCGGCGCCTGCGTACTGGCGGTGCCGGCCGTCGTCCTCTTCCTGCTGTTCCAGCGCCACTTCACCTCTGCCAACCTCGGATCCGCGATCAAAGGCTAGGTATGACCCAGCGCAACACCGAAACCGCGCTCCCGTATGCCCTGAACCGGGTCGGCGTGCTCATGAACGCCGACCCCACCGACCCCCTGGAGGCCGAGGGCGTCCTCAATCCGGCCACCGCCTGGGGGCCCGACGGCGAGCTGTACCTCTTCCCCCGCATGGTCGCGGCCGGCAACGTCTCCCGCATCGGCCGCGCCCGTGTCGTGATCAAAGACGGCGTACCGGTCGGCGTCGAGCGCCAGGGCGTGGTGCTGTCCCCGGACGAGGGCTTCGAGCGGGGTGCGCACAATTCCGGCGTGGAAGACCCCCGTATCACCTTCATCCCCGACCTCGGCGTGCACGTCATGACCTACGTCGCCTACGGTCCGCTCGGCCCGCGGCCCGCGCTGGCCGTCTCCACGGACACGGTCAGCTGGCGCCGTCTGGGCCCACTGCACTTCACGTACCAGTCGCACCTGTCCACCGACTTGAACTTCTTCCCCAATAAGGACCTCGTCTTCTTCCCCGAGGTCGTTCCCGGTCCCGACGGCCGCCCGAGCTTTGCGATGCTGCACCGGCCGATGTGGGACCTGGACTGGCTGCGCCCGGGCGAGGGCGCCCCGGCCCCGGCCGGCGTCGCCGACGGCCGTCCGTCGATCTGGATCGCGTACGTCGAGGCCGAGGCGGCCCGCCGCGATCTTTCGGCTCTGACCTCGCTTCGGCACTCCGCTCCGGTCGCCGGCCCGGAGATGCCGTTCGAGGTCGCGAAGATCGGCGCGGGCCCGCCGCCGCTGCGGGTGCCGGAGGGCTGGCTGCTCATCCACCACGGGGTGACCGGCCCGGTCGCGAAGGGCTTCGAGCTCAGCCACGGCGCCGTCTACCGGGCCGGGGGAATGCTGCTGGACCCAGCCGATCCGGCGCGGGTGCTGGCGCGCTCACCGGAGCCGTGGCTGTCTCCGGAGACCCGTGAGGAGACCATAGGAACCCTCGGCAACGTTGTCTTCCCGACTGCTGTCGAACGCATCGCGGGGACGGTCTATGTGTTCTACGGGATGGCGGACAGCGCGATCGGCGTGGCCGCTCTGGAGCGGACTGCGGACTGACGCTTCTGACTGAACCGGCGTGGGGGGGGGGGGGGGGGGGGCGCCCCCCCCCCCCCGCCGGGGGGGGGGGGGGGGGGGGCCCCGCGGGGGGGGGGGGGGCGGGCGCCCCCCGC
>NZ_JBIALO010000072.1:0-6697 GCF_042873595.1 Streptomyces sp. NPDC004629 | reverse complement strand
AACGCTCGGCTGGGAAACCCCAGCCGAGCGCCTGCATAAACTACTCACAGCCTGACCAACACGACCAAGTGTTGCGACGATCCCTAGAAACCGCCGACCGGTCCGGGGCCCCTTCCTCGTCCGCTGCGGCGACTACGGCAGCTGGGCCGCGCGCGCCTCGCGCCGGTTGTCCCGGAAGTTGTTCACCCGGCGGGCCGTGGCGAACAGCGGGATCACCGCGCCCATGACGAGCTGGAGCGCGCAGCCGGTCTGGAGCAGCAGCTGGCCGCTGGGGGCGTCGAACGCCCAGGCGGCCAGCAGGCCCATCGACAGCACGATCCAGGACAGCATCGCCACCGCGAGACGGCCCCGCGGCTTCGGGTACTCGACCCGGCTCACCATCAGCCAGGCCGTGCCCAGGATGGCGAGGAGCGTCGCCACGAAGGGCAGCTCCAGCAGCACGATGGAGACGACCGTCAGCGCGCCGAAGGGGCTCGGCATGCCCTGGAACAGCCCGTTCGGCGGCGTCACGCAGGAGAAGCGGGCCAGCCGCAGCACCACGGCGAGCAGCACGACGATCGCACCGAGCGCCGCCATCCGCTGGTGCGCGTCGTCCGCGACCATGCCGTACACGAGGACGAAGTAGGCGGGCGCCAGGCCGAAGCTGATCAGGTCGGAGAGGTTGTCCAGCTCCGCTCCCATCGGGGAGCTGCGGAGCTTGCGCGCCACCAGGCCGTCGAACAGGTCGAAGACGGCGGCGCACAGCATCAGGATGACCGCCGTGGCCGCGCTGTGGCGGGCCATGCCGGTCTCCTGGCTGCCGGTGAGGTGCGGGATCAGGATGCCGGTGGTGGTGAAGTACACCGCCATGAAGCCGCACGTGGCGTTGCCGAGGGTGAGGGTGTCCGCTATCGAGAGGCGCAACGAGAGGGGCATCTCCTCCTCTTCGTCGGCCTCGTCGGCCTCGGGCACCCAGCCCGTCTGTGTCTCCGGATCAATCACGGTCAATGCGAGTCACCCCAGCCACGGTCTTCTGGCCGACCTCGACCGCGACCTCCACGCCCTCGGGCAGGTAGAGGTCGACACGCGAGCCGAAGCGGATCAGACCGATCCGGTCGCCCTGCTCCAGCTTCGTGCCCTGCGGGACGTAGGGGACGATGCGGCGGGCCACCGCGCCGGCGATCTGGATCATTTCGATGTCGCCGAGTTCGGTGTCGAAATGCCAGACTACGCGCTCGTTGTTCTCGCTCTCCTTGTTGAACGCGGGAACGAAGCCTCCGGGGACGTGCTCGACCGACGTGACCGTGCCGGAGAGCGGCGCGCGGTTCACGTGGACGTTGAGCGGGCTCATGAAGATCGCGACGCGGGTGCGCCCGTCCTTCCACGGCATGATGCTCTGCACCACGCCGTCGGCGGGCGAGATGACCCGGCCCGTGGCGATCTCACGTTCGGGGTCGCGGAAGAACCACAGCATGCCCGCCGCGAGCGCGGTGGCGGGCACGGCCACGGCCCTGGCGGCGCCGGAGCGGCGGGCGCGGGCCAGGCTGAGGGCTGCGGTGGCGACGGTCGGGAGAAGCCACGGCGATGCTCCGCGCGCGAGGCGTACGCCGACCAGGCTGTCTCGGGGTGCAGAGGTTTGGCTGTGGGGCATGGATGACCTTCGTAGCGGATGATGCCGCGCTTCGATCGGGGGACGGCGGCTTTCCCGGATCGTACCGGTCGCGGGCCACAACTGGGCAAGCCAGGAAGCCGAGTCGGCGGCCGAAGACCGCTGACGGGGTGTGACCTTCTTCTCGAAGAAAACACCCCGTACTCGGACAATCAGCCCTGGAATCGATACGCTTCGAGCAGCCTGCGCCCGATGATCATTTTCTGGATTTCGGCGGTGCCCTCACCGATCAGCAGCATCGGGGCCTCCCGGTAGAGCCGTTCGATCTCGTACTCCCTGGAGAAGCCGTAGCCGCCGTGGATGCGGAAGGCGTCCTCCACGACCTCCTTGCAGTACTCGGACGCGAGGTACTTCGCCATCCCCGCCTCCAGGTCGTTTCGTTCGCCCGAATCCTTTTTGCGGGCCGCGGTGACCATCATGGCATGCGCCGCCTCGACCTTCGTGGCCATCTCCGCCAGCTTGAACTGGATGGCCTGGTGCTGCGCGATCGGCTTGCCGAAGGTGTGCCGCTGCTGGGCGTAGGCGATGCCGAGTTCGAAGGCGCGCTGGGCGACGCCGCAGCCCCGCGCGGCCACGTTGACGCGGCCCACCTCCACCCCGTCCATCATTTGGTAAAAACCTCGGCCGGTGACACCGCCGAGCACCCGATCGGCCGGAAGCCGCAGCCCGTCCATGATCATCTCGGTGGTGTCGACGCCCTTGTAGCCCATCTTCTCGATCTTGCCGGGGATCGTCAGGCCGGGGCGGACCTCGCCGAAGCCGGGCTCCTTCTCCACGAGGAACGTCGTCATCGACCTGTGCGGGGCGGCGGCCGTCCGCGACGGGGCGTCCTCCGAAGGGGAGTGTCCTTCGTCACTGCGCACCAGGACGGCCACCAGGGACGACGTGCCGCCGTTGGTCAGCCACATCTTCTGGCCGGTCAGGACGTACTCGTCGCCGTCCCTGACCGCCTTGGACGTGATCGCCGAGACGTCGGAGCCGAGGCCCGGCTCCGACATCGAGAAGGCGCCCCGGACGTCGCCGGCCGCCATCCTCGGCAGGAAGTGGTCCTTCTGTTCCTGGGTGCCGTGCTGCTTGAGCAGGTACGCCACGATGAAGTGTGTGTTGATGATGCCGGACACCGACATCCAGCCGCGGGCGATCTCCTCCACACACAGGGCGTACGTCAGGAGCGATTCGCCGAGGCCCCCGTACTCCTCGGGGATCATCAGACCGAAAAGGCCCAGTTCCTTGAGGCCGTCCACGATCTGCTGCGGGTACTCGTCGCGATGCTCCAGCTCCGTGGCGACCGGGAGGATCTCCTTGTCCACGAAGTCGCGGACGGTGGAGACGATCTCCTGCTGGATGTCCGTCAGACCGGCGGTCTGGGCGAGGCGCGCCATCACTTCTCCGTCTTCTGCCGAGGTGCGTCCGGCTCGGGCCGGCCCGGCTGCTCTCCGCCGCGCTCCTTGAGATACGTCCCGGTGGGCACCATCACCTTGCGCCGGAAGACGCACACGAGCGTGCCGTCCTGCTTGTAGCCCCTGGTCTCGACGTGCACGATGCCCCGGTCGTCCCTCGACCTGGACGGCCGCTTGTCGAGCACGGTCGTCTCGCCGTAGATCGTGTCGCCGTGGAAGGTCGGCGCCACGTGCCGCAGCGACTCGATCTCCAGGTTCGCGATCGCCTTGCCGGACACGTCCGGCACGGACATGCCGAGCAGCAGGGAGTAGATGTAGTTGCCCACGACGACGTTCTTGCCGAAGTCCGTCGTCTTCTCCGCATAGTTGGCGTCCATGTGGAGCGGGTGGTGGTTCATGGTGAGGAGACAGAAGAGGTGGTCGTCGTACTCGGTGACCGTCTTGCCCGGCCAGTGCTTGTAGACCGCGCCGACCTCGAATTCCTCGTAGGTGCGTCCGAACTGCATCGTCGTCAGGCCTCCGGGATCTCGAAGCCGCTGGTGCGCCGCAGGCCGGCGGCCCGGCCCTTGCCGGCGACGACCAGCGCCATCTTGCGGCTGGCCTCGTCGATCATCTCGTCGCCGAGCATCGCGGAGCCCTTCTTGCCGCCCGCCTCGGACGTGTAGTAGTCGTACGCGTCCAGGATCAGCTCGGCGTGGTCGTAGTCCTCCTGGGAGGGCGAGAAGACCTCGTTGGCGGCGTCGACCTGGCCGGGGTGCAGCACCCATTTGCCGTCGAAGCCGAGGGCGGCGGCGCGGCCGGCCACCTCGCGGAAGCCGTCCACGTTGCGGATCTGCAGGTAGGGGCCGTCGATCGCCTGGAGGTCGTGGGCCCGGGCCGCCATCAGGATCTTCATCAGGATGTAGTGGTAGGCGTCCGCCGGGTAGCCGGGCGGCTGCTCGCCGACGACCAGGGACTTCATGTTGATCGACGCCATGAAGTCGGCGGGACCGAAGATGATCGTCTCGGTGCGCGCACTGGCCGCGGCGATCTCGTTGACGTGGTTGAGGCCCTGCGCGTTCTCGATCTGCGCCTCGATGCCGATCCGGCCCACCTCGAAGCCCATCGTCTTCTCGATCTGGGTGAGCAGCAGGTCGAGCGCCACGATCTGCTCGGCGTTCTGCACCTTGGGCAGCATGATGCAGTCCAGGTTCGGTCCCGCGCCCTCGACCACCGTCACGACGTCCCGGTACGTCCACTCGGTCGTCCAGTCGTTGACCCGCACGACCCGCGTCTTGCCCGTCCAGTCGCCCTCGTTGAGGTACTTGACGATGGTGTGCCGCGCCTCGGGCTTGGCCAGCGGCGCGCACGCGTCCTCCAGGTCCAGGAAGACCTGGTCGGCCGGGAGCCCCTGCGCCTTCTCCAGGAAGCGGGGGCTGCTTCCTGGTACGGCCAGGCAGGAGCGCCGCGGACGAAGACGGTTGACTGTCATGCGGGGACCTCCAGGGGTTCGAGCTTGTTCGCTTTGCGGATCTCGTCGACGATACGACCGATGATCCCGGTGATGTCGAAGTCTTTCGGGGTGAAGACCGCGGCCACTCCGGCGGCCCTGAGCCGTTCGGCGTCACCGTTCGGGATGATCCCGCCGGCGATCACCGGGATGTCGGCGGCCCCGGCCTCGCGCAGCCGCTCCAGCACGTCCGGCACCAGCCGGGCGTGCGAGCCGGACAGCACGGACAGGCCGACCGCGTGCACGTCCTCGGCGAGGGCCGCGTCCACGATCTGCTCGGGGGTGAGCCGGATGCCCTGGTAGACCACCTCGAACCCGGCGTCCCTGGCGCGCACGGCGATCTGCTCGGCGCCGTTGGAGTGCCCGTCCAGGCCGGGCTTGCCGACGAGGAAGCGCAGCTTGCCGGTGCCCAGGTCGCGGGCGGTGGCGGCCACCCTGGCGCGGACGCCGGCCAGCGCCGAGCCCTCCTCGGCGGCCGCCGTCACCGGTGCGGCCGAGACCCCGGTGGGCGCCCGGAACTCGCCGAACACCTCGCGCAGGGCCCCGGCCCACTCGCCCGTCGTCACGCCCGCGCGGGCGCACTCCAAGGTGGCCTCCATGAGGTTGTCGGTTCCCTTGGCCGCCTCCTTCAGCCGCTCCAGCGCCTTGCACGGGCGCGGATGGTTGAACGGCGGCTGGTAGCGGGTGTCGCGCCAGTGCCGCAGGGCGTCGACCACCCGGGCCTCGACCGCCGGGTCGACCGTGTGGATCGCGGTGTCCAGGTCGGCCGTGAGCGGGCTGGGCTCGGTGCTCTCGAAGATGTTGACGCCGACGATCTTCTCCTCGCCGGACTCGATACGGGCCCGGCGCTCGGCGTGGGACGCCACGAGCCGCGACTTGAGGTAGCCGGACTCGACGGCGGCCAGCGCCCCGCCCATCTCCTGGATCCGCTCGATCTCCGCAAGGGACTCCTCGACGAGCCGGGCGACCTCGGCCTCGACGACGTGTGAACCCTCGAAGATGTCGTCGTACTCCAGCAGGTCGCTCTCGTGCGCGAGGACCTGCTGGATGCGCAGTGACCACTGCTGGTCCCAGGGCCGGGGCAGGCCCAGCGCCTCGTTCCAGGCCGGCAGCTGCACGGCACGCGCGCGTGCGTCCTTGGAGAGGGTCACCGCCAGCATTTCGAGCACGATCCGCTGGACGTTGTTCTCGGGCTGCGCCTCGGTCAGGCCCAGGGAGTTGACCTGGACGCCGTAACGGAAGCGCCGCTGCTTCGGGTCCTCGATGCCGTACCGCTCACGGGTGATGCGGTCCCAGATCCGGCCGAAGGCCCGCATCTTGCACATCTCCTCGATGAAGCGGACACCCGCGTTCACGAAGAAGGAGATACGGGCCACCACGTCGCCCATGCGCTCCTGCGGCACCTGCCCGCAGGCGCGCACGGCGTCGAGGACGGCGATCGCGGTGGACATGGCGTACGCGATCTCCTGCACCGGCGTGGCCCCGGCCTCCTGGAGGTGGTAGCTGCAGATGTTGATCGGGTTCCACTTCGGGATGTGCGCGACCGTGTACGCGATCATGTCCGTCGTCAGCCGGAGCGAGGGCCCCGGCGGGAAGACGTGCGTCCCGCGGGACAGGTACTCCTTGACGATGTCGTTCTGGGTCGTGCCCTGGAGCCCGGTGATGTCCGCGCCCTGCTCCTCGGCGACGACCTGGTAGAGCGCCAGCAGCCACATGGCGGTGGCGTTGATCGTCATCGAGGTGTTCATCCGCTCCAGGGGGATGTCCTGGAAGAGGCGGCGCATGTCGCCGAGGTGGGCCACCGGCACGCCGACCCGGCCGACCTCACCGCGGGCGAGGACATGGTCGGGGTCGTAGCCGGTCTGTGTCGGCAGGTCGAACGCGACGGACAGACCGGTCTGCCCCTTGGCGAGGTTGCGCCGGTACAACTCGTTGGACGCCTCGGCCGTGGAGTGGCCGGCGTAGGTCCGCATGAGCCACGGCCGGTCCCGTTCCTTCGGTGTCTGCGGCTGACGCTCGTTCATATGCGCCTCTCACACGTTCCGGAAGCGGTTGATGCCATCGATGTGCCGGGCGCGTAGTTCCTGGTCGCGTATGCCGAGGCCTTCTTGGGGGGCGAGGCAGAGGACGCCGACTTTGCCCTGGTGGGTGTTGCGGTGG
>NZ_JBIALO010000071.1:0-7543 GCF_042873595.1 Streptomyces sp. NPDC004629 | reverse complement strand
CCCCCCAGGTCATGCCTTCGACAGGGGGACACAGTCATGCCGGGCCCGGAGGCCAGCGGCCCTCTTGCAGGACCGCGAAAAAGATAACGGGGGCGCGGGGAACGGCGCGATCAGCCACGACGGCGCGGCGGCCGACGGCTGGCAGCCGCCCCTGAAGGGGCGCGGGGAACGGCGCGATCAGCCACGATGTGGCCGCACTCGACGGCCGGCAGCCGCCCCAGAGGGGGGGCGCGCGATCAACCACGATGTGGCCGCACTCGACGGACGGCAGCCGCCCCGGAGGGGGACGCGGGATCAACCACCACGACGCCGCAGCCGACGGACGGCACATCGCGGCGCAACCAGCGGAGCGCCTAGTTGTCCAGCCCCAGAGCGAACGCCGCTTCCAGGTCGTGCTGAGAATAGGTGCGGAAAGCCACATGCGTGTCCGTGGCCTCCACGCCCCGGATCTTGCTGATGCGACCGGGGATGACCTCGGCCAGGTCCTCGTGCCGGCCGACCCGGACCATGGCGATCAGATCGTAGGTGCCGGTGACCGAGAAGACCTCGCTGACATTGTCCAGCGCGGCGATCTGCTCGGCGATCTCGGGAATCCGGTCCACGCTGGTCTTGATGAGCACGATCGCGGTGATCACGGCTGGTTTTCTCCCTCGGGAGCCGGAGCTGGGGCGGCCTTCACTCTAGCCCGACGCCCGAACTGCACCCACGCGAAGACGAAGCCCAGCGAGAAGCCCACCAGATGGGCCAGGTACGCCACCCCGGGCCCCTGGGTGGCCTGCCGCGCCGCCACCCACTGAAGGCCCGCCCAGAAGGGCAGCACGACCCAGGCGGGGAAGCGCAGCGGGAGGAAGAACAGGAAGGGGAGGAGACTGGTGACACGGGCGCCGGGGAACAGGAACAGGCACGCCCCGAGGACCGCGGAGATCGCCCCGGAGGCGCCGACCAGGGACTGCTGGGAGGCGGCGTTGGCGGCCGCGTAGCCGATCAGCGCCAGATAGCCGCAGCCGACGTAGAACAGGGTGAACCGCACGCGCCCCATCCGTTCCTCGGTCATCACCCCGAAGACGTAGAGGAACAGCATGTTGCCGAGCAGATGCACCCAGCTGCCGTGCACGAACAGCGCCGTGGCGGGGGTGAGCGCCTCCCCGGCCGGGCCGTCGAACAGGTTCGCGGGCACGACGCCCCAGCGCCGGAAGTACGCCCGCTGCGCGGCCAGCAGCTCGTCACCGGTGCCGTACGCCGGATTGAACCCGGACGCGGGCCCGATCAGGAAGATCAGGCAGCACAGGGCGATCAGGACGTGCGTCATCGGCGCCGACGAGCTGCGGACCGCTCTGAAGGTCCGCCCGGCCGTCGCGCTCCAGTTGCTGATCATGAACACAGAGCATGACGTAACGGCACTCAGTAGCACAGATCGCCTCGCCGCCGTGGACGAACGGGCGACGAGTACCCGCCAGGCCGTAGGGTTACGAGCCACACGCGCCGGGCGGACGGCGCGTCACGGACACTGGAAGGAAGCGAACAGTCACGATGCCGGTTCCCCTGCCCACCGCCACGACGCGATGGCGCTGCACCCTCTGCGGCAACCTCACCCGTTTCGATGTGACCCGCGCCTCGAAGGTCGTCGAGTACGTCCATCTCGACCTCGCCGGAGAGCCCAAGGTCGAGGAGCGCGAGGTGGTCAGTGAGACCATCGAGTCGGTGCGCTGCCGCTGGTGCAACGCGGTGGACCAGGTGGAACTGGTGGACAGGCCGGGAGCCGACTCCTGAGCGCAGGAGGCGGCCCCGCTCGGGTATTGGGGTGTGACGGATGGCGGAGACCGCAGGCGGGGGGCCGGGCGACGGCACCGCCGAGGTGCTTGACCGTCCGCTGCCCGACGGCGTGCGCCGCCGGGTCGTGCAGATCGTGTCGGACGGCTTCGGCGGTCTGACGATCGGTGAACTGCCCGCCCAGTTGCGGCAGTATGCACGGTTCGCCCCGAATCGCCGGGCGAAGTTCGCGGGCAACGCGATGGCCGCCGCCCTGGAGACCGACACGCTGTTCCGGCAGCGCATCGGGGAGAAGCTCAGAGAGGCGCAGCCGGAACTCTGCGGCGCCCTCGACTCCGGCTCGCCGCCCCCGGCCGCGGACCCGCTCGACGTGGCGGCCGCGGCCTATGTTCTGCGTCCGGCCGGCTGGGTGAAGCTGGTGGCCGCGGCCGGCGAGGAGGTCCAGCGGGCGGACGCCGAGCGCGCCGACGAGGAGAGCCGGGCCGAGCTGGAGCGGCTGCGCGTGGAGCTGGAACGGGTCCGTGACCACACCCGGGCCGAGACCGAACGGCTGCGTGTCGAGCTGGATTCGGCCAAGCGGGAAGCCGAATCGCTTCACCGCAAGCTCCGCGCGGCCCTCAGTGACGTGAAGCGGGGCGACGCCGCCCTGCGCAAGGCCCAGGGTGAGATCGAGGCGGTGCGGGCCGAGGGGCAGGCGCAGGTCTCGGCCGCCGAGAGCGAGTCCCGGCGGCTCAAGGCCCGTCTCGGGGAGGTCGAGACCGCCCTGGAGGCCAGCCGCAGGGCGGCCAGGGAGGGGCGCAGCGTCGAGGACATGCGGGTGCGGCTGCTGCTCGACACCGTGCTGGAGGCGGCCCAGGGGCTGCGCCGTGAGCTGGCGCTGCCGCCGGTCTCCGTGCGGCCCGCCGAGACCGTGGACGCGGTGGAACCGGGCCGGATGACCCCGAAGGACATCGCCGCGCGGGCGCTGTCCGAACACGACCCGGCGATCCTGGACCAGCTACTCGCCCTGCCGCAGGCGCACTTGGTGGTCGACGGCTACAACGTCACCAAGACCGGCTATCCGCAGATGCCGCTGGAGAAGCAGCGGCTGCGGCTGCTCGGCCAGCTCTCGCAGCTCGCCGCGCAGACCGGCGCCGAGGTGACGTGTGTCTTCGACGGCGCCGAGCTGGCCGCGCCGGTGCTGCTCGCCCCGCCGCGCGGGGTGCGGGTGCTGTTCTCCAAGCCGGGTGTGACGGCCGACGAGCTGATCCGCCAGCTGGTGCGGGCCGAGCCGCCGGGCCGGCCGGTCATCGTCGCCTCGACCGATCGCGAGGTGGCCGACGGCGTCGCCCGTGCGGGTGCCCGGCCTGTCGCTTCCGCGATGCTTCTCAGGCGATTGTCCTGAACGTCAACGCGCATCCGTAATGCCCGAATTGGCGGAAGTGTCACTCAACGTAGCGTCAAGTGGACATCACAGCATGTGAGTTGTGGGCAAAGAATGCAGGGAGTGAACGATTTTTTCCCCTGAGGATTTGAACTGATCACAACTGGGTCACTAGGGTCGGCTCGAACCTCCACACGGGTGATCACTCAAAAGAAGGAGCCCGTCTCCGTGGCGTCCCATCGTCGACCGAAGCAGCCGAGTCGCACGCGCGTGACCGTGCTGACCACCGCAGCCGCCGCTGCCGTAGCCCTGAGCTCTCAGGCCGCCAACGCGGCACCCAGTGAGAAGCTGAGCAAGGACGAGGTCAAGGCCAAGGTCGACAAGCTCTACGAGCAGGCGGAGCAGGCCACCGAGAAGTACAACGGGGCCAAGGAGAAGCAGGAGAAGCTCCAGAAGGAGATCTCCACCATCCAGGACAACGTCGCCCGCGGCCAGGAAGACCTGAACAAGCTGCGCGACGGCCTGGGCACCATGGCCAGCGCACAGTACCGCTCGGGCGGCATAGACCCCTCCGTCCAGCTCTTCCTGTCCTCCGACCCGGACGACTACCTCGACAAGGCGTCCACGCTCGACCAGTTGAGCGGCCAGCAGGTCGAGGCCCTGAAGAAGATCCAGGACAAGCAGCGCGAACTCGCGCAGGACCGGGCCGAGGCGACCGACAAGCTCAAGGACCTCGCCGCCACCCGCACCGAGCTGGGCAAGAAGAAGAAGGAAGTCCAGGGCAAGCTCGCCGAGGCGCAGCGGCTGCTCAACACCCTGACGGCGAAGGAGAAGGCGGACCTCGCCGCCAAGGAGGAACGGGCCAACCGCTCCGCCTCCGAGCGTGTCGACCTCGGCAACACCACCTCCGCCTCCGGCCGGGCCGCCGCCGCCTTCTCCGCCGCCCAGTCCAAGATCGGCTCGCCGTACGTCTACGGCGCCACCGGCCCGTCCTCCTTCGACTGCTCGGGCCTGACCTCCTGGGCGTACGCGCAGGCCGGCGTCGGCATACCCCGCACCTCGCAGGCCCAGGCCAACGCCGGTCAGCGCATCTACAGCCAGAGCGACCTCAAGGTCGGCGACCTGGTGATCTTCTACGGCGACCAGCACCACGTCGGCCTGTACGCGGGCAACGGCCAGGTGCTGCACGCCCCGCGCACCGGCACGGTCGTCCGCTACGAGTCGATCAACAACATGCCGTTCCAGTTCGGCGTCCGCATCTGAGCCGTACGCCCCCGCCGGCCCGGGTTCCGTAGCGCCCGAACGGGCGAATCCCGACAACCGGAACTGACCCCTCGCCCCGCCGTTGACCTGCGTCAGCGGCGGGGCGTCCCGTTGTGCGCCCGCCGGAAGGCTTTGGCCGACGGGCGCCTGCGCGGCTACTGTCTGCCGCGTTTCCCCCACGGCCGGGACATCTCGTCCCGGCTCAGGGGAACGGCAACCGTCCGCCGGCCGCGCGTGCGCCGGTGGGGCGGGCCGGTGCCGCGGGACGAGGGCGCGCAGGCCGCAGGGCCGAACGCGACCGCTCCCGCCCGCCGGCCGCGGCCCCGCAGGCGAGCGAGCGGTCACGAGGTGAAGGAGTGCGGCCTTCCGTGGGGTCCCATCGCCGCCTTGCACCATCCGGGTTCGACCGGGGCGCCACCGTCCTGTGCGTACTGTCCGCGGCCGCCGCCGCCCTGGGCGCCGTACCGGCGAGCGCCGCGCCGCACGGCGACGGTCCCGCCGAGGTGGACCGCCTCTACGGGGAGGCGGAGAAGGCGACCGAGGCCTACAACAAGGCCGGCGAACAGGCCGGGAAGCTGCGCGCGCAGGTCCGCGAGGCGCAGGACCACATCGCCCGCCAGCAGCAGCGCATCAACACCATGCGGGAGGAACTGGGGTCGCTGGCCGGCGCCCAGTACCGCTCAGGCGGCATCGACCCGACGGTCGCCCTGCTCTTCGCCGCCGACCCGGGCGACTACCTCGACAAGGCCACCACCATCGACCGGATCGGCACCCGTCAGGCCGGCCGGTTACGGGAACTCCAGTCGGCCATGCGTGAACTCGCCCAGGAGCGGGCCGCGACGGCCGGGAAGCTGGCCCAGTTGGAGAAGAACCGCAGGGCCGTCGCCGCGCACAAGCGGACCGTGGAGCGAAAGCTGGCCACGGCACGGGAACTGCTCAACTCCCTGCCGTACGCGCAGCGCGCCGCCTACGACCGTGCCTCCCGCGACGGCCGGGCCGACCTGCCCGACCTGCGGGACATCGGCGCCCCGAACGCCCGTGCCGCCGCGGCCGTCGCCGCCGCCCGCTCCGCCCTCGGACGCCCCTACGTCTGGGGCGCCAACGGGCCCGCCGGCTTCGACTGTTCGGGCCTGACACAGTGGGCGTACGCGCAGGCCGGGGTCCAGCTGCCGCGCACCTCGCAGGAACAGCGGTACGCCGGCCGGCAGGTGCCGTTCTCGCAGATGCGGCCCGGTGATCTGGTCGTCTACCGCTCCGACGCCGGCCATGTGGCCATGTACATGGGCAACGGCCAGGTGATCCACGCGCCCCACCCCGGCGCCCCGGTGCGCTACGACCCGGTGGGCATGATGCCCGTCTCCTCGGTCACCCGGGTCTGACCGGGTACCCAGGGCCGTACGATCGGGCAGATGGCTGATCGCAGACGGAGGTGGCACTCGGCAGCCGCCGCGCTGTGTCTGCTGCTCGTCCCGCTGGCCGGATGCGGCGGCCGGACGGCGGCCGACCCGGCGCGGGCCGAGGTGCAGCAGGTGCTCGACCGGCGCGCGGCGGCCCTCCTGCGGCACGACGAGACGGCGTACGGCGCGACGGGCGCCCGCGGCACCTACGCGAACCTGCGCGCGGTGCCGCTGGCGTCCTGGACCTACCGGGTGACCGGCCTGCGGCACACCGGCGCCACCGTCACCGCCGCGGCCCTGCTGAGCTACCGGATCCGGGGCCACGACCGGGCCCCCGTCACCACCGAGCGCACCCTCGCCCTCGGCCGCACCGCCGACGGACGCTGGTACGTCGCCTCCGACCGGCCCGCGAAGAAGGCCGGACAGCAACTGTGGGACCAGGGCGCCGTGTCGGCGGCCACGGGCGCGCACAGCCTGGTGCTCGGGGTCGGACAGTCCGCGCAGGCGCTCGACGCCTACGCCCGGCTCGCCGACCGCGCGGTCCCGGCCGTGTCCGCGGCCTGGGGCACCGACTGGACCCGGCAGGTCGTCGTGCTCGTACCGCGGACCCTGGACGGGATGGCCGGCCTGCTCGGCTCGCCGGCCTCCTCGTACCGGGGGATCGCCGCGGTCACCACCGGCGAGGCGGGCGGCCCGGCCCGCGCCCCCGCGGACCGGATCGTGGTCAACCCGGAGGCGTACGCCCTTCTCGGCGACGCCGGCAAGCAGGTGGTGTTCACCCACGAGACCACCCACGTGGCCACCCGCGCGCACACCACCCCGGCCACCCCGCTGTGGCTGTCCGAGGGGTACGCGGACTGGATCGGCTACCTGGGCACGGGCCGCACACCGGCGCAGGCGGCGCCGGAGCTGTCCCGCGCCGTCCGCGCCGGGCGGGTCCCGGCGGACCTGCCGGCCGACGGGGACTTCGGCTTCACCGGCGCCCCCGCGCGGCTCGCCCAGGCGTACGAGGGCGGCTGGCTGGCCTGCCGGATGATCGCCGCACGCTGGGGCGAGGACCGGCTCGACGCCTTCTACCGCGCCGTCGGCGCGCACGGGCGGCGGGCGGGCGCCGTCGAGGACGCGCTGCGCCGGGTGCTCGGGACGAGCCCGCGGGACTTCACCGACCGGTGGCGCGACTACCTGCGAACCCAACTCGGCTGAGCGAACCGACCGACGGCGCCCGCGGCATGCCCGCGGGGATGGCTCGGCTGAGCGAACCGACCGACGGCCGCCCCCGGCATGCCCCGCGGGGACGGCTCGGCTGAGCGAACCGGCCGACGGCGCCCGCGACCAGGCCCGCTCGGCTTCACCGGCTTCACCGGCTTCACCGGCCTCATGGGCCTCATGCCTCATGGGCGGGGCCTCACCGGCCTCACTGGCCTCACCGGCCTCAATCACCGGCCTCATCGGCCTCACCGCTCACTGGGCTCACCGGCCTCACCACCAACCCGCGCCATGCTCGCCGGAATGACCCCTCGGCCTCCTCCGTGCCCACCGGGCGGCCGTCCCGGTGGAAGAAGCGCGCGGGGATCTCCAGGAAGTCGAGGCGGCGGCGCGGCACGGCGGCCTGGTCCGCCGGGCCGGGCGGCTGCCGCGGGATGGCCGGGAACGTAAGAGGGCTTCTCGAAACCGAGTGTGGTGGCTGGGTTTGCGCTGGTCAGGCGTGATGCCGGGGCGGGTGAGGTAGATCCGGTGCGTCCGTGGAGGT
>NZ_JBIALO010000070.1:0-8672 GCF_042873595.1 Streptomyces sp. NPDC004629 | reverse complement strand
TCGCGGGTGGCGAGCCCGTCGAACATGTCGGTCTCGTCCTTGTGCACGGTGATCGCGCGGTACGACTCGGGCAGCGGCAGGGCGGCGAAG
The DNA here is from genome assembly GCF_042873595.1 of Streptomyces sp. NPDC004629. Lineage (NCBI taxonomy): Bacteria > Bacillati > Actinomycetota > Actinomycetes > Kitasatosporales > Streptomycetaceae > Streptomyces > Streptomyces sp. NPDC004629. The sequence continues at coordinate 8,582 of NZ_JBIALO010000070.1, read as the reverse complement.
TCGGCGGACGTGGCGTCCGACGACTGGATCGCGGCCAGGATGTCCTTCACGGTCACGGTGTTGCCTCCTGCGGTGAACGCCCTTGAGGGCGGGGCGCTGAGGGATGCGTCGGTGCTGCTGCGGATGGGGTGGAGAGGTGCCGTCGGTTCGGCGGGGTGGTGCTTCGGCAGCGCTTTGTGGCGCGGGAGGTTGCCTGTGACGCAGGCGTCCGGGCGCGCGAGCCGGGGGCTTGCGGGGACAGCCGGTGTGCGTACGGTCGTCGCACTCCGGCCGCCCGGACATCTTCACCGTATGACACCGCGTGTCAGACGACAAGGCACTGAGTGCCAAAATCTGCTCTCAAATGAAACCTTTACCTAACAGATGAGCGATGATCGATCGAACCGGCCGTGAAATCTGCTCGAAATGGGGCCCATACATGGCAGAACGGCCACCCTCGCGGGTGGCCGTTCTCCTGGGGGATGCTGCGGATCAGCGATCCTTGAGTGCCTGCTCGATGGTGCGCATGACCTCGTCCAGCGGGGCGTCGGTGCGGGCCACCGTCACCAGCACCTCCCCCTGCGTGGACAGGGCCGCGGGAGCGGCTGAGGCGGGCCGGGACGCGGTGCCGCGGCCGACCCCGATCCCGGTGCCGAACGTCTTCCGGACGATCGCGAAGGCGTGGTCCAGCTGGGCCTCGACATCGCCCTGGCCCTCGGCCCGCAGCCAGCGCCTGAGCACATGGTTGTGGGCGGTGACCACGGCCGACGCGGCGACCTCCGCCAGCAGCGGGTCGTCGTTGGCGTCGTCGTCGTGCGCGTGCTCGTCGAAGTGGCCGAGGAGATAGCGGGTGAACAGGCGCTCGTAGCGGGCCACCGACGCGATCTCCGCCTCGCGCAGGGTGGGCACCTCGCGGGTGAGCCGGTAGCGGGCGACCGAGATCTCCGGCTGCGCCGCGTACATCCGCATGACCTCCTTGATGCCGCGGCACACGGTGTCGAGCGGATGCTCGTGCGCGGGGGCCGCGTTGAGCACGGCCTCCGCCCGGACCAGCGTGTCGTCGTGGTCGGGGAAGATCGCCTCTTCCTTGGAGCGGAAGTGCCGGAAGAAGGTGCGGCGGGCGACCCCGGCCGCGGCCGCGATCTCATCGACGGTGGTCGCCTCGTACCCCTTGGTCGCGAACAACTCCATCGCTGCGGCCGCCAGTTCCCGGCGCATCTTGAGCCGCTGGGCGGCGGCACGGGAGCCGGTGGCACGCTCCGGAGCGTCGGGCGTAGCCGGTGTACGTGAGGACTTGGCGGGCTGGGACATGCCCCGAACGTACTGCATGTGCGCAGCTTGGCGCGCATGACCGGGTCTTCCCCCGCCCCTGCCGGGCGGGGGTGGTGCGGCCGGGCCGAGCAGTCCGCCCCAGGCGTCGGCCCCGGCCCTCCCGCCGCGCCCGGTGAACCCGTCGCCGGGGTGCTCAGCGGCGGGCATACTCGCGGAAGCCGCGGCCGGTCTTGCGGCCGAGGCAGCCCGCGGCCACCAGATGCTCCAGCAGCGGGGCCGGGGCCAGCCCCGGGTCGCGGAACTCGCGGTGCAGCACCTTCTCGATCGCCAGGGAGACATCGAGCCCGACCACGTCCAGCAGCTCGAAGGGACCCATCGGATAGCCGCCGCCCAGCCTCATCGCCGCGTCGATGTCGTCCAGGGAGGCGTAGTGCTCCTGCACCATCTTGATCGCGTTGTTGAGGTACGGGAAGAGCAGGGCGTTGACGATGAAGCCGGCCCGGTCGCCGCAGTCCACCGGGTGCTTTCTGACGGTGGCGCAGACCTCGCGTGCCGTCGCGTGGACGTCGTCCGCCGTGAGCACGGTGCGCACCACCTCGACCAGCTTCATGGCCGGCGCCGGGTTGAAGAAGTGCATCCCGATCACGTCCTGCGGGCGCGAGGTGGCGCGGGCGCAGGCGATCACGGGCAGCGACGAGGTCGTGGTGGCGAGGACCGCGCCCGGCCTGCAGACCTTGTCCAGCGTCGCGAACAGCTGCCGCTTGACCTCCAGGTCCTCGGCGACCGCCTCGATGGCCAGGTCGACATCGGCGAAGGCGTCGCAGGAACCCGCCGGGGTGATCCGGTCCAGGGTCCGGGCCGCGGCCTCGGCCGTCAGCCGCCCCTTGTCGACGGAGCGGGAGAGCGACGCGCCGATCCGGGCTCTGGCGGCCCGCGCCTTCTCCTCGCCACGGGCGGCGAGGATCACGTCGTACCCGGCCTTGGCGAACACCTCGGCGATGCCCGAGGCCATGGTCCCCGAACCGGCGACACCGACCGAGCGGACCGGGCGGCCCGGAGTGAGGAAGGCGCCCTCCAGCGGGGTCAGCGCGTCCCGCACCACCGTGGCGCTGCCCGGAGCCTCGTACGTGTAGAAGCCCCGGCCCGACTTGCGGCCGGTCAGGCCCGCCTCGCTGAGCTGCTTCAGGATCGGCGCGGGGGCGTGCAACCGGTCGCGGGAGGCGGCGTACATGGCTTCCAGGACGGTGCGCGCGGTGTCGATGCCGATGAGGTCGAGCAGGACCAGCGGGCCCATCGGCAGCCCGCAGCCGAGCCGCATCGCGGCGTCGATGTCCTCGCGGGAGGCGTACTTCGCCTCGTACATCGCGGCCGCCTGGTTGAGGTAGCCGAACAGCAGGCCGTCCGCGACGAACCCCGGACGGTCGCCGACCGCGACCGGCTCCTTGCCCAGTTCGACCGCGAGGTCCGTGACCGCGGCGACGGCCTGCGGCGCCGTCAGCACGGACGAGACGACCTCGACGAGCCGCATCGCGGGCGCCGGATTGAAGAAGTGCAGGCCGAGCACGCGCTCCGGGCGGGCCGAGTCGGCGGCCAGCCGGGTCACCGACAGCGCGTTGGTGCCCGTCGCCAGGATCGTCTCCGGCCGCACGATGCCGTCCAGTTCGCGGAAGACCTGCTGCTTGATCTCGTACGACTCCGGGACCACCTCGATGACGAGGTCCGCGTCGGCCGCGGCCCGCAGGTCGGTGGAGGTGCGGACCCGGGCGAGGACGTCAGCCCGCTCCGGCTCGGTCAGCCGCCCGCGCAGCACGGCGCGCGCGGTGGCGGCCTCCAGGGCGGCGCGGGCGCCGGCGGCTGCGGCCTCGCTGACGTCGATGCCGACGACATGGCGGCCGGCCTTCGCAAGGACCTCGGCGATGCCGGTGCCCATGGTGCCCAGGCCGACGACGGCGATGGTGGCGAGCCGGGACAGAGAGGTGTCGGACAGGGGAGTGGCCATCGCGGGACTCCAGAAATGAATGAGGTGACGACAGGGGACCCGCCCCCGGCGTCCCGGGAGGGCGCATCGGGTGCGGAGGGGAGTGCGGGTGATGTCGGGCTGCGGGCTGCGGGCGCACACGCCCAGCGCCGTCGCCGCGGGCGGACGCGCCCGGGGGAGCGGCTGAGACCGACCGGCTCTGTCCCGAAGCCGGGCCGTACTGCGGTACACGGGGGTACCGAACCGACCGACGCCCACGACGGCTGCGTCACCAAACCGTCGCGAGCGGGCGCGAGTGGGTAACTCGCTCGTCTGAGCTTAACCGGTGAGTAACGAGCGCGCCAGCCCCCGGTCGAAGACGGTGACCGTGGAGGCCGCGTCCACTGCATTCCAGGACGCGGTGACCAAGTTCGACACGGACGGCGGCTGCCTCGAAGAGGCGCCGGGGACGTGCCCGGACCAGATGAAGGGGCTCATGGAACCCACGCGCATTCCAAGGGCGCCACGGCCATCGGGACGAAGCGGCCCGACGTTCTCGGCTCCGCCCATGATCTGTTGGATCGGCTCGATGGGAACCCTATCGGCCAAGGGCTGAGGACTGCGAGTGTTGATGCCTGATCGGTTCTGGCGGAAAGCAGTAGCGGCCCACACAAGCGGTAGGGCGCGCTACTGGATCTACGTGGCTAAACCGGTGCGCTTGGCCATCAGTATCAGATCCGGGCGTGTGCGCTGGTGCATGACGAACAAGACGCGGAGCACTTCGCGGCTCATCGGATGGATCTCCGCCATCTGCGGCGACACCTTGAACGCCTGCTTCAGCGCGTCTTCTGCGCCATCGAGGTCTTTCGTAGCCAGACGGGCCCGGGACAAGTCGATGAAGAACCGCCCGACCCGGTTGGGCTTCAGCCCGGCCGGAGGCTGATCGGCGAGCGGCGTCGCCATCTCAACGGCCTTGTTCGGCTGGTCCAGTTCGATGTGCGCGGCTAGCTCGTACAGAGCGGTGTTGCCCTCCCCGAATGTCAGATTGTGCACTAGCTGATCGGCCGTGAGCTGAGAAGCCAGCTGCTTAGCATGTCGCAGGTGTATTTCCGTAGCGTTCTTGTCCCGATGGCGGGAGGCAAGCACCACTCCGCGCAAGTGCAACGAGCCCAGCACGATCATCGACTCGGGGCCGTTGGTTCGAGCACCCTCGAAGTGGCTGATCGCGCGCTCGACGATCGCGAGGCCGTCGTCGTACTGTCCGGCGCTCTGGTAGGTGCCGGCCTCGTTCCAAGCTGCTGCGGCTTCCGCCGCAGGGTTCCATGTGCGCTGCGCTGCCCACTGCTGCCGCGAGACGATCATGTCCGCGAGGTCGGGCTGGGCAAGGCGATGCGCGACGGCGTACGCGCAGCCGTAGAGGTCGGACACCTGTCCCCAGGCGACCGCGTCGCCGTCGGAATCCAGTGCCGTCGCGGTCGCCTGCCCGAGCAGTTTGGGCAGATCCCGGAGGAGTTCGAGGTACTTCGTGTCTGCCCGGAGCCGCGCGGCTCGCTTCAGACCGGTGGCCAGTTCGTCCTGCTGCGGCGTGTCCTCTTTCGGAAGAGTGTGTCGGCGAACGGCTCCGCGAAGCTCGTTCAAAAGATCGGCCTGCTCGGACGGATCGCTGAATGGCTGTCCGTAGATCCGGGCCGTGGTGACGTGCAGGGCCTTGGCCGCACCCGCGACGATTACCGGCGTGGCAGGGCGGATACCGGTCTCGACCTTGCTCAGATACGAAACGGTGATCCCCATCTGGCGCGCGAGTTTGGCCTGACCCACGCCGCGCGCTTTGCGTAGGACGCCGATGTTCTCGCCGGCGGTGGGCGTGCTCTCCATAGGCTCACTCTTCCATGTCAAGGGCCGCGCAGCATCAACTGAACCTTGGCGGCGGCCCATTGTGCAAGGTTTGTGTGAACTGATCTTGGTTGAGCCGCAGTTGACTGGTTACACACGGCAAACGACGGACGATGACGACGGTCGGCGAGCTGAGGACTGGCATGGCGAAGACGGCGGTATGTGCTGGGGGAGACGACTCCGTGAGCACCATCATGGCGATACCGAATGCGACCGGTGCCCCCGGCTACACGTCGGACCTGCCTTGCAACCCAAAGTCTGTGCAGCCTGCTCGGCGCCTCGTTGCTGAGGTTTTGCGCACCTGGGGAGTACCGGACAGTGCCGACGTTGCGGAGCTGGTTGTCTCGGAGCTGCTGACCAACAGCATCAACCACACCGCGTGCGCCTGGGCGAAGGTCGTCGTCGAGCTGCGACAGGGATCCATCGTCCGGATCGGAGTCGCCGACGGATCCCACGCCTCACCCCACCTCAGAACCACAGCCGAGACGGCTGAGCGCGGACGAGGGCTGTTCCTGGTCGATGCGGTGTGCTGGCGGTGGGGCTACGACCTGCACGGCTGGGGCAAGGTCACCTGGGCTGAGGTACAGGTGCCGGCCGCAGACAAGAGCAGGTAGCACCGCCAACAGGAGTCCTGGATGTCCCTCACTGCTCTGCCCATACCCAGGTGGCAGCCGCTCACCTCTGAACAACTTGGCGCATTCCTTGAGAAGGTGCGCGACTGGGAGCCACTGGACTTGGCGGCCATCTTCGATGCCCTGGACCAGGTTCTCGGAGAACAACGCCCGGAAGCTGATGCCCTGAACGTGATCAGCGAAGGGGTATCTGGCGGCTACTGGCAGGCCCTGGGACTCGCACGGCGAATGGCGTGGACGACCTGTGACCTCGCAGAGCGCCTGCTTGCCGTTGAAGGCATCTGGGGCTGGCACGTCAACCAGCGGGAGCCGTACCGCATGTTCGACGATGCCCGTCTCTTGCTGGAAGGGGAACAGATTCCACGCACCGGCCCCGAGCGTGGACGGGACCGGCTCAGGCGGGCCACGCTCGGCCCGCTCGGCACTCGGCCCTCACAGGACCGCGGCAAAGCACCCGCTCAGGCTCAGCGCCTCCCGACTGGACTGGAGCGGGTTCGATGGGTCCGTACGACCAGACGATTATCAGTTCAAGACCAGAGGAGGACCAGCGTGCGTGCTCGGTGGATTCTGGAAGCCGCAGACGGCGGTAACCCCCAGGACGACAGCGACTCCGGCAACAAGCACGGCGGAGGCGGCTCCGACGAGGGCGGCAACACCAACGACGGACAGGGACCGGCGGACGGACGATGAGTCAGATCGCACAGGCCGCAGGCCCGGAGCGGTTGGCAGCCGAACTCATGGCGAAGAAAGTGCTGACGTCGGACTGGCTGGCAGCGTTCCACGCCGTACCCCGTGACCGGTTCGTCCCGGACGCCATCTGGCCCGGCCACGCCGGCCAGAACCGCCAGGACGACCGGGTCCTGCGCGCGGAGACGCCGGATCTGTGGTGGGACGCGGTCTACCGTGACGCGCCCATCGCAGTGGGACGACGGGGCTTACACGGGCCTCAACAGGGGGCGCATCGCCTCCTCGTCGAGTTCCATGCCGACCATGGTCTTCTCGATGCTCGACGCCCTCGACGTGCGCTCGGGGCATCGTGTCCTGGAGATCGGCACCGGCACCGGGTGGAACGCGGCGTTGCTGTCCCACCTTGTCGGCGACGAGAATGTGGTGACCGTCGAGGTCGACAAGGCGCTTGCCGCCGAAGCACGCGCCCGCCTCAACGCCGCCGGCTACACTCCCCGCGTCGTCGTCGGCGATGGCACGATCGGCTACGGCAAAGGATCCCCCTACGACAGGATTATCGCGACGGCCTCCGTCCAGGTGATCCCGTCCCAGTGGATCGGCCAGGCCCACCCCGGCGCCGTCATCGTGGCCCCATGGGGCCCCGCCTATGGTGGCGAGGGCGTCGTACGACTCGTGATCGACGAAACCGGCCGCGCGGAAGGCCGCTTCGTCGGCTCCTCCGCGTTTATGCGGATGCGTCAGCAACGTAGACGCTTGCCGGTTACCGAACGCTTCGTCGACCCACAGACCTGGCCCGCCGAGGCGGACCTGTCGACCACGGGCCTGTCACCGGACGACGTTGGTGACTGGATCGTCATGTTCGCGATCGGTGTCCAGGTCCCGGACCTCTTCCTGCGCATCACCTACGGCGAGGAGGGGGCCTACCGGATGTGGCTCTTCGACACGGGCGTCACAAGCTGGGCCACTGCCGACTATCTGAAGTCCCGGACCACGTTCCAGATCGCTCAGGCCGGGCCGCGGAGACTGTGGGACGAGCTGGAGGCCGCCTACTCGTGGTGGGAAGCCCAGGACAAGCCCTCGTTCGAACGATTTGGTCTCACAACTCGCGGAGGACCCGTCTGCAAGGTGTGGCTGGACGCTCCTGACAACCCCGCCCCCACTCCCTCCGTGGAGGAGCCGAGTCCGGGCGCTCATGGCTCGTGACGGCCAGACCGCCGCGATCAACGATGCGTCATGCGTTGGGCTGCCTGCTGGTCCGCAGACCACAATGGAAGACCAGAAGGAGGGGCTGAGCATCTACGGTGTGCTCTCATTCGGTGCGCTGATGGCCGAGCTGCACGCTGCGGAGGCCGCCTGACGTATGCAACGAGGTGTGCCGGTCACACGCGCGTTCCGCGCGACGAACCGGAACACCGCCTGCGCCGTATTCCCCGCTACGCCAGCGTGGTCGAACCGGGTCCGACCGACGGCGAGTGACCGGCTCGTCCGGCATGGCCACTCCGCGAGGTGCCGGCGCAGCTCGGTCCCGAGCCGACGCCGCACGCCACACTCATGGCCCGGCTCGGCATTACCCCCTGAGACCCCGTGCTCGTCGGCAGGAGTTGCCCCAGGACGCCGACGAGCACGGTTGCGAACCCTGCGGCCGGGGAGGATCCGGCCCCGGCCGCCAGGGCCTTCACCCCGAAAAGAGCCCATCGTGGCTGCACCTCGTCACACCCGGCCGGCAGGAGGTACCGATGACCGTTTCTGACCCGGGCTGGACGCCACCCCTGGACGCTACGGAGCTGGCGACGGTCCTGGAGAGCGTCCGCAGGTGGCGCCCCTTCGACGGAGATGCGCTCCTCGACGATGTCGGTGAGGTGCTGGACAACGTCGTGCCGGCGGAGGAGAACGTCGGTTACCTCGCTGACTTGCTCGGCGACCACTTGGCGCAGCTCGTGAACATCGCCGTCGCCGCCGAAGCCAGCGACAAGGACCCGGCAGCTGACTGCCTGATCCAGCAGGCACGCGCCGTGGGTGCCAAGAGGCTGCCAGCCGGTCCCGGACCAGCCGCCCAACAGACTCACAGAAGCTTCTATGTCCCGTCAACCCCCAACTCAGCCGCGGCGGCGTTGAGGTGGCGGTAGAGGCGTCGGGCGAGGTAGCGCTTGAGGCAGCGGCGG
>NZ_JBIALO010000069.1:0-8742 GCF_042873595.1 Streptomyces sp. NPDC004629 | reverse complement strand
CTGGTGCTGCTCGGTTCGGTTCGCACCTCCGAGCTACCAAGGGGCCCTGTCTTCATGTGCCTACCGCCAGAAGATCACCCCGGCGGGAAACCTGTTCGACTTGCACGTTCCATGATCGGTTGAGATACGGCTTCTCAGTCCAGACGGGCCAGCTACCTTTGGCCTGTGAACGACAGAGGCAGGTGGATCAGCGCGGCAGCCTGGCTTGCCGTCTGGTGGGGCCTGGCGACGGTAATGTTCCGCCTCTTCAGCCTGTTCATCGACGACTTGAAGAGCTGGACGACGTGCGCCGGGCTGGCCGCCGCTTCCGTCGCGACCGGAGAGCTATCGGAGTGCCGGCACCGACGCCGGCGAAAGGTGGAGTCACGGACATCCCCCAGCTCTGTACCGGAGACAGACTGCACCACAAGTGCACCACATCGAGCGGGAAACAACGGGGAACCACGGTGACAGCAACCGAGCCCCACGCTGCCACAGCTCAACCGCTCGCCCAGGGCAGCGCCCAAGGCGGCCGCAAGTGATCGCAGCTTCCCAAGCTGAGAGCGCGAGTTCGATTCTCGTCACCCGCTCCACGCGAAACCCCCAGGTCAGAGACCCGGGGGTTGTTTGTTGTCTAGCCCAATTTGAGGGTGGCGTGCCCCCGGGATGTCTCGGGTGGTAGGACGCAAATACCGTGAACCCCTTCACTCGCCTGTCGATCGCGCGCGAACTCGCATGAGCGAAGCGACAGTTCAAGGCCGACTACCGCGGAGACCATACGACGACGGGGCTGCGGCGTTCGATGAGGACGACGTCGCGCCACTGTGCCCACACCCCGGCCGCTGGCGTCCGGGCGGACGTGGACGGAGTGCTCCACGACGTCTGCGTAGGCGCAGCGGTCGGAGACCGGGACGACGGCCGTCCTGCCCAGCAACCGCCCGGTTTCGTCGACGGCCGCCAGGCACTGCTCGGCGAACTTGCTCCGGTCGAACTCCAGCGACCGCCTACGGCCCCCACCACCGACCCGGCACCGGTCTGCCCCGTGGCTGGGGTCGGATCGTGAGTGTTCTGGTGAACGGCACGGTGTGGGCCGGAGCACCGGGCCGCATGCTCGTCCCGCCGGGTTGGAACACCGAAGGATGTGGCACCCGGCTGGTGGCGGCCGGACCCGCGAACCACGTCCTCGTGGGCCACGACGGTCACGACGGTTCGGCAATGAGCCGCAAGGCCGCACGAGGCCGGTACGGCCCGCCGACCCGGTTGCGTCGCGGGGCTGCCTGGCGACGAACCGGTGCGGGCCGGCGCCAGCCCGGCGAGGGCCACGTTCACCGCGTCGGCGCGGCAACGGCGGCAAGGGGCGCGAGCGTCTCGCCTGCCCCGCCGGACCGTCGCCACCGTCGCAGCAGGTCACAGCACTGCGAGCGGAAACGCTCGACGGTAATACCGCGCCCCCGGAAATCAATATCTGTGGTCGCCGTGTAAGAAATCGACGCGGCGCGCGACAAATATTCCTGCGCCCACGGGCGGTGCGGAATTATCCACCGCGCAGGACCGACACCGACGTGCTACGCTCCTCATCAGTTGCAGGTGTGGTTGCCAGAAGGTTTTTCCGACGGCCGATCATCACGGCGACACGGAATGCGCACAGGGCGTATTCCTGACACCGTCCCCCGAAGGAGAAACAAGATGGCTACTGGCACTGTGAAGTGGTTCAACGCGGAAAAGGGATTCGGCTTCATCGAGCAGGACGGCGGCGGCGCCGACGTCTTCGCCCACTACTCGAACATCGCCACCCAGGGCTTCCGCGAGCTGCTGGAAGGCCAGAAGGTGTCGTTCGACATCGCGCAGGGCCAGAAGGGCCCGACGGCCGAGAACATCGTTCCCGCCTGACGCACCGGCACTGACGCATAACTTCGCAGCTGGGGCCCGCACCTTGGGGTGCGGGCCCCAGCTCGCTTCATTCCCGGGTCATTCGACCTGTCATTTTCGGCCCGTTCTCGCGATTCTCTGCGCCGCCCATTCTGCTGCGGAAATTCCTTGATACGTGCCCGCATCAAGGAAGGTTCTTCCATGAACCGCACACGTACCATTCGCACACGCACCAATCGCCCGTCCGACCGCTTCGGCGGATGGGCCGCCGACGGCCGCTCCGGCGTACCGCGCCGCTCCAACGGTTACGGAAGCCGGCAGCCGGCGCAGGGCGAGTTCGCCCTGCCGAAGACGGTCACGCCCGCGTTGCCCGCCGTCGAGTCGTTCACCGAACTCGCCATGCCGACGCCGTTGCTGACCACGCTCGGCCAGGAAGGCGTGACCGTACCGTTCCCGATCCAGGCGGCGACCTTGCCGAACTCCCTGGCCGGCCGTGACGTACTCGGTCGTGGCCGCACCGGATCGGGCAAGACCCTTGCCTTCGGCCTGGCGGTCCTGACCCGTGCGGCGGGCCGACGCGCCGAGCCGCGCCGACCACTGGCCCTGATCCTCGTCCCCACCCGTGAGCTGGCCCAGCAGGTCACCGACGCGCTCGCTCCCTACGCCCGCGCCGTGAGCCTGCGGCTCGCCACCGTCGTCGGCGGAATGTCCGTCGGCAGGCAGGCCAGTGTGCTGCGCGCCGGCGCGGAGGTGGTCGTCGCGACGCCCGGTCGGCTCAAGGACCTCATCGACCGGGGCGACTGCCGGCTCGTCGACGTCGGCACCACGGTTCTCGACGAGGCCGACCAGATGACCGAGATGGGCTTCATGCCCCAGGTCACCGCCCTGCTCGACCAGGTGCGTCCCGAGGGTCAGCGGATGTTGTTCTCGGCCACCCTGGACCGCAACGTCGACCTGCTGGTCCGCCGCTACCTGACCGACCCGGTGGTTCACTCCGTGGACCCGTCGGCCGGTGCCGTCACCACGATGGAGCACCACGTACTCCACGTGCACGACGCGGACAAGCACCGCACGACCACCGAGATCGCGGCCCGGGACGGCCGGGTCATCATGTTCCTGGACACCAAGCACGCCGTGGACCGGCTGACCAAGCACCTGCTGAACAGCGGTGTCCGCGCCGCGGCCCTGCACGGAGGCCGGTCCCAGCCGCAGCGCACCCGGACCCTGGCGCAGTTCAAGGACGGTCACGTCACCGTTCTGGTGGCCACCAACGTCGCGGCCCGCGGCATCCACATCGACAGCCTCGACCTGGTCGTCAACGTGGATCCGCCCAGCGACCACAAGGACTACCTGCACCGTGGCGGCCGTACGGCCCGCGCCGGGGAGTCCGGCAGCGTCGTCACCCTCGTGACCCCCGACCAGCGCCGCGGCATGACCCGGCTGATGGCTTCGGCAGGCATCACCCCGCACATCACGCAGGTCCGCTCGGGCGAGGCGGAGCTGAGCCGCATCACGGGTGCCCAGGCGCCCTCCGGTGTCCCGGTGGTCATCACCGCGCCGGTCGTGGAACGCCCCCGCCGCGCGTCTTCGCCGTCCCGGGACCGCCGGGCCCGCACCGGTCGGGGCCGCACCGTCGGCGCGGGGGTGCGCCGCAGGGCACAGCGGCGGCCCGGCCACGACTCGGCTGCTTAGGCCGACGCAGACCCGGGAGCCCCCCGGGGCCGCACAGGCCATCAGGCCGACCAGCCCTTACCGAAGGAGACACCCTTGACGCCAGCGCGGATGCAGCACCGCAGGCCGGAACCCGCCCCCATGTTCGTGGTCGCCGACAGCGAAGGGCACGGGCCTCGGGTATGTGACGACATGACCGTCGAGGTGGCCCTGGCCGTCATGGCGGGTGCCGGGGTCGAGTACCTGACCGTGTGCGACGCGGACGACGAGACCACGGACTTGATCACCCTGGTCCGGCTCTCCGTTCTCCGCGACACTTCCACGTATACGGACCGGATCCGGCTGCGGGACGTCCTCGACGGATCGCTGCCCTTGCCCGGCGCCCGTCCCGGCGGCGTCGGTGAGTACGGCCGGGTTGCGGGCGTCCTCGCCCTCTCGCGCTGATACGCCCTGCCCCGCGCGGCCCGTTCTCCTTCCCCCCGTGACTTCTGCCCTGCGAGGCATCATGCGCTGTGTCATCGCCCGGTACCCGTTCGACCTGACCACGACCGGGGTGCCGGCCTCGATGACGGGCGTCAGGCCCGAGTCCGTGACCGTCGGCCGCCGCCGCCGCTACCCCGTCAAGCAGGTGGACCAGGTCCTCGCGCGACAGGACCGCCGTGACGTCACCGCGGACGAGATCAGGTGGGCCATGACGCTCCTCGGCTTCACCTGCCACGACCGCCCCGAGGCCGTGGGCGGTCCCACTCCGCTGCGGACCGCAGCGGCACTGCTCGGCGGCACCCGTCCCGTGGAGGTATGAGGACGGGCGGGACACCGCCCTCAGGATCCCGGTGGGGGCCCTGCCGACGCGCGTCGGCAGGGCCCCCACCGGGATCCTGAGGGCGGTGTCCCGCCCGTCCTCATACCTCCACGGGACGGGTGCCGCCGAGCAGTGCCGCTGCGGTCCGCAGCGGAGTGGGACCGCCCACGGCCTCGGGGCGGTCGTGGCAGGTGAAGCCGAGGAGCGTCATGGCCCACCTGATCTCGTCCGCGGTGACGTCACGGCGGTCCTGTCGCGCGAGGACCTGGTCCACCTGCTTGACGGGGTAGCGGCGGCGGCGGCCGACGGTCACGGACTCGGGCCTGACGCCCGTCATCGAGGCCGGCACCCCGGTCGTGGTCAGGTCGAACGGGTACCGGGCGATGACACAGCGCATGATGCCTCGCAGGGCAGAAGTCACGGGGGGAAGGAGAACGGGCCGCGCGGGGCAGGGCGTATCAGCGCGAGAGGGCGAGGACGCCCGCAACCCGGCCGTACTCACCGACGCCGCCGGGACGGGCGCCGGGCAAGGGCAGCGATCCGTCGAGGACGTCCCGCAGCCGGATCCGGTCCGTATACGTGGAAGTGTCGCGGAGAACGGAGAGCCGGACCAGGGTGATCAAGTCCGTGGTCTCGTCGTCCGCGTCGCACACGGTCAGGTACTCGACCCCGGCACCCGCCATGACGGCCAGGGCCACCTCGACGGTCATGTCGTCACATACCCGAGGCCCGTGCCCTTCGCTGTCGGCGACCACGAACATGGGGGCGGGTTCCGGCCTGCGGTGCTGCATCCGCGCTGGCGTCAAGGGTGTCTCCTTCGGTAAGGGCTGGTCGGCCTGATGGCCTGTGCGGCCCCGGGGGGCTCCCGGGTCTGCGTCGGCCTAAGCAGCCGAGTCGTGGCCGGGCCGCCGCTGTGCCCTGCGGCGCACCCCCGCGCCGACGGTGCGGCCCCGACCGGTGCGGGCCCGGCGGTCCCGGGACGGCGAAGACGCGCGGCGGGGGCGTTCCACGACCGGCGCGGTGATGACCACCGGGACACCGGAGGGCGCCTGGGCACCCGTGATGCGGCTCAGCTCCGCCTCGCCCGAGCGGACCTGCGTGATGTGCGGGGTGATGCCTGCCGAAGCCATCAGCCGGGTCATGCCGCGGCGCTGGTCGGGGGTCACGAGGGTGACGACGCTGCCGGACTCCCCGGCGCGGGCCGTACGGCCGCCACGGTGCAGGTAGTCCTTGTGGTCGCTGGGCGGATCCACGTTGACGACCAGGTCGAGGCTGTCGATGTGGATGCCGCGGGCCGCGACGTTGGTGGCCACCAGAACGGTGACGTGACCGTCCTTGAACTGCGCCAGGGTCCGGGTGCGCTGCGGCTGGGACCGGCCTCCGTGCAGGGCCGCGGCGCGGACACCGCTGTTCAGCAGGTGCTTGGTCAGCCGGTCCACGGCGTGCTTGGTGTCCAGGAACATGATGACCCGGCCGTCCCGGGCCGCGATCTCGGTGGTCGTGCGGTGCTTGTCCGCGTCGTGCACGTGGAGTACGTGGTGCTCCATCGTGGTGACGGCACCGGCCGACGGGTCCACGGAGTGAACCACCGGGTCGGTCAGGTAGCGGCGGACCAGCAGGTCGACGTTGCGGTCCAGGGTGGCCGAGAACAACATCCGCTGACCCTCGGGACGCACCTGGTCGAGCAGGGCGGTGACCTGGGGCATGAAGCCCATCTCGGTCATCTGGTCGGCCTCGTCGAGAACCGTGGTGCCGACGTCGACGAGCCGGCAGTCGCCCCGGTCGATGAGGTCCTTGAGCCGACCGGGCGTCGCGACGACCACCTCCGCGCCGGCGCGCAGCACACTGGCCTGCCTGCCGACGGACATTCCGCCGACGACGGTGGCGAGCCGCAGGCTCACGGCGCGGGCGTAGGGAGCGAGCGCGTCGGTGACCTGCTGGGCCAGCTCACGGGTGGGGACGAGGATCAGGGCCAGTGGTCGGCGCGGCTCGGCGCGTCGGCCCGCCGCACGGGTCAGGACCGCCAGGCCGAAGGCAAGGGTCTTGCCCGATCCGGTGCGGCCACGACCGAGTACGTCACGGCCGGCCAGGGAGTTCGGCAAGGTCGCCGCCTGGATCGGGAACGGTACGGTCACGCCTTCCTGGCCGAGCGTGGTCAGCAACGGCGTCGGCATGGCGAGTTCGGTGAACGACTCGACGGCGGGCAACGCGGGCGTGACCGTCTTCGGCAGGGCGAACTCGCCCTGCGCCGGCTGCCGGCTTCCGTAACCGTTGGAGCGGCGCGGTACGCCGGAGCGGCCGTCGGCGGCCCATCCGCCGAAGCGGTCGGACGGGCGATTGGTGCGTGTGCGAATGGTACGTGTGCGGTTCATGGAAGAACCTTCCTTGATGCGGGCACGTATCAAGGAATTTCCGCAGCAGAATGGGCGGCGCAGAGAATCGCGAGAACGGGCCGAAAATGACAGGTCGAATGACCCGGGAATGAAGCGAGCTGGGGCCCGCACCCCAAGGTGCGGGCCCCAGCTGCGAAGTTATGCGTCAGTGCCGGTGCGTCAGGCGGGAACGATGTTCTCGGCCGTCGGGCCCTTCTGGCCCTGCGCGATGTCGAACGACACCTTCTGGCCTTCCAGCAGCTCGCGGAAGCCCTGGGTGGCGATGTTCGAGTAGTGGGCGAAGACGTCGGCGCCGCCGCCGTCCTGCTCGATGAAGCCGAATCCCTTTTCCGCGTTGAACCACTTCACAGTGCCAGTAGCCATCTTGTTTCTCCTTCGGGGGACGGTGTCAGGAATACGCCCTGTGCGCATTCCGTGTCGCCGTGATGATCGGCCGTCGGAAAAACCTTCTGGCAACCACACCTGCAACTGATGAGGAGCGTAGCACGTCGGTGTCGGTCCTGCGCGGTGGATAATTCCGCACCGCCCGTGGGCGCAGGAATATTTGTCGCGCGCCGCGTCGATTTCTTACACGGCGACCACAGATATTGATTTCCGGGGGCGCGGTATTACCGTCGAGCGTTTCCGCTCGCAGTGCTGTGACCTGCTGCGACGGTGGCGACGGTCCGGCGGGGCAGGCGAGACGCTCGCGCCCCTTGCCGCCGTTGCCGCGCCGACGCGGTGAACGTGGCCCTCGCCGGGCTGGCGCCGGCCCGCACCGGTTCGTCGCCAGGCAGCCCCGCGACGCAACCGGGTCGGCGGGCCGTACCGGCCTCGTGCGGCCTTGCGGCTCATTGCCGAACCGTCGTGACCGTCGTGGCCCACGAGGACGTGGTTCGCGGGTCCGGCCGCCACCAGCCGGGTGCCACATCCTTCGGTGTTCCAACCCGGCGGGACGAGCATGCGGCCCGGTGCTCCGGCCCACACCGTGCCGTTCACCAGAACACTCACGATCCGACCCCAGCCACGGGGCAGACCGGTGCCGGGTCGGTGGTGGGGGCCGTAGGCGGTCGCTGGAGTTCGACCGGAGCAAGTTCGCCGAGCAGTGCCTGGCGGCCGTCGACGAAACCGGGCGGTTGCTGGGCAGGACGGCCGTCGTCCCGGTCTCCGACCGCTGCGCCTACGCAGACGTCGTGGAGCACTCCGTCCACGTCCGCCCGGACGCCAGCGGCCGGGGTGTGGGCACAGTGGCGCGACGTCGTCCTCATCGAACGCCGCAGCCCCGTCGTCGTATGGTCTCCGCGGTAGTCGGCCTTGAACTGTCGCTTCGCTCATGCGAGTTCGCGCGCGATCGACAGGCGAGTGAAGGGGTTCACGGTATTTGCGTCCTACCACCCGAGACATCCCGGGGGCACGCCACCCTCAAATTGGGCTAGACAACAAACAACCCCCGGGTCTCTGACCTGGGGGTTTCGCGTGGAGCGGGTGACGAGAATCGAACTCGCGCTCTCAGCTTGGGAAGCTGCGATCACTTGCGGCCGCCTTGGGCGCTGCCCTGGGCGAGCGGTTGAGCTGTGGCAGCGTGGGGCTCGGTTGCTGTCACCGTGGTTCCCCGTTGTTTCCCGCTCGATGTGGTGCACTTGTGGTGCAGTCTGTCTCCGGTACAGAGCTGGGGGATGTCCGTGACTCCACCTTTCGCCGGCGTCGGTGCCGGCACTCCGATAGCTCTCCGGTCGCGACGGAAGCGGCGGCCAGCCCGGCGCACGTCGTCCAGCTCTTCAAGTCGTCGATGAACAGGCTGAAGAGGCGGAACATTACCGTCGCCAGGCCCCACCAGACGGCAAGCCAGGCTGCCGCGCTGATCCACCTGCCTCTGTCGTTCACAGGCCAAAGGTAGCTGGCCCGTCTGGACTGAGAAGCCGTATCTCAACCGATCATGGAACGTGCAAGTCGAACAGGTTTCCCGCCGGGGTGATCTTCTGGCGGTAGGCACATGAAGACAGGGCCCCTTGGTAGCTCGGAGGTGCGAACCGAACCGAGCAGCACCAG
>NZ_JBIALO010000068.1:0-10609 GCF_042873595.1 Streptomyces sp. NPDC004629 | reverse complement strand
GTTTGTCCACACACCAACCGATGATCACGCGGTGGCCGTACCCGTTCCCAGCCGGGGCCGCCGCAAGATCGCGAAACCAGACTGGAGTACTAGAGGTAATTCCTCTTCACGCGGGTGGAGAAGCTCTCAGGCGTGGGAAGGGTTGCAGAACATGACATGTGTCCGCTCGCATCGGCCGCTGACCTTCATGCTGGCGGCGGGTGCTGCTGCAGGAGTGCTCGGGTTGCTGGGAGCGCCGCACGCCGTTGCCGCAGAAGCGACTGCTGACCTGTCCATCACCAAGGTCGGACCGACCCCGGCTCCGGATGGGAGGTTCAGTTACCAGATCACCATCAAGAACAACGGGCCTGACCCGTCCTCCGGCTGGTCCGTTCGCGACATGATGGGGGGCCACGCCTTCCCCGGGGCCCCAAACGACCTCAGGTCCTCCGACCCGCGCTGCGCCGTCGTCGACGGTCCCATGCACGGGGGTGTCCCTCAACGGTACCTGGAATGCAAGGGCGGTCCGCTGGCCGCAGGCTCCAGCACCGTCATCGAAGTCACCTCCTTTGACGCGCGCGTGAATTATGCCAGCGTCACGGGGAACGAGCCCGACAGCAACCGTGACAACAACAGCGCCACATCCGTGCCCATCGGGGACTCCCCGCTGGTCGATCCCGCGGTCGGCGCTGGCGCCGCGGCTGCCGTTCTCGCGGCCGGGACCACCATCTCCCTCATCCGCCGTCACAAGATGCGTGCATAGCTCGCCTTTGCCGCACTGTGCTTCAGGCCGCTGAGCTGACAATGGGGCGGGGTTGGCCAGTGAAATCCATCTCCGAGCCGTGGGCACGGTGACTGCTGTCGCGGAAGTACACCTCGCCGAGCACTTCGGCGGCAGGATGCCGGACCGTCCCCGGGTGTGATCTGTCGTGCTGTCAGCCACGCCAGGAGCTGGCGAGCCGTCTTTCAGCTCAGAGGTGTTGAACGGCGAGGGGGCGGAACGGCCCGCAGAACTTCCCACAGAGGCTGTGAGCCCGCCGCCCACACTCCCAGCGTCTCGCGGTCCACCACGTGCAACCGCTGCTGCTTCGCGAACATGCGCCGGCTCCTGGAACGCGTGGACGGCGACGCACTGGACGAGGCCGTCGGCGGCTATCTCGCCCGGCGCGCCCAGCCCGCTCCCGGCGAACACGCTGCCGACGCGATCCGGCGTGCGATCGCGGTCGATGGCAAGACCGTCCGCGGCTCGCGTGCCGCCACCACACGCGCGGTGACGCTCCTCGCGGCGATGGACCACACCGGCACCGTGCTCGCCGACAGGAGCAACAAGATCCCGGCGTTCGCCCCGCTGCTGGACCCTCTCGACCTGACCGGCGCCATGCTCACCGCCGATGCCCTGCACACCCAGCACGACCACGGCGCCTACCTGCGCCGACGTGGCGCTCACTACCTCGTGATCGTGAAAGAGAACCACCCTGGACTCTACGACCGGGTCCGCCGCCTGCCCTGGCGGGACATCGGTCTGGATCACTACGACCGCAGCCGCGCCCACCACCGCGACGAGATCCGCCGCCTGAAAACGGCCGCGTTCCGGCGACTACCCCGACGCCCGTCAGGCCCTCCAGATCGTGCGTCGGAGGCGGGAGCCGGCCACCGGGAAGCTGACCATCGAGCGCGTCTACCTGATCACCAGCCTGCCGCCTGGCCAGGCATCCGGCGCTCAGCTCGCCTCGTGGATCAGAAGCCACTGGGGTATCGAGATCCTTCTGCACCACGTCCGTGACCGCACCTTCCGCGAGGACGACTCCAAGGTCCGCACCGGTCAACTGCCCCGCATCATGGCTTCCTTGCGCAACCTCGCCATCAGGTCCACCGCCAGAACGGCGAGAAGAACATCGCCGCAGCCCTCCGACGAACTGCCCGCGACTACCGCCGGCCTCTACCCACCCTCGGACTCACCTGACGGAACCGGACAGAAACCGATCACGCAATGGCCCTGGGGTGCGCCCCGCACTCCGAGTCCTCGACTTCGCCCGAGCCCAGCTGAAATTGAGTCGACTCAGCGCTAAGAAACCGTGGACGCGATGCTAACGACATGACTTGGCAGCCCTGCCATGCTGAGGAAAGTCAGGAGCCGGAGCCCGCAGCGGCGGGCGCTTCCAGGTGGGAGAACACAATTGCTTTGTCAGACGATAAATAAAATTCGCATCAGCGTCATTGCGGTTTCAGCCTTGGGCGTCCTTGCATCCGTCGTTGGGCCGGCTTCCGCAGGCGAAGACTCGCCGCCAGCGTACGCGCAGCCCTCTGGAAATTATGCTCGCGGCTCATCCGCCTGGTGGAACCACAGCGGCGACGTGATGAATGCCGATGATCAGGCGAAGGACGGCCTGTCGGGAGTTGGCCTGTTCGGGGTGGGCAGGACCATCAAGTTCGTGTGGGACACAAACGGCTCTAACAACGACTGGGCGTCCCAGAGTTGGAACGTTGCAGAAGGCAGCGAAGTGGTGGTAACGGCCTGCGTCGGAAATTCCTCGGACAGGGAAGTTGCTTGGGGCTGCGGTTCCAACAAGTACGGTGTGGCGTGAATAATTCGCGTGGAACGCGAATCGAGAGGGCTTCGGGGCGGGGCTGCCTTCAGGCTGCGCCCAGTCCCGGAATCCCTGCCTGATGAGGACGCCGGCAGTGTCGAAGCACACGATTCTCATTGCGGTCATGGCAGTGACCGTCCTCGCGAGTGGATGTTCTGGTACGCCAGAGTCTCCAGGGCGGCCTCGGTTGGCTTCCGTTCCGACACCGACGGCGAATGGCGAGATTGCTTTCCCCCTCGACTCCACACTTCTCAGCAATGCAGAAGACCGGGTCGTCACGCAGGCGGTCGACCTGGTGGCTCGTGATTGCCTGCGCCGGTACGGCTTCGCTTTCACCAGGCCAGTAATCCCAGCCGACAGTGGGGTCACGACACGGGTACGATCCCTGATGGACGACGGATTCGTCCCCGAAACCCAAGCCCGTTCCTACGGGTTCCATTCCGCTCCGAGCGCCGCAGACGATACCGCCTATCTGCCTGCTGACGACGACGTTCTGCGGGTGCTGAACGGGTGGTCACAGACCGGGAAAGGGGCGGAGACAGTATCTAAGGAGGAGAAAATCTTCAACAAGATACCCATCGCTGAGTACGGCTGCTCAGGCGAGGCCCAGAAAAAGCTGTCCCGGGGGGCGTCCCGTCCTGTTGCCGGCCAGTCACCTGGCGGCGAAGCTGATGCCCTCAACTATGTGCTGACTCTCCGGAAACAGGCCGGGAATCAGGTCAGAAGTGATCCGCGTTTCAAGAGCATCACAGCCAGGTGGGCCAGCTGCTACGTCAAGGCTACCGGCACATACGTCTCAAGTCCGCTGCTGCTTGCCCGTGACCCCAGGTGGACATCCAGGAACAGAGCGACAACTGCGGAGGTGCGGGCGGCTGTTTCCAGCAACCGCTGCCAGCTTCGAATCAACTATCTGGGCGTGACCGACTCGCTTACCGCAGCGTACGAACAGCGCCTGGCCGACAGCCACTCTTCGCAGCTGCGAGCCATCTCCGCGTTCCTCAGGGCCCGGCTCCGCAACGCCACTGTGGCCATCGAGCAGGAACGGACGATACCGACACCTACCCATAATGGCTGAGGGAGTGCGCCTGCTCGGCGAATGTCACGGGGCGGGAGGCGATGGAACTCGAACCTCCCCCCTCAGTGGCGTGGCCGGCGGGCCTGTCAAACGAACGGCCCTGGCCCGCTCGTGATCGCCCTCAGCGACGACCGAGGCCGGCTGCTGTGGATCTCGGCGGCCCGCCCCGGGCGCACCTCGGAGATCACCGCTTGCCGGCACGACAAGCTCACCCAGAAACTGCGGGAAGTCAGGCTCGGAGCCATCGCCGACCTGGGATTCGTCAGCCTCGACGACGGCGGCCCCGACGCCGACCCGGCGGTGATCACCGGCTACAGGGCGCCAGGAACCGGCCCCTGACGCGAGGCCAGAAGCTGTCCAACACGGCACTGGCGGCCGTCCGGGCACCCGCCGAGCACGGCTTTGCCCACCTCAAGAACTGGCGCGTCCTCGGCAAGGTGCGCACCGACCCCGCCTGGGCGACCGCCCTGGTCAGGGCCTTGCTGGTCCTCACGAACCGCGAAGTCGCCCGATGACCGACGATCTTCACCAAAGTCACCTGCCAGCGACCAGCACGAGCATCCCGATGCCCACGCACACCAGCCCTTAGACCAGCAACTTCAGCTTGCACACCTCCCATTGACGAACGCCACGACGTTCACGGTGACCGCGCACTTGCCGACGCCCGTGCCGTCCTCCGACTGCACCTTGGCGACCTTCTCGACCTCGGCCGCACCGGCTTCCACGGCCTCCTTGCCCCGGAACGGATTGATGAAGGCATCGCTCTTCAACAGTTTCTCGCCGACCGCTCCCTGGCCGAAGTACAGGCCGGTGAACAGTGCCTTGCCGTCTGCGCGGGCGTCGGCCACGTGTGCCGGAGCCGATGCCTTCACTACCGAGCCGGCGGGCACGTCAGCCGCGTAGGCTCCCGTGACAACACCACCGACCAGGAGTGAGCCTGCAGCTAAGGAGACCCGAATGGATCTCTTCGCGTTGCGTACTTTTCTCCGTCTATGTCCGTCAGTTGCTCAGCCGGGCCTTCGACTTCAGCTCCGAAGACTTCGTCGCCCGCGGGCGTCGCGAGAACTCAATCTCCCGGGGCGCCGCCAACGAGCTTCGGCCCGGACCGTTCTGGTTTCAGGGGCCGCCGCCAGGCCGGGTGCCGTCGCGACCATCACGGCGACCGTGGAGGCACCAACGAAGAAATCGATTTCGCATCCTCCGGGCATGCCGAAACAGCGCGCCCGGGAGCAAGCGAATGCATCAACTTCCCCTCGGTCGGAAGACAGGCAAGGCGACCCCAGCGGTTACTGAGGTCTCACCAGTTGTCACGTGAGCGTCATATGCACACGGGCGGGAATCAGCCCCGCCGGTTTCCAAGGGTGAATGCGGACATCAACGCATGATTCACCATGTCCGGCAGGTGGAATTATCCATTCCGTCACCGCCTTTACGTGCTGTACCGGCTGGAACGATTCGACCTACTGCCACCCCTGGGCGACTCCGCTGAACAGCCGTACTTTGCCGCCGCCGTCCCTCCGCTCGGCGGCATGCCCGTTCTCCCACGCCATCAGTACGTCCTCGGATCCCCCGGCTTCCCGGGCGAGCCGGATGACGACGCTCTGGTCGCTGCCGTACAGCCCCACCCAGGAATGCCAGGCCCGGTGGGCGGTCGCACCGTCGGCCCACTCACCGATGACCGCCGGACCGACGGCCCCGAACTGAAGCCGGACCCGATGCACCTGCCCGGCCGCCGGGAGCCGGGTCATGGCAACTCCCCCAGGCCGCGGGCCTGACGACGCAGCTCCGCCCGGGCCGCCGGCGCCCCCGCGCACGACCAGTACGGGTGGAACAGCAGCCGGCCGGAGAGAACCTGCAAGCGGCGGCGCAGCACGGCGGTGTGCACCGGACACGGCACAGCCAGCGCCGCGTAAGTGCGCTGCCACTCCGCCTGGAGCTCGATCAGGTCACGGGGAAATGAGGTGGCCTCCACACCCCTAATTAGGCCACGTGTTCGATTTTCTGACCAAGTGGACGCGACGGTCTGTCGCGCCTGTCTGCCGTACCGGGGCCGGCCCATCGTTCCCGTGCCGGGGCACAAACAGGCTTCTACGCTGGAGGTACTCGGGGGTCCCGGGAGGGGCGTGCCATGCCCGCCATCGTCAACGGTGTCATCTCGTTCGGGCTGGTCAGTGTCCCGATCGCGGTCCTGAGTGCCACCGAGAACCACAGCGTCCGATTCCGGCGGATCCACACCCTGACGGCGGCCGGGTGCGCAACCGGTACTGGTGCGAAGCGGAGGACCGCGAGGTCACCTACGGGGAGATAGGGCGCGGCTATCAGCTGCCGGACGGCCGGGGCATCCCCGTCACGGAGGAGGAACTGCGATCCCTGCCGCTCACCACGGCACGCGCCATCGACCTGGTGGCGTTCATTCCGGCCGCGGCCGTCGACCCGCTCCGTATCGGCGCCGGCTACTACCTTCAGCCGCAGGGCGCCGTGGCCGTGAAGCCGTACGTGCTGCTGCTCCGGGCGCTCCAGCGCGCATCCAAGGTCGCGGTCGCCAAGTTCGCGTGGCACGGCCGTGAACGGACCGGCCTGCTCAGTACGGGCGCAGAGCACTTGTTCTGCGGCTGCCGTATTCCCAGCGCCTGCATCGCTGCCGGGCTCAAGGCTGCGGTCTTGTCAGGGGGAGACACCAAGTTCGGCCGCTGGACCGCGGCAACCTCACCGGCCCCGAGTTCACCGACCACTACACCGACGCCCTGCGCGCAGTGATCGAGGCCAAGCAGGAAGGGCACCGCCTCCCCGACGCACCCGACCCGGCCAGGCCGGGGCAGCTGGTGGGCCTGATGGCCGTGCTCAAGGAGTCCGTGGACAAAGCCCGAGCCGCACGCGGCGAGGACGATGCCGACATCCACCAGGAGCCGGACACAGCGCCGAAGGCCACGGGACGGAAGGCCGTGAAGGCGCGGCCAGGCACGAAGGCGTCCCCCGGGCAGCCCCGGGCAGGACACGTAGGCATTCTTGGCAGAGGCTCCCGCTGCGGCCGCATGGCGCTGACCAGTCGTGGTCGGGGACGGGCGCGATGCGGCCGGAGCGTGGTCGGGGCCATGGTCTGCCCCGACCACCATGAGGCTCCTGCCGTTTCCGGGCAGTGCAGGGGTGACCATCCCGCGCGGAGTCCGTCATCCGAACGAGGCGACCAGCCGTCCGATCACTTCTCCTCGCTCAAGGCGGCCGATTCCGTCAGCGATCTCCTCGAACCCGATCTCGGTGATGCGTGAGGACAGCCTGCCTTCGGCGACGAGATCCAGCACCGCTACGCAGTCCTCCTTCGTCCCGGCCTGCGAGCCGACGAGCTCCACCTCGTTGAGTGTGAGCGCCTGGAGGTCGATCTCGCCGCGCGCGCGACCGAGGCCGACCTGGACGATCCGTCCACCGCGGCGGACGGAATGGATCGCACCGTCGGTGGTCGTCCCGAACCCGGCGAAGTCGATGACCACGTCGAGTCCCTCGCCGGCGAAGTCCGTGATGTCACTCGCGACGCTTTCGGCACCGAGCGAGCGGGGGAAGTCGTGCACACGCTCGTTCTTCTCGGCGACGAAAAGCCTGGCACCAAGTGCGAGCGCGGTCTGCGCGCCGAGCGAACCGAGCCCGCCGAGGCCGATGATGCCGACGCGGGCGCCGGGAGAGACGCGCCCCTGCACGGAGACCGCGTGGTACGAGGTCAGACCTGCGTCGGTGGCGGCAGCCGCCTGATCGAACGGCACGCCATCGGGCAACGCGACGACGAGCCGTTCAGGGACGACGACCTCGTCCGCGAACCCGCCGTTCAGCGATGTTCCCGGCCCTTCGATGGCTGCCGGAATGACGACCTTCTGGCCTACGGAGAACTCGGTCACATCAGGTCCCACGGCAGACACGATGCCCGCGATCTCATGACCCAGCGTGATGGGCCGGAACGGCAGCAGCGGCGTCAGCGTGCCGTCCAGGAATCCGACGTCGCTGTGACAGAGTCCGGCGGCGCGGACGTGCACGACGAGCTCGCCGGCGGCTGGTGCCGGTGCCGGCACCTCGCTCATGGTGAGAGGTTTCCCGACGTCGGTGAACTGCCATGCACGCATCGTCTGCTCCTGACTCATTACTGATACCAGGTACCAAAAATACTCCTCTACGCTCGGACGATGACAAGCCCCCGCACGCGCCGCGGACGGCCGCCGGCCTCGACCCGCGAAGCCCTTGAGGAAATCGCCTTCGAGCTGTTGCTCCGCGACGGCTACGAGGCCACGACACTCCAGGCCATCATGACCGCCGGCGGTGTCGGCCGCTCGACGCTGTTCCGCTACTTCGGCTCCAAGGCGGGCATCGTGTGGGGCGAGTTCGACCGCGCCGTCGAGCGGCTGCGGGCGGCCCTGCGGGACGCCGACGACGCACCCGTCATGGCGGCCGTGCGATCGGCGGTCGTCCGGTCGACACGCCTGTCCCAGGCGGCGGCACCGGACTCATGGCTCGACCGCTTCCGCGTGCTGGACCGTGACCCCGCGCTCGCCGCGGAGACCGCCGCGCACTGGCGCGTGTGGGCCGAGACGGTGAGCCGCTACGCGGCGGAGCGCACCGGACTCGACGCGGGCGCTCCCGTCCCGGCCGCGATCGGCGGCGCCGTGCAGGCCGCCTACGTCGCGGTGCTCAGGCGTTGGACCACCAGGGACGAGCCGGTCGACTTCGGCGAGCTGGACGACGCACTGCGCCCCGTCACCGACGCCTTCCAGACGCTGCTCAACGGAAGAAACCTCTCCTGACCTGGCGTACGCACCCTCCAAGTATATTTTGGGATCAAGTCCCGAAAGTCGGGTGCCCCACAGGACGAAGGAGTCCCTGCCATGGCCCGTCTGGACAACAAGGTCGCGATCATCACCGGAGCGGGCCGGGGGATGGGTGCCTCGCACGCCCGCCGCTTCATCAAGGAGGGGGCGAAAGTCACTCTCACCGACGTCAACGAGGCCGCCATCCGTGAACTCGCCGAAGAACTCGGGGACAACGCGCGGTACACGGTGCAGGACGTCACGAAGACCGACGACTGGCGGCGCGTCGTGGAGGAGACCGAGACGGCGTTCGGTGACATCACCGTGCTCGTGAACAACGCGGGCATCCTGGGGCCGATCGCCAAGACGGCGGACCTCGATGAAGACGCGGTCCGCGGGTCAGGGCTTCGGCGCCGGGAGGGGCTTGTCCAGTAGGAAGGCCTCAAGGAGCGCCGTGTACAGGCGCGGCCGCGCACGTGCGATGGCGTGTCCCGCGCCCCGGACGTGGACCAGCCGGGAGTCGGGCAGGGTCTGGCGGTACTCCTGAGTGACCTCGGGCCTGACGAAGTCGCACTCGCCGCGCATGATCAGCGACGGGACATGCACCGTGCGCAGCACGGGACGCGGGTCGGGGAGCTGTTCGAAGTCCTTGACGGTCATCTGGTTGCTGTAGAAGCCCTGCGGGTTGTTGTGCGCCTCGGTGGGCGCCGCCCCCGCACACGACGTGGTGTCCTTGCCGACAAGAGCCACCTCGTGCATCCACTGGTCGAGTTCACGGTCGCCGGCCAGGGCGTGCGCGGCACGCGGGCTGACGCCGAGGAGCAGGCTCGCGGCGATCAGGCGGGGCCTGCTGTCCAGGTCGTCACGCCGGGAACGCTGGGCCGGCGTCAGGTCGTCCCAGGGCTCACCGACCTCGGACCCGGGATACTCCCGGCCCCACAGGGCACCCGGCGACGTGAAGACCGCCTTCGCCACGTGCGAGGCGTGCGCCCGCAGGTACTGCGCGGCCAGCGAGCCGCCCCACGACTGGCCGACCAGCACGATCCGGTCCGCGCCCAGAAGCCGGCGGATCGCGTCGAGGTCGGCGACCTGGCGGGCGACGGTGTAGCCGGTGACGTCGGACAGCCGGCTGGAACGGCCCGCGCCGACCTGGTCGTAGGAGTAGACCTCGAAACCCTGCGCGGCCAGTTCCCGCCCGCCGGTGGGCACGCCCTCCGCCGGGGTGCCGGGGCCGCCGTGCAGGAAGATGACAGGGGTCGGACGGGGCGTGCCGGCGGCGGGCGCGTGGACGTAGGCGATCCGGGAGCCGGTCGGCAGGTTCCAGAAACGGACACCGGACGGGACCGGGCCCGTGGCCGGGGCCGGCATCGGCCGGAACACCGTGACGGCGGCCAGGGCCGTCACACCGATGAGCAGCACGGCGGTGAGGGCGGCCGTGGCCCGCAGGCCACCCCTGCCGAGCAGGCGGAACGCCGCACCGGCGAGCAGCGCGGCGACCGCCGCGGCGACGGCGAGACCCGCGGCCGCCAGCAGCCAGACGCTCGCGGTCGCGAACGCCGCCGCGACGAAACCGGCCGCCGCGGCGGCCGGTGTCAGCGCCACCGTGGCAGCCAGCAGAAGGCCGCCGCATACGCGGCGGACAAGCGGGGGAAACGGGCCGAACGAGGGAATCCTGAGTGCCATGGCCGTGAGGCTAGGCGCGGGTGCGGGGCCCGGTCGTCAGGCCGCCGGAGGACCGTCCGGCGGTGAAAACCCGCCGGTGGAGGGGGTGGTGGCCCCCGCCGTGCGGCGGGGCCACCACCCCCTCGCGGCGGGGCGGCCCCATTCGCCTCGGCCCCGAGACCGCCCAGGGTCCGGCACCGGGAATCCCGGGCGCCGGCGCCCTGCGCGGGGCGCGTGCGCGGGCCGGCACCCGGTCCATGCGTTCCCGGGTCTCAGGAACATCGGTGTCAGATCGTGCGCTGAGGGTTCTCCGGGTCGGTTGGGGCTTTGACCTGGGGTGATTGAGCGTCGGACCCTTCGAGGGCCGCTGTAGCCGATCTTCGGAGAGCTGTTGTGGCGGTCGAGTTCCTGACGGACGAGCAGGCCGTTATCTGGATCCTTCACGCTCGGCAGCCACGCTGAACTGGTCTTTTGTGTGGATGACAGTGTCAGCTACGTCTCCTTAGAGTTGCTCAGATGTC
>NZ_JBIALO010000067.1:0-12570 GCF_042873595.1 Streptomyces sp. NPDC004629 | reverse complement strand
CCTCAACGCGTTCCAGATCGCCTTCGAGGGCCGCCTGACCCCGAGAAACAACTGACCATCAACAACCAAGATCAGCCGTTAAATTGACACACCCCGTGCTCGACGAGCAGGCCCTTCTCCTGGTCACCGAGCCGCCGGAAGCCCCGCCCGGTGTTGTAGTGCTCGGACCAGTCAGTCCGGGTGTATCCCACAGGTCGCTCCTCGTTCATGAAAGGCGGTGCCAGGGCAGTTCGACGGGGCCGTAGAGGGCGGCCGGCTGCTGGGTCTGCAACGCCCAGTACCGGTCGCCGAACGACCAGTGCCACCACTCCGTGCAGTAGTTGATCAACCCGGCGGTGGACAGCGCGCCGCCCAGGGTGGCCCGGTTCGTGCGGGCCCGGGCGCTCAGGTTGGCGGCGTCGGTGTAGCAGGCGTCGGAAGATTCCTCCGGCGACGCATTCACCCGGGTACCCATGTCCAGTTCGCGGCCCCGATGGTCAACGAGCGTCACGTCGACGGCTGCGCCGGCGGAGCGCGGCGCGATCTCCGGAGGCGATACGAAGCGGCTGGCGGCCTCCCGGATCGCGGCGGCCTTCCAGTTCGGATGGGCGCGCGCGAGCTCGGCGGAGTACTCCTCGAAGTACCGGCGCTGCAGGGACGGGGGCCGGTAGCCCCCGATGAACAGCAACTGCACACTGCCGGGGAGCAGCGCTTGCGCCTGCTGGAGCCGCGTGAGCACGCCCTGACGTACGTGGGCCCAGGCGCCCGCAGCGTCCTGCTTGCGGTCGTCGACCATCAGGCCGTGCACGCGGGCGTCGAGGAGGGCCTCCCCGCGCTCGTGGACGGGGATCGCGGCGACTCTCCGGTCGGACATCAAGACGATGCTCATGCGTTCCCCCAGGTGTCGACGTATGCGGCCACGCCGGTGCGGCGGGCCTCCTCCACGGCGCGCAGCCGCACGAAATCGCGGGCCGGCATCAAGGCCTCCCACTCGGCCAGGGGCAGGACGCGGGCCTCGTCGTGCTCGCGCGGATTGAGGGTGATGCCCCGGATCTGTTCAGCGGTGAGGCGACCGCCGTCGAAGATCAGCTGCAGAGTGCTGTACGGACGCCTCTCCCGGGGCTGCCCGAACACGGTGGCCAACAGCCGGGGCGGGCCCGCGGCGGTCATGCCGGTCTCTTCCCGGCACTCGCGCACCACCGCGTCCCAGGGCCGCTCGCCCAGATCCATCGCACCGCCGATCATGTGCCAGGGATGGCCGGGGGAGTAGACGGAGTGCAGTTGGAGCGGCCGGTCCTCCTCGTCGGTGACGTAGAGGCACACGTACGCGGCAGCCCGGGGCAGTGCGTCGGCGTACTGCTGCGGCGGCACCCACGTCGAGTCCGGCTGCGCACCGGGCACGGCACCGGCACGTTGACGGTGGCGGGTCATCCGCATCAGTGCCGGGCTGCCGCTGAAGCCGAACTCCCGGTACAGGGGCGCGGCCTCCGGGCTGGTGTGCAGCTCGAACAGGGTGACGTCCTCGACGTCGGCGAGGTGGTCGAGGAGTGCGGAGACGACGGCCCGGGCGTAACCGCGGCGCCGGTGGTCCGGGTGCGTGGCGACCAGCTGTACGCGGGCTGCCCGGCCCCGGGGGTAGGCCGGGGCCGGGAGCACGGGGTGGATCAGGCCGAGGGCGCAGGCGGCCATCGTGCCGTCCGGGGTGTCGGCGACGAAGGCCCGGGCGTCTCCCCCCGGCGTGAGCCGTGGCGCCAGCTCGTCCGTGCACTGCCGGAGCCAGTCGTCGGTGAACGGTGCGGATAGGACGTATGCGGAGCGCATCCGGGTGATGGCCTCGGCGTCAGCGGGGGTTGCCTCGCGGACCGGCGGCTGTCCGGCGGCGTCGCGCGGCTCGGTCGCGGCAGTGGCAGTGGGTGCCGGGTCGGCGTTCACGTCGGATCTCCTGTCGGTGAGAGGGTTGCGCGATGCTCGGCGCGCAGGCGGGCCAGGGTCCGCCGGCCGCGTTCGACCAGCTCGGGGTCACCGTGAGCGGCGCCGTACGCGATCGCGCTCACGGAATCGAGAGCTGCGTCGATGACGAGGCGGGCCTGCTCGGCGGCGGTCAGGTGCCTGCCGTACCCGGCCAGAAACGCCTCGAAGAGGTCGGGGCGGCCGGCCCAGGCGTCGGAGAGGCGGACCAGATCCCGTACGGCTGGTCCCGGTTCACTGCGCTCGAGGTCGATCACCGCCACGAAGACCTCACGGTCGTCCGTCTCGTCGGCGGTGCCAGGGGCGGCGAGGATGTTGCGGAGCTGGAAATCGCCGTGGGTCTCCACCCACTCCAGCGGTGACAGGTCCTCGGCCTGTCGGACAAGCTCACGGACGAATTCCTCATCACCCGGGAGTAGATGAGACCGTGCTCCGGCCAGGTGCCGTTCGGCCTTGGCGACGGCGGGGCCGCTGCCGACAGGAGCGGGCCGTGGGGGAGAGGCGTGGTGGATGCGTCGGGCCAGCGCGCCGATCCGTTGGAAGACCGCCCTCTCCCGGTCCGGGGCAAGGACGGCGCCGTGCAGCGGGCGGCCCGGCACCGCGGTGAGGACCACCGCCCGCAGGGTCTCGTCGGCGGCGACCAGCCGGGGCGCGGCCGCCCCCAGCTCCCGCGCCCACGTCCGTAGCCCGCGCACTTCCCGGCCGTGGAACCGCTCGTTTTGGTGCGCCTTCACGTACCAGGCGCCGCCCTGGACGCCGTGGACCCGCCACACCCGGCTCTCCTCGCGCGCCCATGAGGTGTCCGTCCATTGCACGATCCGGCCGACCGTCCGCTCCGCGAACTCCACGACCGCAGCGTCGGGACGGGCGGCAGACGCCTGGCCGGTCATGTCCGGCACGAGACGCAGCCGGTCGGCGCCGGGGTCGAAGGCGATGCTGTCGCCGGGCAGTTGGAAGTGCACGGCGAGGCGCGCGCCGGCGGTGTAGGCGTCCAGGCCCGCACGGCAGTACGCCACGATCTGGGCGGGCAGGGCGTGAAGGGGTGCCCAGTCCATCGCGTCGCAGACGTCCGGCTCGGCGATCTCGTGCTCGCCCTTCCACCGCCGGACCTCGAAGAAGTACCCGGTACGGGAGGCACCTCCGGGGCTGCGGTGGTGCACGGTCACGGCGGCCCGCACGTCGGCCGGGTCGATGACGACACCGCTCTCCTCCCGCGCCTCGCGGATCAGGGCGGTGACCACGTCCTCGTGCGGACCGTCCAAGTGCCCGGAGACCAGGTGCCATAAGCCGGCGGCGTACACCTGCCCGGCCCGCCGCGACAGCAGAACCTGCGGCCCGTCGGCGGTCTCCCGGCGCAGGATCAGGTGGACGTCCACTGGCTCGGTGTGCCGCTGCCCGCCGCTCATCGCGCTCCCTCGGGACGTCGGGCGAGCAGAACCCTGAACGTCGCTTCCTCGACCAGAGACCCCTCCACCGCGTGCGCGTGGAGAAGGGCAAGGGCCTCGTCCTCGAACGCCTGGTGCCGCTCTGCGAAGAGGCCGGCCCCGGCGAAGGACGTGGTGCGCAGGTAGTCGAGCACTGCCTGCGGCGCCCCCGTGCGGGTCACCGGGAAGAGATGTTCGGTGACGTCGTCGAACGCCGAGGCGGCGAGGTCCTCCTCGTACGAGCGGCGGGGCTCGGCGTAGGAACGGCGGGCGCCCGCCCGGCGCTCGGCGCCCAGGTAGCGCTGGATCAACTCGCGCAGCGCACGGGTCCAGTCGGCGTCCTGGGTCCACAGGCTCCCGTCGCCCGTGATCGCCACTGCGGCGCCCGGTGTGGCGACCCCATCGGCCATCTCCAGGACCGCCTCACCGTTCATCCAGTGGTAGGACCGGCAGAAGGTGATCAGGTCCGGGCCGGAGTCCGGTTCGCCCGGCAGCGTTGCGAGCGGCTCGTAGGCGTCGGCCGTCGCGTGGACCAGGGTGAGGGTGCAGTGGCCGAGCACGGGAGTGAGGGCTTGACTGGCCTGATGCAGCATCTGCGGGCTGACGTCAACCGCTTCGATGTGCGTCAGGTCAGCGCCGGCGGACAGGAGCGCGAAGGGCACCTGCCCGGTTCCGGTGCCCAGGTCGAGCAGAACCGGGGACGGCCGGCCCCGCAGCGTGTCGGCGAGCAGGCGCACCGCCGCGTCCGGCAGGCCGGGGCGGCGGCGGGAGTAGGTCAACGCCGCGCCCTCGAACATGGTCTCCTGCTCCGGTGCAAGGCCCGGAAGGGGCCCCTCGGGGTAGGTCACGGGGTGGCTCCCTCATCGAGCGGGTGGGGGGCGGATAGGTGCCAGGACAGGCGTCCGCACTCGGACGCGGCGCGCTGCCCGCCGTCCGCGTCGAAGTAGAGGCGGTAGCGGTCGGGGGAGCGTGCGGCCCGCCACCGGTCGGCGAGGTCCTGGATCTCTTTCCAGATGTCCCGCGGCCCTTGGACGGTGACATTCCAGCGCCGGTGGCCAACCGGCTCCGCGCGCATCCAGGATCCGCAGCTGGGTGCGCCGATGGACAGGTGCTCAGCGCCGAAGTCCCGCACCAGACCTCCGAGGAGGTGGTCGGCCGCGAGCCACAGGCCCCGGTCGGTGTCCGCGGGCGGTGCCAGCTTGCTCCGCTGGGTCCACGCGCCGGGCTCGGCGGCCATGCGCTGCCGGAACTCCTCGCTGAGCCAGATCCGGTCCATGCCGTGCCCGGCCCGGTGGGCGAACTCCACGGCCCGCAGCTCCGCCGTGATCCGCCCCTCGGCGGTGCGCCCGACGACGGCGAGGCCGGGCCACGACGGGGACGCGCTGGTCACGTGCGCCAGCAGCTTGCCCCCGGGCGCGAGCTGCTCGACCAGCGTGGTCGGCACGCGCTCCACCGTGTACGACACGAAGATACGGTCGAACTCCCGGCCCGGGACGCCCTGTTCGCCCGAACCGCACACCACCTGCGGCCGGAAGCCGAGATCGGCCAGGCGGGCGGCGGCCGCGGCGGTGAGGTGCCGGTCCCGATCGAGGGTGACCACCCCCTGGTCGCCGCAGACCTGGCAGGCCACCGCGGCGGTCACCCCCGCGCCCGTCCCGACATCCAGCACCCGCAGACCCGGGCGCAGATCCAGCTCCTCCAGCAGCTCGGCGGTCAAACCCATCACCGTCGACATCGACGTGATCGACGCCCCCGACCGCGTCCCGCGGGCCCGGCCCAGCAGCGGCTCCCCGTCGTGCTGGACGAGCACACTGGCCCCGCCGTACAGCAGCCCGAGCAGCTCGGGGCGGTCGTGCGGCGACGCCCAGTCCAGCAGATCCCACCGCGGCGGCTCCTCGCCCGGCGCGCTGCGCCGTACGTACGCCTGCGGCATCAGCACTTCGCGGGGCAGCGTGAGGAGGGCGTCGCGGACCGGGCCCGGCCGCAGAGACCCTTCCTCCCCGAGCCGGGCGACCATCGCCGCCCGCGCGGCTGGCGGATCCGCTTCCGCATCGGTCGGCGTGGCCTCGCCGACCGGGTCGGCGGCGGGACAGGTGTCCAGGGTGCTCATCGCTCGCCCCAGCCCTGCTCGGAGTACGGGCGCCCCCGAAGGATTCCGTCGATCGCCATGCGGGTGTACGGCACGACTGCGGGCGGGAGGTCCTGCGGTGTCCACCATCGCCACTCCACGCACCGGTCGGGCTCCAGGACCTCCGGGTCGCCGGTCCAGGAGCGGGCCTGGAAGACGAGCGCGATCCTCGGCCGGGCGTCGGGGGAGTCGACGTGGTGCACCGTGTGGACGAGATCGACGTCCTCGGGCGCGATGGTGAGGCCGGCTTCCTCTTTCGCTTCGCGTACCAGGCAGTCGATCGCCGTTTCCCGCTCGCAGTGGCCGGCCAGGAAGTGCCAAG
The DNA here is from genome assembly GCF_042873595.1 of Streptomyces sp. NPDC004629. Taxonomy (NCBI): domain Bacteria; kingdom Bacillati; phylum Actinomycetota; class Actinomycetes; order Kitasatosporales; family Streptomycetaceae; genus Streptomyces; species Streptomyces sp. NPDC004629. Next base: position 6,749 of record NZ_JBIALO010000067.1, on the reverse strand, counting down.
TGGCTGGCGCATACGTGGAGTCCGGGTGGCGCAGGCCGAGAAGGATCCGACCCTGGGCGTCCTGGAGATGGAGGTGGACACCCACGATGTGCAGCTCGGTCCCCGGCGGAGCCTCGTCGGCCGGCGGGCCGGTGCCGTCCGCTGGCTCAATCGCCGAGGGGTGCTCGGCCGCTTCGGCCGCGTGCCGCCGGATCAGTGTCTCAAGCCCGGGGCTCAGGCGCAGCCGGTCGAGCATGTCCACGGTGCACCACGTCAGCAGGACACCGTCGCGGAGATCCACCGCCTCGGCATCACCGCTCCAGTGCCCGGCGTAGACGCTGATGGGAACGGCAAGGCCGTCGACGCTCGTCGCCTCCTGGACGGCGAACGGCATCAGGCCCGTGGGATCCAGGCCCGGAGTCTCCTCTGCCAGCTCGCGCCGCAGTGTCGCCTCGAGGCTGGCATCGTCCCGCGACCGTTTGCCTCCCACGAGGGCCGGGACCCAGGGCTCCCAGATGCCTTCGCGGTCATCTCGTAGATGAAGGAGGTACCGGCCGGCTCCGTCGTGGATCAGGGCGCTGGCGCTGACGGGCTCCGGGCGGCCATCCAGGCCGTGCGGCTCGGCAGCGAGGAGCTTGGCCCGCAGTGTGGGCGAGCGCACGTCGGCGTACGGGAGCCACTGGGCCCCGGAGACCTCCTTGTCCTGCAGAGCGAGCGCAGGCGGTTGTCCGGCGGTGAGGTAGAACGCGAAGCGGACGTCGACGTGCTGGTGAGCGGCCTCGCCTTTGGCCAGGTTGGCGTCGATGTCATGCACATCCACGTCGATCGGCTCGGCGAGGAACTGCGGGGTCAGGCACAGGTCGCCGGGGCGCAGCCCCGCCTCTTCGCACACCCCGCGCACGGCAGAGGCCAGGAGCGTACGGTCATCCTCCTCAACGTGGCCGCCGGGGCAAAGCCGCAGCCCTGTCAACCGATGGCCGATATGGAGCACCCGGCGGTCGCGGTCGATGACCACGGCGCTGCAGGTCACGTGTCCGGGCAGCGTGGCGCGGCTGGACGGCTCCTCGGCGCCATCGAGGACAGCCAACAGCTCTCCCAGGGACTGTCGTTCCTCGGTATGCCGACTGAGATAGGTCTCGATGGTCGCGCGGATATCAGAGCGGGACGGCGGCACGTGATCACCTCGGGACGTGTGGGACGGGATGTAGGGGCTGTGAGAGAGGGGCGCGCCTGGCGGGGGGCCCGCCGATGACGACTCCGGGCCAGGGGCCGTGTGCAGGTGGATGCTCACGGGCCACCTTTCGAAGAGCGGTCGTGCTGCACATCCACGGCGACTGCGGGATTGGGGACGATCGGCACCGACGGCGTCGGAGGTGTGACGGCCTCGGCTGAAGGAGAAGTCGCGGTGGGTGAGCCGGGCATGTCCAGCAGGCTGCGCAGCGGGGAGCGGTAGAGGACTACGAGGGGGATGACGAGGAGGCAGGTACCGGCCACCAGGGTGGGACGCACACCGATCCATGTGCCGAGCCCGCCCGCGAGGAGCGCGGCTACCGGCCGTGCACCGGAGGTGAGCCAGGTACTCACGGCCTGCATCCGGGCCTGCATGCCGTCGGCGGTGACGACCTGGCGAATTGTGCGCTGGGTCGTCCCCGCGGCCCCGGCACAGGCCAGCTGAAGGAACAGGGCGGCACCGATGGCGAACTGCCAGACCAGGCCCAGGGAGGCGAGGAGCAGAGGGTTCTGTGTGAGCGGGGTGATCGCGAGCGCGGCGAGCATCATCGGCCCGGGCCCGTACCGCGCCGCGAGTGCCGGGGCGCCCAGCGCCCCGGCCGCCGCGCCCAGCGCCCCGAGTCCCAGGACCACGCCGAAGGTGGTCGCTCCCATGGCGAGGGACCGGAGCAGGTACAGCGCCCACAAGGTATTGAGGAGCGCCAGGGCGAACGACGTCGTGGCATTGACAAGGGTCAGTGTGCGCAGCCGGTGGTCGCCGTTCACGTAACGCAGGCCCTCACCGATCTCGGCGTGCAGCCGACGACGGCCCTCCGCTGCTGGCCGGGGGCTGTTTGGGGCCTGGATGCTCGCGGTACACCAGGCGCTGATGAGGTAGGAGAAGACGTCCCCGAGAAGCGCCCGAGCCGGGCCGAGGAACGCGGTCAGAGCGGCGCCGAGGTTGCTGCCCGCGGTGGCGGCAACGGCGAAGAGCCCGCCGATCCGGCTGTTGCTCCGCTGGAGCAGGGACCGGTCGACCAGGCTGGGCAGGAGACTGATCGCGGCGGCATCATGCAGCACCCCCGCCGCGCCCTGCACGGCCGCGACCACCATCAGCTGGGGCAGGGAAAGCCAGTCCAGCGCGGCCGCCACCGGCACACTGACCAGCGAGGTGGCATTGACCAGATCACCGACGATCATCTGCTTCCGCTTGGAGTGGCGATCGGCGAGAGCCCCGGCGTGCAATGCCAGCAGTGCGGGCGGCAGTTGGCCCAGGAACGTCAGCCAGGCGACCTCGGCGGTGGTCGCGTCCAGTTCGAGCACCGCCAGCACGGGGATCACCATGCTGCTGATCGAACTGCCGGTCACGCTGGCTGCCTGCCCGGTCAGGTAGCGGCGGAAGTTGCGGTGCCGCCACAACGACGGCCGGGTGCCGGGAGAGGAGGAGGGGTCAGTGGAGGAAGTCATGGAGCACCTCCTCGGCTTCCGGCAGGCGCTCGCACAGCTCGGCTATGGCCGCCTGCCGGTTGCGGCCGTACGCCTCGAGTTCGGGGGTGACGGCGGCCGGGTCGTCGACGGCCTCGGACAGGGGATACACCGAGCAGGCCAGGTATCCGGCGGCAAGGCGGGGCACGGCGAGGAGCTCTTCGGCCGGCAGCGCCGGGTTGGCTGCCCGGTATGCAGCGACAGCTTCGGCGAGGCCAGTAGGCCACTGCGGCTGCGCCAGGACGGTGCGCGGGTCCAGGACGATCCGCCCGAGCTCCCAGGCGGGGCTGCGGTGACCGGGCGGCCGGAAGTCGATCAATGCCGCTACCTGCTGCCCGCGAAGGAGTAGGTTGGGCGAGGCCAGGTCTCCGTGGACGGTCTGCACCGTCAACGTCGTCGGCAGCCCTTTGATCATGGCGGCCACGGCAGGCAGCGCGTCGAGCCGCTGGGCAACGGTCTCCCGTGCCCAGGAGGGAAAGCCCGAGGTGGGCGGCCTCTTGGCGAAGAGGACGAGTAGCCGGTCAAGGCGCTGGCGGGCCCGCTTCACGTCGCAGACTTCCCGGGCGGGCACACGGCGCGGAGGCCCGGCCGGGTGCCGGGCCAGGGTCCGGTGCAGGCACCCGACGGTCTCGCCCACCGCGGCCCACCGATCGCCGGACAGGCCGCCCTCCGCCGTCTCCGTGTCCTCGACGAACGCCGCAACCGACACCGCCATGTCGCCGGCGGCCGCGATGAGGTCACCTTCCAGGGTCCTGCGCACTACCGGCACCGGGATCCGGCCGAGCCGCGCGAACTCGCCGAGCTCGAGCGCCTGGCCCTCCGCGTCCAGATCGGTGCCCGCCGGGTAGGCCTTCACGAACCACCGGGCTCCGTCGCTGTCCCGGGCCACGTAGTTGCGGGTGGCGGTCCCCGCAGGACCTTCGTCGACCAAGGTCGGGACAATCCGGTAGAACAGCGTCAGGATCCTCGCCACGACCATCACGTCCGACCCTGAGCCGATCATCGCGGCGCCCCCGGTCGGCCGGAGGGAGGCAGCAGCTGGCGCAGTGCTCGGGCATCCGCCTGCAGCTGCTCCTCGTCCTGCAGTCCGAGATCGAGCGCGTCAAAGGGGAGCGGGCCGCCCGGCGCCGGGTCCGTTCCGGCTTCACGTCGCGGAACGCAGTGCCAGTGGGCGTGCGGGATTTGGTTCCCCAGCAGCAGGTAGTTCATCTCCAGCGGCTCGTAGAGCGCCTCCACCGCGCGGCCCAGGGCCAGGACGTCGCGCCAGAAGGCCGCCGCCTCCTCCTCGTCCAGCTCGGTGGGTTCGGCGACATGACGGCCGGTGTAGATCACGACGGCATACCCGCGGACCTGGCCGCTGCGCCACAGGTAGGCGTTGCTGACCTCACCGCGCCGTACGAGCAGGCCCCAGCCGATGTCGTCGGCGTCGAAGTCGTTTCGGCACATCGGGCAGCCGGCGCCGACCCGGTGCGCGGTGAAGTCCGCCGGCCAGGCGCTGCCGGCTGGTGAGTGCGCGGACTGGGACTGAGGGGGGCCGGGGATCATGCTGCCTCGCCGGTGGTGCGCTGCTGCAGTTCCCACAGGGAGCGGAACAGCCCCGGCTCGCGGGTGAGCTCCTCGTACGAGCCTTCCTGGACGATGCGTCCCTGGTCGAGAACGATGATCTTGTCCGCGATGGCGACGTTGGCGAGCCGGTGCGTGATCAGCAGGATCGCCCGGTCCTTGGCCAGGTCCCGCAGCCCGGTGAAGATGCGATGTTCGGCCCGCGCGTCCAGAGTTATCTATAGCTGTCAAGTGTTGGTCCGAGTCAGATGACTCGCACGCCTCCAGGCATGTAAGGCACGATCCCTCGCTTCGAACGAGTCTGTTGGCCGAACGGGAACGAGCTCTCCGGCCCCAGACAGCGATCTTCGGGCAGTCGGGTCTGGGAAGCCTTGGCCTGGACCCGGGTGGTTCTCCGGTGATCAGCAAGGCAATGGTCGCGCGTCCGTGTCGCTGTCTGGAGCTACCGGATTGTCGGGAGTCAGGGAGTGGATGCGCGGTATCGGCGAGGGCAGCAGCCAGAGCAGGGACAGCGCTCCGCCAACGGCCCCGATGAGGAGGGTCGCCCGGAGGCCGACGAGGGTAGCGAGGAGACCTCCGAAGACGGCGCCCACAGGGCGTAAGCCGTAATTGATCGTGCTGTACGCACCGGCGACTCGACTGCGCATGCGATCGGGGATCACGTCCGCTTGAAGGGAGTTGAGGTTGACGTCGAACAGCATGACGCCGACTCCGGAGATGAACTCGGCCACCGCCAAGGCTCCGGCGCGAGCCCAGAGGGGGCCGCCCGCAGCAGCGGCGATGACGATCGGTGCCGGGAACAGCACGGAGCCCAAGACAATGCTGCGGCCCACGCCGAGTCTTCGCGAGATCTTCGGGGCGATCACCGCGCCGAGGAGCGAGCCGGTGGCGCCGATCCCGAACGCCATGCCGATGACCCCCGCGGTCAGTCCGAGGTTTCGGCTGGCAAACAGCACGATCAGCCCGCTGCCCGCGACAAACGTGAAGAAGTTGACGGTCGCCGCGCATCCGAGACTCGCCCGCAGCACCGGGTGACGGATGATGAACACCAGTCCCTCCCTGGCACGCCGCAGCAGCGAAGTTGCCGCTTGGTCGTGGGCGGCTGACGGTTCGTCGATCGAAACTCGACCGACCAGAACCGCAGACGCCAGGAACGTCAGGGCATCGACGACTACGGCGACCGGAGCGGCCAACGCCTGGATCAGAGCACCACCGATCGCCGGTCCAGCGACGTACGACGCTGAACGGCTGGCACTGAGCTTGCTGTTCGCGTCGACGTAGGAGGAGCGAGGCACCAAGTGGGCGAAGAAAGGCGGATAGGCAGTGTTGAACAGCACCCCAGCCGCGCCCGTCAGCAAGGCCACGACATACAACTGGCCGAGCGTCACTGCCCCCGTGAGATAGGCGGCGGGGAGAGAGAGCAGCACTGCCGCCCGCACCAGGTCGGCGAGAATCATCAGGCGCCGCTTGTGGACGCGGTGGTCGACCCAGGCGCCGAGGACGATCGCGAGCAGGTTCGGGGTCCAGATGAGCGCGGTCAGCAACGCCACCTGATTGGCCGAAGCGTGCAGCGCCCCCACCGCGATCAGTGGCAGGGCCAGTTCGGTGATCCGGTCGCCGAACTGCGAGATCGACTGACCGGCCCAGAAACGACGGAACCGCCGATCACGCCACAGGGATACGGGTAAGGACTGGTCCGCCGCGCTCATGGCGTCTCGCCGGTCTGACCCTCGGCACCCTCGGGCAGGGCATAACGCAGCAGCCTGACGCCACGGGCGTCGGCCGGCCGCGTGGCCTCATCACGCATCACGTAGGGGGCGAGAATGCGCTCGATCGCGTCCTCGATGGCGGCGAGTTCGTCGGTGGAGACGACGACACGGGTGTTGGCCAGGCCTGCAAGCCGCCGCCACACCGGTTCGAGCTTGGGTTCGACCTCGGCAGCCCACCGGTTCGGCAGGTCGCCTGAGCGCAGGAACATCTCCCGGGACAGGACCCGCGCAGCCGACCAGCCCTCCTCATCGTCCGGATCCTCTGGCGCCTCGAACCGGAAGCCCCGCGCCACCGCCTCCCACCGCCTCTGGCGACGGTCCGGGCCGGGCTCGGCATCGCGGACCAGCCCGAAGCTCGCCAGATGCCGCAGATGCCAGCTGGCCACTGACGGGGTTGCTCCCACATCAGGCGCGAGCTGCGTCGCCGTCGCCGGCCCGTGCCGCTGCAGGCGTTCGAGGATCGCCAGCCGCACTGGGTGCGCCAGCGCCCGCATCGCCTGCGGATCAGTGATCTCGATGTCGCCCAGACGATTACCAGAATCCATGACGTGAGAGTTTCCTCTCACATATTATGAGAGTCAAGTCTCACATCTCCCGCACCTGACGCTCGTCCCAGCGGAGCAGGTGCAATCAAGTGCTGGCGGCGGGCTGAGAAGCCGTATCTCAACCGAACGTGATTCGCTGATTTCTGCTGGTCAGGCATGGTTTCGCTCGGGGTGAGGGAGGCATGCGGCGTCTTATGTC
>NZ_JBIALO010000066.1:0-13429 GCF_042873595.1 Streptomyces sp. NPDC004629 | reverse complement strand
GACGGCACCAGACGACAGCTCGACAAAGCCACTACAGACGGCGATCCACCGACGAAGCCACTGGATAGCTCACGAAACCACACTGGAGTACTAGGACTCCCGGTGTCCGTTCCCATGACGATCAGTTCGGCCGAGCGGGTGAAACGTGGCGCTCACCACGATTCCGCTTAGTCCCCGCGGCGGAACTCTTTTCCCGGGTGGGATATCGAGGTGGGACTGAAGAGCCGGCCCGTCTCTTCCGGGCGCAGGATGCCGGCGCCACCGACGACCAGCTGCGGCAGGCAGCCGCCGAACCCCTCGGCGAGGTGTATTTCCGCGACAGCGGCGGCGCGCCTACGGCCTGGAGGTGGAGTTCACCGACGTGGAGCACCTGGAGTTCGGCCTGTGACGGTCCGCGCACTGGCGGCCCGCGCGGGCTGTCTCTTGGACGCGTGGGCGTGACGGGCTGCGTAGCCGACACGGAGCCCAAGTTGGCGTCTGAGGTGGCTATTTCGTGACGGAATTCGACCGGAAAAGCGTCACGGAAATCTGTGCCGGGAAGGTATTTCCGTGACGGATAGACGGCTTGTTGCCGTCACGTTTTGAGTGCGACCTCTCGGTTTGGGGTCAGTAATGGTGCGAGTCGGTGGTGCTGGTCTGGTGGTGTGCTGTGTCGGTGCTGGTCAGTGGCTGTTTACGGGTGGGCAGGCCACTGTCGTGAGGTGAGAGATTGATGGGTGGGATCGCTGTCGTGGGGCTTTGTCGTATGGCAGCTGATGTTGTCTCAGCTTCGAGAGTTCTTATGCGGTGAGGTGGGCTCGGTCGGTGTGGTCGTGGGGTGGATCAAGAGGTAAGGGCCGGTCGTGGGGCTGTGGTGCCCAGGGGGTTGGTGGTGCGTCGTCTGCTGGAGCGGCAGCAGGCGGGGGAGCTGGCCATGAGGCATGTGGGTGCGGTCGCTGAGGCGGTGGGTGTTTCCGAGCGTGCGGTGTGGCGCTGGCTGGAGCAGGCCAGGACGACCGGGCAGGTGGAGGCGCCGGTCCGGCAGGGGTATGCGGTGTCGGACGAGGTGTGGGCGCTGCTGGGCGAGGTTGGAGGGTATGTCGCTGAGCTGAGACGCCGGCTGGCCGCGGCTGGTGGGGCGTCGGTTCCGTCGGGGTCGGCACTGCGCCGGGTGATCCGCGGGGACCGCCGGGCGGGCCGGGCGTTGATGGTCGAGCGGGAGCCTGGGGTGGCCGGGCCACGCGGGCCCGATCCGCTCAGCGGGCTGGGCTTGAACGTCGTGGCAGGCCAAGGTACCGGCGGGCAGGTTTTTCTGCGGGAGCAGAAGCATCTGGCGCAGGTCCCGGTCCTGATGCCGGGTGCGCAGGTGGTGCATACACCTGCCGTTCGGTCGGTGCTGCGGACGGTCGCGCACGCGGCCGTGGTGGGGGCGGTGGTGTGTTTGTACGGCGACGCCGGCCAGGGCGAGACCGTCGCGTTGCAGTACGCCCTGTTCCAGCTGCCGCACCCGGCCCGGGTCCGTCGGGTCCATGTCGGTGTGCATCCGACGGTTCCCGAGCTGCGGCGGGTGCTCGCGGATGCCCTTGAGCTGGGCAGGCGTCTGCCGCGCGGGGCGGGGGAGGCGGATCTGATGCTGGTGAACGCGCTACGGCAGCCTCGTGTGCTGGTCTTGGACGAGGCTCAGCGCCTTCGGGGGCCGGCGCTGGGGTTTCTGCGCGGGTTGTGGGACCACCTGGACACGGACACGGCACTCGTGCTGGCGGGTGCGGGCAGTGAACGGGCGCTGCGCCGGGTGTCTGCGCTTGCCTCCCGGGTGCTGACCTGGGAGCTGGTGCCGCGCCTTGGCTCGGGCGAGGTGGCCACCGTGATGGCGGCCTTCCACTCCCTGTGGGAGGACGTGAGCGAGGACGATGTCGTGTGGGTGGACGAGCATGTGGGGCACGGCAGTTTCCGGACCTGGGCGAAGCTGACCTCGCACCTGACTGCTGAGTCCTATGGCAGGAGCCGGGCGGTAGTGGACCGCCGGATGCTGGAGCGGGCCTGCGCGCGGCTCATGGGGCCGCTGTGAGCGGCGCGGCCGGGCCGGCAGAGGGCGCTTCCCGCTCCGGCGTGCACGGGGAGGGCGGGGGTGTGCGGGGAGGTCTGCCTTCTTCCTCCCTGTCGGCGCTGCGCGGCCCTGCCGTGCGCAGGCTGCTTGCCCTGCGGAAGGAACAGGGGCTGACAACGCGGCATGTCCGACTGATGGCGGAGTCGTTGGAAGTGACCGAGTGCACGGTGTGGCGGTGGCTTGCCGTTGCCGAGCATGACGAGTCAGCGGGCACGGAGCCCGGGGCGCGGGCCCAGAGCAAAGACCGCTTCTCCGTCACTCCCGAAGTGCGCGGCCTGCTGGCCTTGTGGAAGGGCAACGTCGCGGCGGTTCATCGTGAGCTGGCCGCTCGAGCGGCCAAGGGCGAAGGGGGATCCACCCCCGTCGATTCCGACGCTGCACCGGGCGATCCAGCGGGATCTCACGCCGGGGGAGCGGGCCGGACTCGCCGGTGGCGAGCGGGCCGCGCGCAAGCATGATGTGTTCCTGGCCCGGCCGCGGGGCTGGCGCAACCAAGTATGGGAGACCGGCCACGTGCAGGGGCCGGTGCTGGTCGAGGTCGGCGGCAAGCCCCGCAGGCTGTGGATCACCTGGTTCACCGACTGCGCGTCGAACGCGGTCACCGGCGTCGCGGTCACACCGGGAGACCCGTCGCGGGAGTCGGTGCTGGCCGCGCTGCGCTCCGCCGTCCTGCGCGGGGAACCCTATGGTCCCTTCGGCGGCCTGCCCGAGAAGGTACGGGTGGACCGCGGCAAGGACTTCCTGTCCAGGACGGTGACCGCCGCGTTCGGTCTGTTGGACGTGACGGTGGAGGGTCTGCCCGCCTGCACCCCCCACCTCGAGGGCACCGTGGAGGGCCTGAACCGGGTGGTGGGGAGTATGTTCCTGGCTGCGCTGCCCGGCTATGCCCGCCAGCCGCGCCCCGGTAAGCGTGCTTCCCGTCCGAAGGACGAGGTGCTGCTCGGCTTCGGGGATTTCACCGCCGGGCTGCTGGACTGGACGCTGTGGTGGAACACCGGGCATCGCCCCGCGCCGCTTGGGGGCAGGACCCCGTTTGAGGCGTGGCAGGACGATCTCACCCCGCTGCGGGACGTGCCGGCCGCGGATCTGTGGACGTTCACCCTGGAGGACGCCGGCACCCGCACGCTGACCACCCGCGGTGTCCGCTTCAGGAAACGCGACTACGTGGGTCCGTGGATGACCGGGCAGGCAGGAATCCGGGTCCGGGTCCGGTTCATGCCCCACCATGATCATCGGATCGAGGTCTACCGCGCGGCCACCGGCCGCTACCTAGGGCCTGCGGACCTGGCCGACCAGGCCACCGAGGAACAGATCAGCGCCGTACGAAGAGCGCGGGCCGCCCGCGCCCGCCGCCTGAAGAAGGACCTGGAGGCCTCACAGCGCGAGCGCTACGCCACCGCCACCCAGCCCGAGGCACCCCAGCGGCTCGGCGCGCTGACCGGTGCGCAGGCCGAGGCCGGACTCGCCCGGACTGCCGACACCGACCTCGCGCAGCTCGCGATGCCGGACCTCATCCCGCCCGCCGCGCCTCCGGCCGACTGGCGCACCCCGGCTTCCCTGGCCGCGCTGACCACGCCAGGCCCGCCCATCCGGTACCCGTCCGGCCGTGACGGCGCTTCCGCCCCGGACGGCCGCGACGGGCGGACCGCACCTGCCACCGCCGACGAAGACGGAGATGCCTCGTGACCGCGGCCACCTACCAGTACGTCGACCTGCCCGATGCGTCCGTGGTCACCACCCGCGCCCTGCTCACCGCCCGCGCCCTGCTCACCGCCCGGGAGAACATCACCGACACGGTCACCGCGCGGGCCATGATGTGCATCCACGGCGGCGCCGGCTTCGGCAAGACCCTCGCCGTCAACACCTGCCTGCGCGCACTCGGACCCGGCGAGGACGTCCGCAAAATCACCTTCCGGGCCCGGCCCACCGCCCGCGCGGTGCGCTACGAACTGTTCACCGCGCTCGACCTGGCCGGGGAACCACCGCGCCACCCCAGCGAGTTCGACCGCCTGCTGAAGACGGCCCTGGCCGAACGCCCCCGCACCTTCCTCGTCGACGAGGCCCAGTGGCTCAACGGGGAGGCGTTCGAGTGTTTCCGCTACCTGTGGGACGAACCCTCAACCCAGCTCGCGATCATTTTCGTCGGCGGGGAGGGCTGCCACACCGTGCTGCGCCGTGAACCGATGCTGTCCTCCCGGATCTTCATCTGGCAGCACTTCACCCGCCTTACCCCCGGCGAGGTCCTGGAGGCCATTCCTTTGTTTCATCCGGTCTGGGCCGACGCCGACCCCGATGACATCACGTTCGCCGACCAGCACGCCGCGCACGGCAATTTCCGCGCCTGGGCCCAGCTGACTGCCCACACCCGCACCGCCCTGGCCCGCACCGGCCGCCCCCGGGTGGCTCAGGAGCTGCTGCGCTGGGCCTTCAGCCGCTTCGCCTGACCACCACGTCACCATGCCGCCAGCCGTGCCACCGTCCGTCGCCGTGGTCCTCGACCCGGGCGACGACGCGGTCCACACGCACACCGCCCTGGCCGCCCACCATCCGCCGTCCGGCCGGATCACCCTGCACCCCGGCCCGGGCACCACCAGCGAGACCGGCCTCGCCCACGGCCTTCTGGCTGCTCTGGGCGAACCGCCCCTGCTCCCGGGCCGTTTCTGCGCTGGCCGTCAGCCGGCCTGGGAAGCCGCCACCGCCTGGATCAACGCCCTGCCCGTGACCCGGCTGACCGTCCTGCGCGCCCACCGCCTCACCGCCCGCCGCACGATGCGTCTCCTGGAACTGCGCGCCCTGACCGGCATCCACCTGACCCTGGTCTGCCACCGCCCTCACCTTCCCGCCGCCCTGCACCAGGCCCTGCAGACGGCCGACTACTCCCTCACCGCGGACTTCCAGGCTGCCCGCCGCCACTACTACGGCACAACCGCTCCCGTACCCCAGCCTGCGGAGGAGCCCGCCCGGCCAGCCGACCGGTGGCTCACCCTGCCCGCACTGGACCGCCTGGTCTCCTACGACAGCCCCGCCTCCTGTACCGCCCCGTGTGTACCGCCGCCGATCACCTTCCGGCACCGGCCGCCACCGACACCCCTCACCGAGCAGGCAGCCCGGGAAGCCGCCCGGCGCCTCTCCACCGTGACCGCCCACCCCCGCTTGGCCGCCGCCCTCGCCGCCGCGCTCTTTACCGGCGCCTCCTTCCAGCAGCTCGCCACTGCCCGGCCCGGCGACTACGACGCCGCCGCGGCCACCCTGGCCCTGCACGACCGCGCCCGCTACACCGACGGCTGCGCCTCGCACCGGGTGCCGCTGTGGGCACGCGTCTTCCTGAAGGCCGCCGTGTCCTTCGCCCGGCTCGCGCCCGGCCAGGACCAGCATCTGCTGGCCGGCCCCCACGACCGCACCCACCTGCTGCGCATGGCGGAGGCGGCCAGGCTCCGCCCGCCGCAGCCGCCCGTCGATCAGCGCACCGGCCCTGTCGGCCGCATCCAGTGGGACTGGCGCGAACGAAAGGAAGCACAGTGCTACGACACGATGCTGACACGGCACCAGATCCCGCCCTCGCTCTGAGCTCGAACCCGCGTGCACGTCAGTCGATGGAGAAATCGGCGAACTCCACGTCGGTGAAGGCGATCCCGAGCCCATGGGCACGCAAGCCTCCGTCCCGGAAGTAGGCATGCCCCAAAGCACGGGCGAGGATAACCGTCTGCTGCTGCTCACCCCCGCCGGCGTCCCGGGCGGCGAACAGCTCGCGGGCCACTTCTCCCGACAGGTACTGGGTGATCAGCCGTACCCGCGGATCGTCCGACGAGCCTGCCTAAGCGGCGGAACCGAACCGCGCCCTGGTGTGGAAGACAAACCCGTCGGCCTCGGCCCGGGCCCGTCGGCGGGCGCGCACCAGGGGCTGCCACCGTGCCCTGACGGCCTCATCGATCAACCCCGCATGCACAGCACTGGGACGGCGACGCATTCCCGGCCGGGTCGTGACCCACCTGTGTACCGTGCGCTGGGAGATCCCCAGGAGGACAGCCACGTTCTTCGTGGAGCCCTTCTCCGCCCTGAGCAGGAAACGCACAGCGGCGTCACCAGTAGGCACCGGACGGCTCAGCAGCGCTCGCTCAAGCCCCTTGACGATCTCCCCCATATCCGCCCCCGAGCCGTTCTGCCGCCGCACAGCGGCCGTCTGCTCCCTCAGGTCTTTCACACCCGCCCGTCGTCTTCGGCCAGTTCCGGCGTACGCGAGACATCCCTGCGGGTCCTCGGCTACTGACCCTGCTGTCCTATCTCGAGCCTGAGCTCGTCTCACTGAACCTGATCGCCGCTCCGTAGGGTTCGCGCGGCACCCAACTGGTCGAGCAGCATCCATTTTTAAGAAAAGCTAGCCAACTTCTACTAGGTTTCTATAGTCTTCTCCTCGTGAACTCCTACAGCGAGGACCTTGCCAGCGTCGAGCGTGAACTCCGTGAAGCCGAACTCGAGCGTGACCGACTCGGCGCTCATATCGAGGGACTCAAAGCCAAGCGGGACGCCTTCAAGAAGCTAAGCGCAGCGGTATCCGAGCCGGGGTCGGCGGTCCAGGACCTCACCAAGGCGGATGCCATCGTCAAGATCCTCAGGGCGTCGCCTCAGCCCATGTCTCTCGGTGATATTGCGGATGCTTTGACCGCCGCGGGCAAGCAAGCCAACCGCAACGGCGTCTCCGTCTACATAGACGGTCTGCTTAAGGCTGGCCGCGTCGTCCGTGTTGCCCGGAACCAGTACCGCGACGCCTGACAACCTCACTGGGGTGCGCCCATAGTTCGGTGAGATGGGGCACCTGCGACAGCCCGGGCGGCGCAACCGTTTCTTAAGCAGTCCGTACGCGTTTGGTACGCGAAATGTGCGCTTCACGCTAGGGTTGCGGGACTGGAGGTGCTGCATGTCCGAGCTGTTCGACGCGGTCGATGCGCTCATCGCGTCCCGCTCCCCGTTGCCGCCCCGGCGGAACGTAAGCGGCTGCGCCAGGCGCACGGCCTGACGCAGGGCGCCAGCGATCAGCAGCTCCAGCGGATCGCCGCCGAAGCACTCAAGGAGATGTACTTCCAGGACAACGGCCGCCGCGCCGGCCAGCTGGAGGAAGTCCGCTTCACGGACATCGAGCACCTCGAGTTCGACCTGTAGCAACCGCGCCCGAACAGCCTGCGAGCCCGGACCGATCGGTCCGGGCTCGCAGACGTATCCACGGCAGGGGATCGGATGCTCATGCACGAGATGGCCACGTCCTACTCCGGAGGCGGCGTCACCAGCTTGGTAGCGCTCGGGTCGACGTCCGCTGCACAGGCCAGGGTCGGCAGGTCGCGGTCGAGCAGGCCGTTCATTTCGATGGCCGCCCGGCTGAGCAGGTGGGCGGCTTGGACGGACTGGCCGTCGGCGACGGCGGCGTAGAACCGGGCGGCGTAGGTGATGGCGTCGACATCGCCGATGCTGTCGGACATGCCGATGGCGAACGGCACGGTGTCGGCCAGCTTCCCGGTCTGGGCTGCGGAGTGGCAGGAGTTGAGCAGGACCAGCAGTGGCTTGTCGTCCACGGCGGCGATGGCCCGGGCGAAGGCGCCGGCGCTGACGATGGCACCTTCGTGGAAGCCGTCCTCGCCTTTCTCGAATGCGATCAGGTCCTGCGTGCTGTGACCGGAGAAGTGCACGACGTGGGGACGGAACCGGGTCAGCGCGTCCAGAAAGACGTCCGCCGTCGCGGCCGGGTGGAGATCCAGGTCGACAAGGTCCCGATGGGTGGCACTCTGCACGGCCGCGCGAATCCTCTGCTGTTCCTGGCCGACTCGCAGGTCACCGGCGGAGGCGGCCGCCAGCAGCAGCACCCGCAGTTTCTCCGGCTTCGGGGCCCGCAGTTCCCTCATCACCGTGCGCACCTGACCCTCCGTCGTCGACAGGCGGCTCTCGAGCTTCTGCTGCTCAGCCGCAGCACGCCGCTCCGTCTTCTGCTGTTCACGCTGGCGAGCCTTCTCCGCGGCCGCCCGCTCAGTCTGTTCCGCCTTCGCCAGCTTGGCCGACAGGTCAGCTGCCTCCTTGGAGAGCTTGCCCACCTTGGCGCTCCACGTGCTGGCGTCCTGGCCAGCTTTGTTGGCCTCGTTCTCGTACCGCTGGGCAGCACGCTGCTTGCTGTTGACGGTGCCCTGGCTGCTCGCCTTGGCGGCTGCGGCTTTCTCCTTCGTGGCCTTCGCGCGCTTGTCGGCTTCCTTCTTGCGGAACTCGCCGACCTTCTTCTCCGCGTCAGCGCGAGCCTTGTTCTTTCTGTCCAGCTGGCTCCGGTAGTAACTGGCGTTCATGGGCGTGCCTCTCTGCGGTTCCCGTCTCGCCAGGCTATGGCCACCCACTGACAATGCCCCTCGCCGCTTCCCGCAGCGTTCCTGCAGGTGTGGCGGCAAGGCGGGCAGTCCTGGGCGGGTCCGCTGACGATCGTGGCGGACGGGTCACGTTCCTTGCCCCGAAGGCCATCTGAGCGCTGGTAGATACTGGCCGCCATGGCAGAAGGCTCCGATCCGCAGCAGGACGTCACCTACCGGGCGCCGGTCGGCTCCGTCGATCTCAAGGCGTTCGACGAAGACGGCAACTCGTACGAGATCCGTGCGTGCCACGACTGTCTGCCGTGGTACGCGGAGGTCGTGGTCGTCGCCGGGGAAGTCCTCATCAGGGAGTGGCATGCGGTGGGATGTCCGCAGTTCCAGGAGCTCATCCGGGACTGATACAGGAATTCATCGCCCAGGGTCGGGACACATCTCCTATGGGTGATGATGTTGTGGTGAGTCTGGACCTGAGCAACTACGAGCTCCTCTGGCCCGCATCGCTGTTCATATCCGAGGGCGAGCGAGTGCTCCGGTCCGCGGGCTCCTGGCAGGACCGGGCTATCTGGCTCATGACGGAGGCCCTGGTCGGCACAACCGCAGTCGCCGACTTCGAGGATCTGCCCAACCACACCGCGCCGACATCCGATCCCTGGGCGACCACCGCCACCGGCTGGGGCACCAAACGGGCCGTGATGGACCAGCACGACTGGTTCACCGAACTCATCCGCCGGGCGCCCGAGCTCAGGCATGCGGCCGCGCCCCGGCCGTACTGGCCACAGCGCCGCGGTAATGGACCCGCTCACGATGGTAGTACTGTGCGGGACACCCGACGGGACTTCGCGCGGCTCATCGGCGAGTTCGCCGACAATGGCTACCTGGTCGAAGTCTTCGGCGAGGAATGCATCGACGATCACAGCGAGCTGCCTGACCCCTCCGACGTGATCGACAGGCGACTTGGCATTCCTGATCTGTGGCCGCTGGCGCCGGAGGCGTGGGGCGAAGACACCTTCTACGGGCTGATCGAGGTGTTCCACGACCTGGTGAGCCGCCCCCGTACGCGGCGCTTCCACTCCTACAGCGGCTGCGGATGGCACCACTCGGAGTTTCACAACGGCCCGGCACGCTTCTTGTACCGGTGGAAAGTCAACCAGCTGTTGCGCGAGGCTGGCATCGATTATGAACTGGCCGCCGAGGGTGAGGACCTCGGGCGCCTGGTCGCCGTCACCGACGACGCCCGAAGCCAGCTGGTGCACCGCGCCCTCAACGACAGCCCACCCGACACCACCGCCGGTGTCCGCCACGCCATTGCCCTCTTCCGAGGGCGTGACACGTCAGCTGAGAGCAAGCGATCGGCCATCTTCAACCTCGCCCGCATCCTTGAGGAACGCCGTGCCCTGATCAAGCAGCATCTCGGGAAGGACGAAGGCGCGCTGTTCGAGATCGCCAACCGCTTCGACCTGCGCCACCGCCGGGCCGACCAGCGCGGCGAGTACGACGAAGCATTCCTCGACTGGATCTTCTGGTGGTACCTCGCCACGGTAGAGCTGACCAACCGGCTGATCGCGTCGCGGCGCCTCGCCTGAGCCGTGGCGCCGAACGTGCCTCCCCGATCGGGTGACTGTCTCAGTAGTCGTCCCGTTCGGAGGGCGGTCCGTACTGCTCGATGAGGTCGCAGGTGCAGGTGCCGCCCTCGTACGACTCCTTCTCGCACTCGTCATGGTGGTCCCGCTCCAGCAGCGGCTTCGCCGGAACGGGCCGCGAGCTGACTGCGGCGGGCCGGCCCGGGGCAGTCTGGTCGGCTGCGCGGAACTCGATGTCCACGACGGCCGAGGCGATCTCCTCCTTGCGTCACTGCTTGGGGGAGTTGTGGTTCACCAGGCCGCCCGCGTAGGCCATGCGCAGCAATTCTGCCTTGGTGTGCTTGCGCATCAGCTCGTTCATGCGCGACATCCGCGCCCTGCCCCGCGCCGCCTGATCCTCGCCCTCCGTCACGGTGTCGCCCTGGTCGTCCTCCTCCTGCGCCTGCGCGTCCGACGGCGCGGGCCGGACGGAACCGTCGTCCACCGATGCCGGGCAGGACGGGGCCGGCACCGCCGCCTTCGCCCAGGGCACGCCCAAGGAGGCGAGGGCGGCCTGCTGTTCGGGGGTGAGCTTGTCCCACCTCGCCCGGGTGTTCGAAGTCCATACGCCTAGCTTGACGATCACCGGCTCGGTCTCGCCGTCGACCGCGATCTGTTCACTGTGGCCACGCGGAACAGGCCGGTGGGCACCTTCCCGCTCGACCCACTGCGCAAGGGCCGCCAGTCCGCGCTGGAAGGCCTGTTCCGCCTTGCTCGGCCCCTTCGTTGAACGCGGGGCTGCCGGGGCTTTAGCTGGCCGTTCGACGGGCTTGACGCCCAGCTTGGTCAGCCGTTCCTGCTGCTCGGTGGACAGCTGCGCCCAGGTGCTCGCCTCGCGTTGCCGTGCGAGCCATCGTCCGATGTCGTCGCCGTCCATCAGCACGCCGGGTGCGATGTCGGGCAGCTGGCCGTCGGCGTCGACCAGGTCCGCCAGGAAGCGGTAGTGCCGCTGCCAGTCCAGCGGCCACGGGCAGTCCCAGTCCGGATCGATCTCCGTCAGCTGTGCCGCGCGCACGGCGGCCCGCTCCGGGTCCTTGCCCAGGCCGTTCTTCGCGCCCTTGCGTCGGAGGTTGGCCATGTGCCGGCCGATGGGCACCATCGCCTTGCCCTCGCCCCACACGGCGTCCTGGCGGGGCGCGAGGTGCCCGGTGGCCCGTCGGTAGGACCGGAGCGCGGCGAGCTTGTTCTCCCAGGCTTCCTCGCCCGGCTCCCAGAGCATCCCGGCCTCCGGCGCGTCCAGCAGGGTCTTGCGCCGCTCCTCCAGCTCACCTGCCCGCAGCGCCTTCCTCTGCTGGTGGACCCAGCGCCCGAGCGGAAACGCCTTCGTCGCCCCGACTTCGACCTCGACGTCGTAGGGGACGGCGTAGAGGCCGGTGATCTCGTTCTCCTTCCGCCAGCGGATCAGGGCCTGGTAGCCCTCCAGCCACACCAGGAACTCAGGCCGGTAGACCCGGGTGCGCAGGAAAGCCGCGATCGTGGCGGCGTCGCGCGGGCTGGAGAAGTGCAGCAGGGCCGCCTCGGCGGCGGCCTGCGTGTCGTCGTCCTCCTGGTCCTCGCCGTCGCCCGCGCCGCCGGCCCCGACGATCCGCCCCTCTTCGTCACGCCGGACGTGGACCTTGCGCTTGCCGCTGGTGAGCGCGCGGGAGGCGAGCTGCTCGACGAGTCGTTCATCATGACTGCGGAGTCCTTGGAGGACCGCTACAAGGGGGCGGAAGCTGGCGCTGGCGACCATGTCCTGCGGGTCCTCGCCGGGCTCCAGGAACACCGGCACGATGATCCTGGCCACCTTCGTAGACCCATCGCGGTTCAGGCGGAGCGCGCGGCCGATGTTCTGCACGATCTCGACCTGGGAGCCGCGGGTGTCGGCGAAGCAGACGGCCTCCACACCACGCTCGCCGGTGATGTCGACGCCCTCTCCGAGCACGCGAACGCTGGCGAGGAAGGCGCGGTGCACCCGGCGCCCGGCCGCATCGATGCCGTTGGCGAACTGCCGCAGCACCTCGCGCCGCTCGGTCACGAGGTGGTCGCCGCACAGCCACGCCGACCACACCCGGTCCGGCGGGACGTGGCGGCCGGCCTCGAGTTCGTAGAACTCCGCGTCGATCGAGGACTTCGGCAACTTGTCCGCAGCGGCCAGGTCCTCATCCGAGGCGTCGTTCATGTACAGCTCGGCTGCCGCCTCGGGCAGCTTCTCCGCGAACGCGGCGGCTTCCTCGACCTTCTGGTGGAACGTCATGACGGTGCGCAGATTCCACGCGGCGGCGTGCTCCAGGAGCGCGGTCTGCAGGAGCGCCAGGCGCCGGCCCCGTCGCGCCTCCTCCGACTCCCCGAGAACGGGCGAGGGGTCGCGGATCTCCAGCACGTCGATCTCAAATCCCGCAAGGATTTCGCGCTCGATCGCCTCGCTCAGGCCAAGCTCTGCGAGCCATGCGCCGTAGGTGCCCTCCGGGTCGTCGGCCATCGTCGCGAGCTCCACCTCCTGGCCGTCCGCGCCCTTCTGCGGCCGGGCCGCGGCGAGGATGCGCGGGGTGGCGGTGAGGTAGAGCCGAAAGTCCGCCGGGATGCGGGCGTTGTCGTGGATCGCCGCCCACGGACGACCAAGATCACCGGCGGTTCCGTGTGCCTCGTCCACGATCGCGAGGTCGAAGCCGTCCATGCGCTGCCCGTACAGCCGCTCCCCGCCTGCCAGAGCGGCCTCCAGCGGCCCGCGGACCTTGCGCTGGCCCTGGAGTTCGTCGATGTCCTCGCGGTCCACGAGGGAGGCGTACGTGGCGAACACGACGACCGGTCCGGACCTGGCCCACAGGGCGAGCTGGATCGGGTTGGTGGTGGTCCGCACCCCCAGCTCCTTCAGCACCGGGTCGTTCTCCAGCGAGCACACCGCCACCACCGGGGCCCGGTGACCCACCAGGCGCCACGCCTGGGCGGTCTGCACGAGCAGGTCCAGGGTGGGCACGGTCACGAGGATCCGACCGCCGGGGAAGCACTCCAGCGCGCACGCGGCCGCAGTGATCGTCTTGCCCGAGCCGGTCGCTGACACGATCGTGCCCCGCACCCCTTCCGAGGGCACAGATGACCTTGCAGGAAAACCCACCCACTTGCGGAAAGCCGCCTTCTGGTCAACCTGGTGTTCCTTGAGCTGAATACCCGGCATTTAGCAATCCTCCCCTAACTCGTTTTCCGGCCGCTTCGGGAAATCACCGGGACAGTGTGAAAGGCGGGACTGACACCGTACCGCCCTCGCCCACCACGACCCGCTCCACGAGCTGCGCCAGGACCTGGGCAGGCATGAGAAGCCGTATCTCAACCGAACGTGATTCGCTGATTTCTGCTGGTCAGGCATGGTTTCGCTCGGGGTGAGGGAGGCATGCGGCGTCTTATGTCTG
>NZ_JBIALO010000065.1:0-15064 GCF_042873595.1 Streptomyces sp. NPDC004629 | reverse complement strand
CGCGGGAACCACGTTCTCCCCGTCGACCTCGATCACCGCATCCCGCGGCGCCCGCAACGCCGTATGCAGCACCGCCCGGTCCTCCGTGACATTGACCTTCTCCCCACGGAACATCGCATCCCGCAACCCGAACACATCACTCGCCACCGCCAGTTCCTGGAGCAGCGCCAGCGTCTCGTCCGTGACCAGGTGCTTCGAGTAGTCGACGTACAGGTCACCGACATGCAGCGTGTAGCCGGCGCCGCGACCGGGATCGGCGGCGAACAGGTCCCGCAGGTGGGAGTCGGCAAGCTGCTCGCGGTGCTCCGCCAGCGCGGTCCACTCGGGCTTCTGGTCAAGCCTGGTACGGCCGTCTGCGTTCATTTCGGACTTCAGCCTTCTTTCCTACACCTGTCCTGCTGCGTGCCTTGCCCGCTGCCGGTCCCAACCTAATTGATCAGGGCGTGACATGACGTCCCGTAGCGCCGTCGTGCGGCGCACCAACAGATACGTCCGGCTTGCCCGCCGGTATCAACGCCGGCATATCCCGCGGTCCAGGCGTGCGGCCGGCGTACGCCGTGCGGCACCGGCCTCGCGATCAGGGCGCCCATGCCGCTGGTGCCCAGCGGGGTGACGGCGCAGCGCGCACACAGGGGTTGTGGAGGCGTGTTCGAAGACCGTCCGGAGCATGACCGAAAGCAGCCACAGAGCGTAACCAGCGGCGGTCATGGCGGCGCGCAACGGGGCCGTGAAGCGGAAAAAGACGGCGGCCGTCCACAGCCGTCCGGATCCCCCGTATCCCCCGCCCCGTCCCACGGGCGCACTCCTGTCCACCGCCGCGACCCCCGTCATGTGTCCCCCTCACGATTCGCCGATGCACAAACCGTAAAGGGCACCACTGACAATCGGTCCGCGGACGGTGGCCGCAGCCCCGCCAAACGGCTCCGGCCAGGCGCCCACGGGCGTCCGGCCGGTTGTCAACTGCTAGATCTCGCCGCGCAGTTTGGCGAGCGCCTCGGCGAGGATCGCCTCGCCGTCCGCGTCGCTGCGCCGCTCCCGTACGTACGCGAGATGCGTCTTGTACGGCTCGGTGCGCGGCGGGTCCGGCGGGTTGTCCCGGTCCTGTCCGGCCGGGAAGCCGCAGCGCGGGCAGTCCCAGGTCTCGGGAACCTGCGCGTCGCTGGCGAAGCTGGGCTGCGTCTCGTGCCCGTTGGAGCACCAGAAGGAGATGCGCAGACGCGGGGCGGACTCGCCCCGCTCGGCCTCGCCCATCGGCCCCGCCCCGACCCGGCTTCCTCGGATCGCGTTGCCACTTGCCACGGTCGTAACTCCCTGCGTGATGGTGCCGCGAAGCGAGTCGGCGTTCCGCTCCGCTGCGAGCGCCTCAGTCTACGTAAGGCCCAACGCGCGTCCAATGATGGGAGTTACCGTCCCCTCAACCAGACGCAAGCCCCATGATAGGCCGCGCCCAGAGGCACGTACCGAACATGGGGCCTTACGTTCGCAACGTATGCGTCACTCAGCTGTTCGTCTTCATGAGCAGGGCGAGCACGATGATGCAGGCGAACCACAGCAGACCGATCACCACGGTGATCCGGTCGAGGTTGCGCTCGGCGACCGAGGAGCCGCCGACGGACGACTGCATGCCGCCACCGAACATGTCGGAGAGGCCGCCGCCCTTCCCCTTGTGCATCAGCACCAGCAGCATCAGCAGCAGGCTGAAGACGATCAGGGCGATCGAGAACCCCAAAACCACGGCTGGACCAACTTCCTCGGATTCGGATGGACGACGGGGGCCGGCAGGTACCTACCAGCCCCCGCAAGGGTACGACGTATCTCCGCTGCCGCCTACTTGCGGCGTCGCCGGGCCGCCTCCGGGGCGGGACCGGCCGGGGCCGTGCCCCCGTGGCTCACTGGTCGCGGAAGCGGACGATCTTGACGAACTCGTCGGAGTCCAGCGAGGCGCCGCCGACCAGGGCGCCGTCGACATCGGGCTGGGCCATGATCTCGGCGACGTTGCCCGACTTCACGGAGCCGCCGTACTGGATGCGCACCTTGTCGGCCACCTCCTGTGAGTACAGCTCGGCGATCTTGCCGCGGATGGCCGCGCACACCTCCTGGGCGTCCGCGGCACCGCAGACCTTGCCGGTGCCGATGGCCCACACGGGCTCGTAGGCGATCACGATCGTCTCGACCTGTTCGGCCGTGAGGTCCTTCAGGCCGCCCTCGACCTGGGCGAGGGTGTGCGTGACATGGTCACCGGCCTCGCGGACGTCCAGTTCCTCGCCGACGCAGAGGATCGGGGTCAGGCCGTGCTTGAAGGCGGTCTTGGCCTTGGCGTTGACCTGCTCGTCGGTCTCGCGGTGGTACTGGCGGCGCTCGGAGTGGCCGATGACCACGTAGGTGCACTTCAGCTTGGCCAGCATCGGTCCGGAGATCTCGCCGGTGTAAGCACCGGACTCGTGCGCCGAGACGTCCTGGGCACCATACTTGATCTTGAGCTTGTCGCCGTCGACCAGGGTCTGCACGGAGCGCAGGTCGGTGAAGGGCGGCAGGACGGCGACCTCGACGGCCTCGTAGTCCTTGTCTGCCAGGGCGAAGGCGAGCTTCTGGACGTGTGCGATGGCCTCCAGGTGGTTGAGGTTCATCTTCCAGTTGCCCGCCATCAGCGGCGTGCGCGTGCTCATGCTTGGTCGTCCTCCAGTGCGGCGAGGCCGGGGAGCGTCTTGCCCTCTAGGTATTCGAGGGAAGCGCCGCCACCGGTCGAGATGTGGCCGAATGCGGTCTCGTCGAAGCCGAGCGTGCGCACGGCCGCGGCGGAATCTCCGCCGCCGACGACGGTGAAACCGTCCGTGTCGACGAGGGCCTGGGCGACCGTCTTGGTGCCCTCGGCGTAGTCGGGGTGCTCGAAGACGCCCATGGGACCGTTCCAGAAGACGGTCGCGGCGTCGGCGAGCTTGGCGGCGTACAGCTCGCCGGTCCTCGGGCCGATGTCCAGGCCCATCTGGTCGGCGGGGATCTTGTCGGCGTCGACCACGGAGTGCTCGGTCGCCGCCTTGGCCTTCAGGTCCGGGAAGGCGGGGGCGACCACCACGTCGACCGGGAGCAGCAGTTCGACGCCCTGCTTCTCGGCACGCTCCAGGTACTCGGTGACCGCCGCGATCTGGTCCTCCTGGACGAGGGAGACGCCGATCTCGTAGCCCTTGGCCTTCAGGAAGGTGTAGGCCATGCCGCCGCCGATGAGGAGACGGTCGGCCTTGCCGAGCAGTTGGTCGATGACGGCGAGCTTGTCGGAGACCTTCGCGCCGCCGAGCGCGACGGCGTAGGGACGCTTGACGTCGTCGGTGAGCTTCTTCAGCACGCCGACCTCGGTGACGATGAGGTAGCCGGCGTAGTGCGGCAGCCGGGCCGGGAGGTCGAAGACGGAGGCGTGCTTGCGGTGCACGGCGCCGAAGCCGTCACCGACGTAGATGTCCGCGAGGGCGGCCAGCCGGTCGGCGAACTCGCCGCGCTCGGTGTCGTCCTTGGAGGTCTCGCCGGGGTTGAAGCGCAGGTTCTCGATGACCGCGACCTGGCCGGGCTGCAGGCCGTCCACGGCGCCGTGGGCGGCGGGGCCGACGGTGTCCTGCGCGAACGCGACCGGCGCGCCGAGGAGTTCACCCAGCCGCTCCGCCGCGGGCAGCAGCGAGAACGCGGGATCCGGGGCGCCCTTGGGGCGGCCCAGGTGGGAGGCGACGACCACCTTGGCGCCCGCCTCGGCGAGGGCCTTGATGGTGGGCAGGACGGCGCGGATGCGGCCGTCGTCGGTGATGATGCCGTCGGCGAGCGGGACGTTGAGGTCGGCGCGGACGAAGACCCGCTTGCCGTCGACGCCTTCGGCGAGGAGTTCGTCGATCGTCTTCATGGATGGGACTCCCGGAGAGGGCTCGTGATCGTACGAGGGCTGAACACGCGCGTAAGGGCTCGGACCGCGCGCGGTCGCGCTGCCCGAGCCCTGCACTCACATCGAAGTGGCGCCTGGTGTGGCGATCAGAGCTGGCCGCCGACGAAGACGGTCAGGTCGACGAGGCGGTTGGAGTAGCCCCACTCGTTGTCGTACCAGCCGATGACCTTCACGTTCTTACCCTCCTGGACCATGGTCAGGGAGGAGTCGAAGGTGCAGGACGCCGGGGCGTTGACGATGTCGGAGGAGACGATCGGGTCCTCCGTGTAGTCGAGGAGGCCCTTCAGCTCGCCCTCGGCGGCCTTCTGGAAGGCGGCGTTGACCTCTTCCTTGGTGACCTCGCGGCCCAGCTCGACGACCAGGTCGGTGACGGAGCCGGTCGGGACCGGGACGCGCATGGCGATGCCGTCCAGCTTGCCCTTGAGCTGCGGCAGCACCAGGGCGGTGGCCTTGGCGGCACCGGTGGTGGTCGGGATGATGTTCTCCGCGGCGGCCCGGGCGCGGCGCAGGTCCTTGTGCGGGAAGTCCAGGATGCGCTGGTCGTTCGTGTACGCGTGCACCGTCGTCATCAGGCCCTTGACGATGCCGAAGTTCTCGTCCAGGACCTTCGCCATCGGCGCCACACAGTTGGTGGTGCAGGAGGCGTTGGAGATGACGTGGTGGTTGGCCGCGTCGTACTTGTCCTGGTTGACGCCCATCACGATGGTGATGTCCTCATCCTTGGCCGGAGCCGAGATGATGACCTTCTTGGCGCCGCCGGCGAGGTGCTTGGCGGCGTCCTCACGCTTGGTGAAGATGCCGGTCGACTCGATGACGAGGTCGACGCCCAGCTCGCCCCACGGGATGTTGGCGGGGTCGCGCTCGGAGAGCACCTTGATGGTGTGGCCGTCGACGGTGATGGTGTCGGCGGTGTGGGTGACCTCCTGCTTGAGGCGGCCCAGGATGGTGTCGTACTTCAGCAGGTGAGCGGTGGTCGCGGTGTCACCCAGGTCGTTGACAGCCACGATCTCGATGTCTGCACCCTGCTCCAGCAGCGCGCGGAAGTAGTTACGACCGATGCGGCCAAAGCCGTTGATGCCTACGCGGATCGTCACGAACCGATCTCCTCGTTGGTACGCCGGCCTTCGTTTGCCGGCGAGCTGTATGGGATGTCCCCGACCACCCCCGACCCTACCTCCCCGAGGCCCCGTCGGTGACATCGAGATGCCCCATACACGGCACGATGGCCCGTACCCGTCAGTAGGGGTACGGACCGCCCGACCCGCCGCCACCGCGCGACGGGACGGGGCACGTCCGCGGGTGTCCGACGACACCGGACCGCCGATTTCACCGTTTCGAGGGACGCGCCGCGCTGGGGCCGCCGGGAAAGTCACTCCAAAGCGTTGCCCGCGACGGCGAGTTGACGCGAGCGACGGGGGCGCGCCGGCGCGGCCAACTCTCGGCCGCCCCGCCGCCCACGCCCCTGACGTCGGCCGACTTCACACGTCTTCGGCGGGCACGCTCCTCGACGCGAGCACCCGTCAGGTCGGCGCGCTCGTCACGGCGTCGACCGGACCCGCCGTCGCCTGATCGGCCTGTCTGCGGTCGGGGACGCGGGCGCCTGCCCGCGGTGCAGGGCGGCGCCGGCGGCGGAGCGGTTCCGTCAGCCCGCCAGGTTGTCCGCCATCTCCTCGGTGAGGTTGGCCTCCGTGCCCGGGATGCCCAGGTCGGCGGCGCGCTTGTCGGCCATGGCGAGCAGTCGGCGGATCCGGCCGGCGACCGCGTCCTTGGTCAACGGCGGGTCGGCGAGCGCGCCCAGCTCCTCCAGGGACGCCTGCTTGTGCTCCATGCGCAGCCGGCCAGCGGCGGCAAGGTGCTCGGGAACCTCCTCGCCCAGGATCTCCAGGGCCCGTTGGACACGCGCGCCCGCGGCGACGGCCGCACGCGCGGAGCGCCGCAGATTCGCGTCGTCGAAGTTGGCGAGCCGGTTGGCCGTGGCACGGACCTCGCGGCGCATCCGCCGCTCCTCCCAGGCCAGCACCGACTCGTGCGCACCGAGGCGGGTGAGCAGGGCGCCGATCGCGTCGCCGTCGCGCACCACCACACGGTCCACGCCGCGCACCTCACGTGCCTTCGCCGCGATCGACAGCCGGCGGGCGGCGCCGACCAGGGCGAGCGCGGCCTCCGGTCCCGGGCAGGTCACCTCCAGGGAGGAGGAGCGGCCGGGCTCGGTCAACGAGCCGTGCGCCAGAAAGGCCCCGCGCCAGGCGGCCTCGGCATCGCAGGTGGCCCCCGAGACCACCTGCGGGGGCAGGCCCCGGATCGGGCGCCCCCGGCCGTCGACGAGTCCCGTCTGCCGGGCCAGCTGGTCACCGCCCGCGACCACCCGTACGACGTAGCGCGAGCCGCGGCGCAGCCCACCGGGCGCCATCACGATCAGTTCCGAACTGTGGCCGAAGATCTCCAGAATGTCCCGCTTGAGCCGACGGGCCGCCATCGCGGTGTCCAGCTCAGCCTCGATCACAATGCGCCCGCTCACCAGGTGAAGGCCGCCGGCGAACCGCAAAATGGCGGAGACCTCCGCCTTTCTGCAGCAGGTCCGGGTGACGGGGAGCCGGGAGATCTCGTCCTTCACCGCTGCCGTCATCGCCATGGGCCGATCCTTCCATGCATCCGAAAAATACGGTCGTACGCGGCGGCCAACAGCTCCGGGTCATGCCGGGGAGAGCCGTCGGTCCGGGCCACCGGCGCCAGCTCGACCGCCGCCCCGAGCCGCTTGGCGGCTTCGGTGAGCGATTCCCGGTCGGGCACGGCGGCTTCGTCGGCCAGCACCACGTCCAGGGCGAGTTTAGGGGCGTGTCGCCCCAAAACCTCCAAATGACGCTGCGGGGAGAAGCCTTCGGTTTCTCCCGGTTGCGGAGCGAGGTTCAGGGACAGCACACGGCGCGCCTTGGTGTTGATGAGGGCGTCCAACAGTTCGGGCACGAGCAGGTGCGGGATGACCGAGGAGAACCAGGAGCCGGGGCCGAGCACCACCCAGTCCGCGTCCAGGACCGCCGCGACGGCCTCGGGTACGGCCGGCGGATCGTGCGGCACGACATGCACCGACTGCACTTCGCCGGGCGTCAGCGCCACTGTCGCCTGCCCGCGCACCGTGTCGACCTCCTCCGGCCGGGCCGGATCATGGCCCTTGACCAGGGCCTGGAGCTCCAGCGGCACGGCCGACATGGGCAGCACCCGGCCGTGCGCGCCGAGCAGCTTGCCGACCAGGTCGAGGGCCTGCACATGGTCGCCCAGCTGTTCCCACAGGGCGACGATCAGCAGATTGCCGACCGCGTGATCGTGCAGATCGCCCTGGGACTCGAAGCGGTGCTGGATGACCCGGGCCCAGGTCTGGCCCCAGTCGTCGTCCCCGCACAGCGCGGCCAGCGCCTTGCGCAGGTCGCCGGGCGGCAGCACGCCCAGTTCGTCACGCAGCCGCCCGCTGGAGCCGCCGTCGTCGGCCACGGTGACAACAGCGGTGAGGTCACCGGTGATCCGGCGCAGCGCGGCCAGCGAGGCGGACAGGCCCATGCCGCCCCCCAGGGCGACGACCTTGGGCTGGGCGCCCCGGCGGCGTGGCCGGGCGCCACGGGACTCGGTGGGGCGGCTCGCACGTGCCTCGGGGACCGCCAGGCGCAGCCTGCTCAGCCGCGGAGTACGTGGCGTCATTCCCGTCCCATGTCCCGGTGCACGACCACCGTCTCCACGCCCTCGGCCGCGAGCCGCGCGGCGAGCTTCTCCGACATGGCCACCGAGCGGTGCTTGCCGCCGGTACAGCCGATGGCGATGGTCACGTAGCGCTTGCCCTCGCGGCGGTAGCCGGCCGCGATGAGGCGCAGCAGTTCGGCGTACCGGTCAAGGAACTCCTTGGCGCCGGGCTGGTTGAAGACGTACGCGGCGACCTCCTCGTGCACGCCGGTGTACGGGCGCAGCTCCGGGACCCAGTGCGGGTTGGGCAAGAAGCGCATGTCCGCGACCAGGTCGGCGTCGACCGGGAGGCCGTACTTGAAGCCGAAGGACATCACCGTGGCCCGCAGCTCGGGCTCCTCCTCGCCGGCGAACTGGGCGTCCATCTTGGCGCGCAGCTCGTGCACGTTGAGGCTGGAGGTGTCGATCACCAGGTCGGCGTCGCCGCGCAGCTCTCGCAGCAGTTCACGCTCGGCGGCGATGCCGTCGACGATACGGCCGTCGCCCTGGAGGGGGTGCGGGCGGCGCACGGACTCGAAGCGGCGCACCAGGGCCTCGTCGGAGGACTCCAGGAACACGATCCGCCGGGTGACCCCCCGGGTGTCGAGGTCCGCGAGGGATTCCCGCAGGTTGTCGAAGAAGCGCCGGCCGCGCACGTCGACGACGACCGCGATCCGGGCCACGTTGCCCTGGGAGCGGGCGCCCAGCTCGACCATGGTCGGGATCAGGGCGGGCGGAAGGTTGTCGACGACGAACCAGCCCAGGTCCTCCAGGCACTTCGCGGCTGTCGAGCGGCCCGCTCCGGACATGCCGGAGATGATCACCAGCTCGGGGATGGCCGCCTCGGGGACCCCGGCCGTCGTGATGTCCGTACTCACTGCCTCTCCGTTTTCCCGGACCGCGTGCTGAGGCTGATCCTCGCTCGCTTCCTTGAGCTTTCGATCTCGTTCCGCTGTGTGTTGCGCGTCGTGCTCGGTCATCTCTCCTGCCCCCGTCGTTCGTCCGGGGCGCCCGCGGTCACGGGCTCCCCCGAGGAACCCCCCGTCGTATCGGGTTCCTCGTCTTCAATGATCTCTCCGGTCGCCGTGTTCACGGCGGGTGCGGCCGGGGCCGCCCGGGCGAAGGCCGCCGCAATGGTCTCGGCCGTCTTGCGGCCGATGCCGGGCACCTCCTGGATCTGGTCGATTGTCGCGGACCGCAGCTTCTTCACCGAGCCGAAATGCTTGATCAACGCCTGTTTGCGGGTATCGCCGAGGCCCGGCACGTCGTCCAGGGGCCCGGCCCGGAACCGCTTGGCACGCTTGGCGCGCTGGTAGGTGATGGCGAACCGGTGCGCCTCGTCACGGACGCGCTGGAGCAGATAAAGGCCCTCGCTGGTGCGGGGCAGGACCACCGGGTCGTCGTCCTGGGGCAGCCAGACCTCCTCCAGCCGCTTGGCGAGGCCGCAGACGGCGATGTCGTCGATGCCCAATTCGTCCAGGGCCCGCTTGGCGGCCGCGACCTGCGGCTGGCCGCCGTCGACGACGACCAGTTGCGGCGGGTAGGCGAACTTCTTGGGACGGCCGTCCTCATCCTTGAGGCCGTTCTCCCCGTCCTCGTCCACCCACTCGCCTGTCTTCTCCTTGTCGGCGAGGTAGCGCTTGAAGCGGCGGGTGATCACCTCATGCATGGAACGGACATCGTCCTGGCCCTCGAAGCCCTTGATCTGGAAGCGGCGGTACTCGCTCTTGCGCTGGAGCCCGTCCTCGAAGACGACCATGGAAGCCACCACATCCTCGCCCTGGAGGTGCGAGATGTCGTAGCACTCGATCCGGAGGGGGGCGCTGTCCAGGTCGAGGGCGTCGGCGATCTCCTCCAGGGCGCGCGAGCGGGTGGTCAGGTCGGAGGCGCGCTTGGTCTTGTGCAGGGCGAGCGCCTGCTGGGCGTTGCGCTGCACGGTCTCCATCAGGGCCTTCTTGTCACCGCGCTGAGGGATGCGCAGGGAGACGTTGGACCCGCGGCGCCCGGTGAGCCATTCCTGCACGGGTCCGACCGGCTCCGGCAGGGCGGGGACCAGGACCTCCTTGGGTACCGCGTCCCCCTTCTCCTCGCCGTAGAGCTGCTGGAGGGCGTGCTCGACGAGGGCGCCGGTGGTGACCTCCTCCACCTTGTCGGTCACCCAGCCCCGCTGGCCGCGCACCCGCCCGCCGCGGACATGGAAGATCTGGAGGGCCGCCTCCAGTTCGTCCTCTGCGACGGCGATCAGGTCGGCGTCGGTCGCGTCGGCGAGCACGACCGCGTTCTTCTCCATGGCCTTCTTCAGGGCCTCTATGTCATCGCGCAGGCGGGCGGCCCGCTCGTACTCCATCTCCTCGGCCGCCTCCCTCATCTGCCGCTCCAGGCGGCGCAGATACGTGCCCGTGCGGCCGGCCATGAAGTCGCAGAACTCCTCGGCCAGTTCGCGGTGGTCCTCGGCGGAGATCCTGCCGACGCAGGGCGCCGAACACTTGCCGATGTAGCCGAGCAGGCAGGGGCGGCCGGTGCGGGCGGCGTTCTTGAAGACACCGGCCGAGCAGGTGCGCACCGGGAAGACCCGCAGCAGTAGGTCGACCGTGTCGCGGATGGCCCAGGCATGCCCGTACGGCCCGAAGTAGCGGACGCCCTTCTTCTTGTGACCGCGCATCACCTGCACGCGCGGGAACTCCTCGTTCATCGTCACCGCGAGGTAGGGGTAGCTCTTGTCGTCGCGGTACTTGACGTTGAACCGGGGGTCGAACTCCTTGATCCATGAGTACTCCAGCTGCAGCGCCTCGACCTCCGTGGACACGACGGTCCACTCCACGGACGCGGCCGTGGTGACCATCGTCCGGGTGCGCGGGTGGAGGTTCGCCAGGTCCTGGAAGTAGTTCGCCAGGCGCTGACGCAGGCTCTTCGCCTTTCCGACGTAGATCACCCGGCGGTGCTCGTCACGGAACCTGTACACCCCGGGAGAGTCCGGAATCTCTCCCGGCTTGGGGCGGTAGCTGGAAGGATCGGCCATGTCTCACACCCTACTGTCGGGCGGGGACAGTCCGACGGGCCTGTGGACAACGCCGCTCCGCCCCTCGGTATCGAGCCACGTTTCGAGGGCGCCCCGGCGATCCGCCGCCGCAGCGCACGACCGCCTCGTCGCCCGTCAGCGCGCCAGCTGTGCGGATTGCGGGGTGGGACGACGCCGTGCGGGGCAGAGCAGGGCGGGCCGGGCGGGACTGGGGGTGGCGGCCGTGGGGACGGCGGCGGACCCTCGGTGCTCGGTGGCCGGGCGCGGGGCGGCGGGCGGGGCGGCCGACCACGGGGGCGGGAGGGCCCCTCGGCGGCCGGACGGGCGGGGCAGCCGGCTGTCGAGGGAGGCCGGCCCGTGCCGCGGCCGACTCGGTCGGCCGCGGGCCGCGGTCACGGCGGCCGATCGCGTACGGCGGTTGGTCCCGAGGTGTTGTCCGGGATTGGTCAACACGCTTCAATGCGGTGGAACTCGGGACCGTGAACGACGGCGCACGGATAGGCGTACGGATAAGCGGGTGTCCCCGGCCGCCACCGCGGTGACCCCGAAGACCCGCGCGAACGGTCTGACCCGCCGTAGCGAACCCTCACAGAAAGGCCCCTGTGCATGCGGCACGGCACACAGCACGCGGACCTCGCCAGCGAGGAACTGGACACGGCCCTGCGGGGCGGCCCCTTCCATGTCGCGCTGCGCGCCGCGATCGCCGCTCGCGGCCTGCCGCTCCAGCGCGTCCAGCACCACCTGTCGCGGTACGGGGTCAAGGTCGGTGTCACGAGCCTCAGTTACTGGCAGCAGGGTGCCCGGCGGCCACAGCGCCCGGAGTCGCTGCGGGCCGTTCGCGCGCTGGAGGAGATACTCAAGCTGCCGGAGGAGTCACTGATCCGGCTGCTCGCCGAGACCGACGAGGGCCCGGCCGCCCAGCGCTCCGCGGCCCACTCGTACCGCTCCCGGATGGAGGCCTCCGGCGTCCTGGACCGGCTCCAGGCCGAGCTGGGCTGGAGCCTCGACGGCGGTCTGCACGCACTGGGCCACCACGAGCGAGTACGGGTGGGCGCGCGCCGTGAACTGGCCGGCCGCGAGTCGCACCACATCGTGCGGGCGCACCGCGACGGGGTCGACCGCTTCGTGGCCGTCCATCACGGCGACCCGGGCTGCGCGCCCGACCGGATGACGGTGCACGCCCTGGAGAACTGCCGCACGGGGCGCATCCGTTGGGACCAGGACACCGGTGTCCTGGTCGCCGAACTGCTCTTCGGCACCCGATTGCGCTCGGGTGACACCTTCCTGTTCCGGTACGGCGTCGAAGACGGCACGGCCGGACCCTCGCGCGAGTACGTGCGCGGCTTCGCCTTCCCGGGCGGTCAGTACGCCCTCCAGGTGCGTTTCGACGCGGACGCCCTCCCCGCCCGCTGTCATCGCTTCACTCAGCACTCCGCCGCGGCGCCGCGCAGCGGCCGGCAGGAACTGCCGCTCAGCGGAGTGCACCGCTCGGTGCACCTGGTCGAGCCGCGGGTGCGGCCGGGCATCATCGGGATCGGCTGGCACTGGGAGTGAGCCCGCCGCCCCGCTGATCAGGCGCCGGGCCCCGCGATGAGCTTGCCGCCGGACGCCTTCACCGGCAGTTCGGGAAGCGGCTCGGTGGCCGGCGCCTGCACCACCTTGCCCGTCATGGCGTCGAACTCGCTCCCGTGGCAGGGACAGATCAGCGTCGTCCCCTCCAGCTTGTTGATGGGGCACCCGGCGTGTGTGCAGATGGTGCTGTACGCCTTCAGCGTGCCCCCGGCGTCCCTGCTGACCACGACATTGTGGTCCCGGTACAGCTGGGCGCCGCCCTGGGCGACCTCGCTCTCGGCGCCGAGTTCGACCGGAGCGGTCGGCGTCGCGTCCGATGTGGTCCCGCCCGGTGCCGAACAGGCGGCGAGTCCGAGCCCGGCCACCGGTGCGACGGCGGCTCCTCGAAGGACGGTACGACGACTTGCGGACGGTCGGGCGGGCATTTGGGGCTCCACTGGTCAGGGGGCGGTGCGGGGTCGACCCTATCCGGCGACCCGCCCCGGAGTTCCCCGCGGGTGGCCGGGCATGGCCGGCTAGCAGCGAGGGGGAGGCCCTGAGCTGGCGATGTCGGCGTAAGCGTTTGCGCAAGCGTTTACGCGCGGCCCTCGGATGAGGTACCTTCCCGGCCAGAACGACCGCTGCAGCCCGCCGGGAAGGAAGCGCGATGCCCACCATGGCCGATGTGGCACGGAGCGCCGGCGTCTCCGTGGCGACCGTCTCCCACGTGCTGAACGACACGCGTCCCGTGCTGCCCCATACCCGTCAGGCCGTGCTGGACGCGGTCGACCGGCTCGGATACACGCCCAACACCCTCGCCCGCTCCCTGGTGACCTCCCGGACCCGCTCCATCGGGCTCGCCGTGTCGGCGATCAGCAACCCCTACTTCACCGAGATCCTCCAGGGCGTCGAGGCCGGTGCCCTGGAGGAGGGCTACGGCCTGCTGATCGCCGACCCGCACGACGACCCACGGCACGAACGCAAGGTCGTCCAACTGCTCCACGAGCGACGCGTGGACGGCATGATCGTCGCCCCGTCCGCGGATCCGCGCGACCTCATCGCCTACCTCGGCCGCCATGCCGTACCCACCGTGTTCCTGGACCGGCTGATCGGCGACCGACTCGACGGGGCGACCGCCGACGCGCCGCCCTTCGACCAGGTCTGCGCCGAGGGCGCCGAGCCCATGGCACGGCTGGTCACCCATCTCGCCGGACTGGGCCATCGCCGGATCGGCCTGGTCGCCGGACTGCCCGGGCTCAGCACCACCGATGAACGGATCGCCGGCTACCGGGACGGCCTCGCCGCCGCCGGTCTCTCCCACGACGAACGCCTCATTGCGCCGGGCAACTCCGAGTCGGCCGGCGCCGAGCGGGCGACGGCGGCCCTGCTGTCCCTCGCTGCTCCGCCCACGGCCCTCGTCACCGCCAACAACGCGATGACCATCGGTGCCCTGCGGGCCCTGCGGGACCGGGGCCTGCGGGTGCCGGACGACATCGCCCTGTGCTGTTTCGACGACTTCGCCTGGGCGGACCTCTTCTCGCCCCGGCTCACCGCGATCGCCCAGCCCAGCAGGGAGATCGGCGCACAGGCCGTCCGTGTGCTGCTGGACCGCCTGGCCGCACCGGACCGCCCTGCACGGACGGTCAGGCTCCCGTGTGCCTTCGTGCACCGCACATCGTGCGGCTGCCCTGAGCCCTCCGTGCGGACCGGGCCACCGGAGCCCGCCCAGCAACCCCGACACCCCCGGCAACCGGACCAGCCCGAGCAGCCCGAGCAGCCCACGAAAGGAAGCGTCTCGTGATCGTCGTCGCCGGTGAGGCTCTGATCGACCTGGTACCGCAGGGCACGGGTGCCCTGGCGGAGCTGAAGCCGGCGCTCGGCGGCGGCCCCTACAACACGGCCGTGGCCCTCGGCCGTCTGGGCTCCCCGACCGCCTTCTGCTCGCGCACCTCCTACGACGCCTTCGGTGAGGCCCTGCTCGACGGCTTGCGCGGCACGGGTGTCGACGTCTCGGGCGTGCAGCGCGGCACGGAGCCGACGACCCTCGCGGTCGCCACCATCGACGGGAGCGGTTCGGCTGCCTACTCCTTCTACGTCGAGGGCACCGCCGACCGCCTCTTCGCGGCCCCGGCCGCCCTCCCGGCCGGGGCGCGCGCCGTGTCCTTCGGCACTTGCTCGCTCGTCCTGGAACCGGGGGCGAGCGCCTACGAAGAGCTGATGCGGACCGCCTCCGGGCAGGGACTGTTCACCGCGCTCGACCCGAACATCCGCACGGGCCTGATCGCGGACCCGGACGCCTACCGGGCC
This sequence comes from Streptomyces sp. NPDC004629, assembly GCF_042873595.1. Lineage (NCBI taxonomy): Bacteria > Bacillati > Actinomycetota > Actinomycetes > Kitasatosporales > Streptomycetaceae > Streptomyces > Streptomyces sp. NPDC004629. Next base: position 557 of record NZ_JBIALO010000065.1, on the reverse strand, counting down.
CGCTTCCGCAGCTGGCTGCACTCCGTGACGCTGCTGAAGCTCTCGGAGGAGGACGCCGAGTGGCTGGGCGGCAGCCCGCGCGAGTGGCTGGCCGCGGGCCCCTCGGCCGTGGTGGTCACCCGGGGTGGTGACGGGCTCACCGCCTTCACCCGGGACGGCGCGGAGTACTCCGTGCCGGGTGAGAAGGTCGACGTCGTCGACACGATCGGTGCCGGCGACACGGTGAACGCGGCCCTGCTGCACGGACTGTCCGCACAGGGCGCCCTGTCCGCCGGGGCGCTGGCGGGCCTGGGCGCCGACGGCTGGACTCGGCTGCTGCGGTTCGCGGCACGTGCGGCGGCAATCACGTGCTCGCGGGCGGGGGCGGAGCCGCCGTACGCCGCCGAACTGGGCGAGTTGTAGGGGCGTCGGCGGCGGAAGGTACGCAGCGGCTTCGGAGGCCCTTCGAGGGCGGGTTCCTTGATGAAGCTTCTATGTCCCGTCAACCCCCAACTCAGCCGCGGCGGCGTTGAGGTGGCGGTAGAGGCGTCGGGCGAGGTAGCGCTTGAGGCAGCGGC
>NZ_JBIALO010000064.1:0-15339 GCF_042873595.1 Streptomyces sp. NPDC004629 | reverse complement strand
CCGAAGAACATCGAGCTCGCCGCATAACCCAGAAACCCCGAACCGCCTCAAACCCGACATAGGCGCCTTGACGAACGACATAGAGGCACCCCCCCCCAGCACGGGGTCAGAGGCCCGCTGCGCCGCCCAGTCCATACGGTCGAGCGCAACTGTGCACAGGTCGGGGAACCCGAGTTTCGTCGTCACGTCGTACGCGGTCCGGTACGTGCTCGCGAGCAACCGCCAACTGCGGGCTGCCGGGTCCCTGTGCGCAGTTGTCGTGGCCTCGTGGATCAGGCCGGGTAGGTCGGCGGCAACCTGCTTGATGTTCGTCGCGCGGACCATGGCGCACAGCCTGCCCGCGTGGGCCTCCAACTCCTCGACAGGGCGCGCAATCACGTCCGGGTCCGGGCCGAGATCATAGATGTTCAGGGCTTCGCGAATCGGGTTGATCAGGCCGTCCAGTTGGTCCTGCCTCAGTTCGTCGAGGTAGGGCTGACCGGTCAATTCGGTGACCGCAACGGACAAGGCGCGGGCGAGCGCGCCGATCACCGAGGGGCTTGGAGGTAGGACGCCCTGCTCCACCTTGGTCAGGGTGCTGTAAGAGACGTGCGAGAGGTCGGCCAACTCGCGTTGCGTCAACCACGGACTTTGCGCGTGTGCGCGATGCGCGCGCCTGTGTGCTCGTCAGTGTGCAGGGGCATACCGGTCTCCGTTCTGCATCGACACCAGAACGGTACCCCTGGCCCCGTGCCGGGGAACTGAGATCGGTCCCCGTCGCCCCTGGACGGGGGCCGTTTCGTCTGTGTGTGAGGTGCGGTGACGCCGAGCATGGACACGCCGCCGACCGCAGAGGCTCGCCGCACCGGCTTGGGCGACTTGCTGCTGCCGGTTCGTTTCGGCTGGGCGCGCCCACGCGGCGGAGCCACATATCGACAGGGCCCCCAGTACCTAACGGGCCGATGACTTGGCCAAGTTGAGGGCGTAGGTGGGCCACCAATTGCCTGCCTTGGGGCCGCCCTTGCATTCGCCGTCCGATTCGCCGGGGCGTTTGATCCACAGGTAGGCGTCGGCCAGCGGGTCCGCCGTCTTCGTCGTCGGCGGCTCGCCCAGCGCCCGGCCCGGCGGGTTGCACCAGCGCTCGTCCGGATTGCCGCCGGTGTAGGGGCCGTTGCCGTTGCGGCTGGTGTCGATGACGAAGTGCTTGTCGCCGACCTTCGCCGACAGCTGCTTGCCGTAGGCGAGGGAGTCCTCGGTGGAGTAGAAGTTGGAGACGTTGACGGCGAAGCCGTCCGCCCGGTCGATGCCGGCCCACCGGAGGGGCTCGAAGATCTGGTCGGGGTGGCCCCAGCCGGCATTGCCCGCGTCCAGGTACACCTTCGTGTTCTTCAGGGACTTCAGCTTGCCGATGGCGCCCTTGAGGAGGTCGTAGCGCTCCTCGTGGAACTCGTCCGGGGTGCAGCCGTTGACCAGGTGGAGCACGGCGTCCGGCTCCAGGACCACCGTCGCCGCCCGGTCGCCGATGCCCCGGGCGACGCCGTCGATCCAGGCGCGGTAGGCGTCACCGTCGGCGGCGCCGCCCTGTGAGTACTGGCCGCAGTCGCGGTGCGGGATGTTGTAGAGGACGAGCAGCGCCGTACGGTCGGACTCGGCGGCGGCCTCGGTGAAGCCGCGCGCCTCCTGTTCCGGGTTCTCCGTACCGATCCACTCCGCCGTCGGCTGCTCGGCGATCTTTCTGATCTGGTCGGCCTCGGCGTCCTTGCCGTCCTTCTCGTAGGCGGCGACCTGGCGGGCCGCGTTCCCGTCCGGGTTCACCCAGAACGGGTCGGTGCCCTTGGGCTGTTGGGTGATCCGGGCGCCCGCGTCGCCCGGTTCCTTCCCGTCGTCCGACAACGAGCATCCGGTGGCCAGCAGTGCCGCCCCCAACACCACCGCAGACGCCCTTGCCCGTGCCGAAGCCGGGACCCCCCTGCTGCCGTACATCCAACTCCCCCCTGGGTGCACTTCCTGCGAGGCTCAATCCTGGCATACCCGCCGTGCCGGTCACGAGGCCGCGGCGGCCCCACCGAGCTTACGGAAGGGCCGGCCGGGCCGGGTGGCGGCGGTGGGCACGACGCGGTGCCTCACCGGCCGGTTCCAGTCAGGTACGCCGACACCATCACGTTCGCGGCGCCCTCGCCCGCCCGGTCGGCGCCGCCGCAGGTGATCAGCCGTAGCTCGGCACGGCCGGCCTCGTGCGGCCCGGGGGCCCGCCCGGCGTCGCACCGGTCGCGGGGCAACTCGCGTACGTCGTCCACGGTGAACTCGGCGACCGTGCCGTCGTCGCGGGCCACCCGGACCGTCTCGCCGGGCCGCAGGGCGCCGATCCGCTGAAGGACGGCGGGCCGGGTCCCGGTGTCCGCCCGGCCCACCATGACGGCGGTCCCGGCCGATCCCGGCTTGGTCCCGGCGGCGTACCAGTCCACGGCCACGGACCGGGGGGACGACGGCGGTCCGGCGGCGTCCGGACCGCCCTGCCCGTCCTGGCCGCCCTGCCGGTCCTGCCCGCCCTGCCCGTCCTGGCCGTCCTGGCCGTCCTGGCCGTCCTGGCCGCGGCCGACGACGGATGCCCGCACCCCGAGTCCGGGGATCTCCAGGCGCTGGGGCAGCGCGTCCGTCAACGGGTCGGCCGCCGGGGGGAGTCCGGGCCCGGCCGGGCGCCCCACTGCGGCCATGTCGCCCGTGGCCGGCCCGAACACCCCCGGTGGCACCTCGGCCGCCTCGCGGCCCCACAGCCACAGCCCGAGCAGCAGCAGCGCCCAGAACACGCCGGCGGCCAGCCGACCGGCCCCGGCGTGACGCACATGAGGGGACATGGCGGGCGCTCTCAGTCCTTGTCGCGGCCCCGTCGGGCGCTGCGCAGCCCGACGACGACCGCGGCGAGGCCGACCAGAATGACACCGATGACCGCGTGCACCAGGCCGGGGCCTGCGGAGCGGATGGCGACGGAGGCGAAGTAGGCGGTGTCGCCGTCCGCCGCGTCGGCCGAGGCGGAGGGCGGGGCGGCGGGCGAGCCCCCGGGCCATGTGCCGCCGGTCGGGAGCCCGGTGCCGGGGCCGTCCCCGGCGACCGTGACCGTGCCGGTGATCTGCGTCTGCGTACCGCCGCAGGCGACCCGCACGTCGTGGGGGCCTGCCGGGGCCGCCGGACGGATCCGGGTCCGGCCGGTGAGGACGCCGGACGAGGCGGTGAGGGTGCCGTCCGTGACGAACGCCTCGGAGACCGCGGTGCCCGTGCTCGTGTCACATCCGGTGACCCGCAGGTCGACGTCGGCTCCGGGGGCAGCGGGGGCGGCCGGAGCCACCGAGACTCCGCCGCCGTCCGCCGCGTACGCCGACGGTGTGAGCGCCGCGGCGGCCAGAATTCCCGTACCGAGAGTGAGGGGTAGTGAGCCCATCGTGAAACCTCCAGTACCTGGAGGGTGCCCCGTGGGCCGTGGGCCCGCATCTTCGACGGCGTCCGACTGCGCCGTTCGGGTCAGAAAGGTTTCAGATGCGGTCGACGAGATCCGCGATCGAGTCCACCACCCGGGACGGCCGGTACGGGTAGTCCTCGACGTGCTCGGGCCGGGTCAGGCCGGTGAGCACCAGGTACGTCTGCATGCCCGCCTCGATGCCGGCCAGCACGTCGGTGTCCATGCGGTCCCCGATCATGGCGCTGCTCTCGGAGTGGGCGCCGATCGCGTTCAGCCCGGTGCGCATCATCAGCGGGTTCGGCTTGCCCGCGAAGTACGGCTTGCGGCCGGTGGCCTTGGTGATCAGGGCCGCGACGGCGCCGGTGGCGGGCAGCGGGCCCTCGGTGGAGGGGCCGGTCTCGTCCGGGTTGGTGCAGATGAAACGGGCGCCGGCGAGGATGAGCCGTACCGCCTTGGTCATGGCCTCGAAGGAGTAGGTACGGGTCTCGCCCAGCACCACGTAGTCGGGCTCCTGGTCGGTGAGGATGTAGCCGACGTCGTGCAGCGCGGTGGTCAGTCCCGCCTCGCCGATGACATAGGCGCTGCCGCCGGGCCGCTGGTCGTCGAGGAACTTGGCGGTGGCCAGCGCGGAGGTCCAGATGTTGTCCACCGGCACGTCCAGGCCCATGCGGCGCAGCCGGGCGTGCAGGTCGCGCGGGGTGTACATGGAATTGTTGGTGAGGACCAGGAACGGGCGGGCCGACTCACGCAGCTTCTTCAGGAAGGCGTCGGCGCCGGGGATCGGCACGCCCTCGTGGATCAGCACTCCGTCCATGTCGGTGAGCCAGGACTCGATGGGCTTGCGGTCTGCCATGTGCTTCGGTCTCCTGGCATGCGTACGGTCATGGGCGCCGGAACCACGGCGTACCGACGCCCCCAGCGTAAGGGCTGTGCCGAACCGGCTGTGATGGGCGGTCGGTCGACCGTGGCGACATCGTGACCGCCCACGCCCGGACGGCACGCGCGCTGCCGCGACCGGCTCCGCGCGTACGGGAGGCGGGGGCCTGCTGCCCGTAACGGAACAGCACCTCCGCCTACCCCGCCCGGCATCCGCCCACGCGGGAGGTGGGAATCGGGGGTCGGCTACCCGTAGCGGGGCGGCGCGCCAGCGCGTGCCGAGGGGCGGCGGACGCGGCGTGGGATCAGCGGCCGCGCGTGGCGAGGGACGGCGGGCACGGGGTCAGTGGCAGCGGCGTGCCCGAAGGGCGACGGCTCCGCGCGGGCGGCGCGCGGGGATTGGGAGGCGGAGGACGACTACCCGTAGCAGGGCGGCGCGCCAGCACGTACCGAAGGGCGGCGGGCGCGGGCGTGGGATCAGCGGCGGCCTGCCCGGAGGGCGACGGCTCCGCGCGGGCGGTGCGCGGGGGTTGGGACGCGGAGGTCGGCTACCCGTAGCGGGGCGGCGTGCCAGCACGTACCGAAGGGCTGCGGGCGCGGGCGTGGGATCAGCGGCGGCCTGCCCGGAGGGCGACGGCTCCGCGCGGGCGGCGCGCGGGGATCGGGAGGCGGAGGACGACTACCCGTAGCGGGGCGGCGTGCCAGCGCGTGTCGAAGGGCTGCGGGCGCGGGCGCCGCCCGGACGGCGCGTGCCCCAACCGCGACCGGTCCCGCGGTTGCGGGAGGCGGGGCCCGCTGCCTGTGGCGGAACAGCACCTCCGCCTACCGCGCCCGGCATCCGCGCACGCGGGAGGAGTGGGAAGCGGGGACCGGCTGCCCGCGGCGGAACGGCGCGCCGACGCCTGCCGAGGGGCGACGAACGCGGGCGCCACCTCCTCGTGATGGCACCTCCGCCTGCCAGGCCCGGTTCCGCGCACGGGAGGTGGGCAGCGGGGATCGACTGCCCGTGGCAGGACGGCGCGCCAGCGTGTACCGAGGGCGGCGGGCGCGAGCGCGGGGTCAGTGGCGGCGGCGTGCCCGGAGGGCGACGGCGGCGGACAGGACGAGTCCGATCGCGGCGGCGCAGGCGAGGACAGCGGGACCGATGCCGTACAGGCCCCCTGGTGTCTGGCCCGCCTCGGCGTGCGGAGCGGCGCTCGACGACCCGGTGTCCTCGCCGCCGCCGCTCGCGGTGGGAGTCGGCGCCCGTCCGGCCGCGACCGTGAACCGGTAGTCGTTGGACTGCCCGACCCAGTCGCCGTCGTCACCGCGGCGCTGGACGACGGCGGCGTTGGCGGTGACCGTCTCGGGCTCGGCGTCCGCGGTGACCGAGAGGGTGACCCGCACGGTGACGGTCGCGCCGGGCGCGACGGTGAACCCGTTGAAGCCGTCCCCCTGGAAGGCACCGACCAACTCGTCCTCGTCGGTGGTCTCGAAGCGCACGGGACGGACGCGCGCGCCGTCGTGGAACTCCATGCGCGGCTGGGAGGACTTGAGGGCGTGCTTGTCGTCCACGAGCACGACGATCGGGTGGATGCCGGCGCACGTGCCGCGGGTGGTGTTGGCGAGGTCGAGGTACCAGCTGCCGGACCCGCCCCCGGCGACATAGGAGGCGGGTCCCCCGCGGATCCGGGTGGTCAGCGGGAACTGCCTGTCCTCAGGGCCGGCACAGCCGGGGAGGGGGTCGTCCTGCGCACGGGCCGGTGCGACGGGGACGAGGACGACGGCTGCGGTTGCGGCTGCGGCTGCGGTTGCGGTTGCGGTTGCGGCGAGACAGAGGGACACGGACAGGCACAGGAACGCGGCCGGGCGCAGGAACGCGGACAGGAACGCGGCCGGGGACAGCAACACAGGCGGGGACAGGGATGCAGACAGGGATGGGCGCAGTCGCATGAACATATGACCCTGCCGGACACCCGCCGACCGGGAACGGCACCGCCCCGCACGGACACTCGTACGGCGCCGCACGGACACTCGTACGGCGCCGCACGTCCGCCCACCCGGCCCAGCACGGGCCCACCCTCCGGCAACGCCCCCGCCCCGGCCGTACCACCGAACCCGCACCGGCCATACCGCGAACCCGACCCCTGGCACCGCCCCCGCCCGTCCCGACGACCGACGCCAGCCGTCCCCTGCGCCGCACCCCAGTCCCACGACCGACGCCGCCACCCCAGACACAGCCGCCCCAGTCCCACGACCAACGTCAACCGCCCCAGGCACAGCCACCCCGCCCCACAACCGACGTCACCCGCCGCAGGCGCAGAGCCACGCCCCCTCCCACCGACACCACCCCACCCCAGGCCACAGCCACCCCGACCCACGACCAACGTCAACCGCCCCAGACACAGCCACCCCGCCCCACGACCAACACCGCCCGCCCCGGCCTCCCGACCAACCTCGCCCGCCCCGGCACCGGACTCGTGGGCCGGACCGCCGCGCTCGACGACCGACGTCAGCCGTCCCGCCGGCCGAACAAGGGCGCCAGCATCAGATGCGCCGCGCCCCGTGCGACCCCCCGGCTCCCGCCGGCCGCGAGCCGGACCGGGATCGCATCGCCGGGCGTCCCCTTGCGCCGGGCCCGCTCCGCCAGTACGGCCGCCACCCCCGGTACGAACTCCCCCGGCGCCGTTGCCACGGTCCGGCCGCCCAGCAGCACCAGGTCGATGTCCAGCAGCCCCACCAGATTGGCCGCCCCCGTGCCCAGCACGCGCGCCGCCTCCGCCAGGTCACCGCGGGCCACGGCCGCCAGGCACAGCGCCTCGACGCAGCCCCGGGCACCGCACCCGCACACCGGCCCGTCCAGCTGGATGACCTGGTGGCCGAACTCACCGGCCCCGGTGCGCGCCCCCCGGTGCACGCTCCCGCCGATCACCAGGCCGGCGCCGAGCCCCGTACCGAGGTGCAGATACGCGAACGAGTCGCCCTCCCCCGCGACGGCCAGCCCGAGCGCCGCCGCGTTCGTGTCCTTGTCGACCACCACGGGCCGCCCGAGCCGCCGCGCGAGCGCGTCCCGCAGCGGGAACCCGTCCCACTCGGGGAACCCGGTCACCCGGTGCAGCACGCCCCGCGCGTGATCCAGCGGGCCGGGCAGCGCGACCCCGACGCCGAGCAGCGAACCCGGCGCCCCGGGCAGCAGCTCCTCGACCTGCCGGGCGGTCCGCTCGACCACCGCGTCCGCGCCGGCCCCCAGATGCAGCGCGGACCGCGCCTCGGCCAGCACCGCCCCGGCGAGGTCGCAGAGCACCACCCGCACCTCGTCCCGGTCCAGATGCACTCCCACCGCGTGTCCGGCCCCCGGCTCCAGCCGCAGCACCGTCCGCGGCTTCCCGCCGGTCGACGCGCGCCGCCCCGCCTCCGCCGCGAGACCTTCCGCACGCAGCCGGGCGGTGATCTTGCTGACCGCCTGCGGGGTCAGCCCGGTGCGCTCGGCCAGTTCGAGGCGGCTGATCCCGGCGGTGCCCGCGGTACGCAGCAGATCGAGCACGAGCGCGGTGTTGTGGCTGCGCGGGGCGAGCAGGTCGGCGCCGACGGCCGCCCCCGCCGTCGCGCTCCCGATGCCCGTCACACCGCCGCCCTCTCTGTCTGCCGCGTCTGCCCTGTCTGCTGTGTCCGCCCGGTTCACGCCCCCATTCTCTCCGACACTTGCACTTTGGCAACAGCGTTGCGAAAGTGGCGGCATGACAACTGGTACGACTGGCACCCCCCTTCGCGTGGGCCTGATCGGCTACGGCCTGGCGGGCTCCGTCTTCCACGCCCCGCTGATCGCCGCCACCGGGGGCCTCACCCTCGACACGGTGGTCACCGCGAACCCCGAGCGGCAGGAGCAGGCCCGCGCCGCGTTCCCGGACGTCCGGCTCGCCGCCCGTCCCGACGAGCTGTTCGACCGCACGGGCGAGCTGGACCTGATCGTCATCGCCTCGCCGAACAAGACGCACGTCCCGCTGGCCACCGCCGCCCTCAAGGCGGGCCTGCCGGTCGTGGTGGACAAGCCGCTCGCCGGCACGGCCGCCGAGGCCCGCGAGCTGGCCGCCCTCGCCGAGCAGCGCGGCCTGCTGCTGTCGGTCTTCCAGAACCGCCGCTGGGACAACGACTTCCTGACCCTGCGCAAGCTGCTCGCCGAGGGCGCGCTGGGCGACGTGTGGCGGTTCGAGTCACGCTTCGAGCGCTGGCGTCCCCAGCTCAAGGGAGGCTGGCGCGAGTCCGGCGACCCGACAGAGATCGGAGGTCTGCTCTACGACCTCGGCAGCCATGTCGTCGACCAGGCCCTGGTCCTGTTCGGCCCGGCCACCCAGGTGTACGCCGAGTCGGACGTGCGCCGACCGGGCGCCGAGACCGACGACGACACCTTCATCGCGCTCACGCACGCCGGCGGCGTCCGCTCCCATCTGTACGTCTCCGCGACGACCGCCCAGCTCGGGCCCCGCTTCCGGGTGCTCGGCTCACGTGCCGGCTATGTGAAGTACGGCCTCGACCCGCAGGAGGCGGCCCTGCGCGAGGGGCTGCGGCCCGGCTCCGGCTGGGGCGCCGAGCCCGAGTCCCTGTGGGGCCGGCTCGGTTCGGGCGAGTCCCCGCTCACCGGCGGCGGCACCCCCGTACCCACCCTGCCCGGCGACTACCCGGCGTACTACGCCGCGGTGGCCGACGCCCTCACCGGCGCCGGCCCCAACCCGGTCACCGCGCAAGCGGCGGCCGACGCCCTCGACGTGCTGGAGGCGGCCCGCCGGTCCGCCCGCGACGGCGTGGCGGTGACGCTGTGAGCCACCACCCGCGCGTCACCCCCCGGTCCACGCCCGAACTGACCCCGAGCGTAGAGGAGTTGGAGGCGCAGGAACGCCGGCTGGTGTTCCGCCGGTTCAGCTGCGAGGACGCCTGGGCGCTCGGCTCGCTCCTGGTGGAGCTGGCCCGGGAGCGGCAGGCCCCGGTGGCCATCGACATCCATCGGGCGGGCCAGCAGCTCTTCCACGCGGCGCTGACCGGAGCCACCGCCGACAACGACGCGTGGATCGCCCGCAAGCGCCGCGTCGTGGAACGCTACGGCGCCTCCTCCTACCTGGTCGGCGCGCGTTTCAGGGCCAGGGGCACGACGTTCGAGGAGTCCTCCCGGCTCGACCCCGATGTGTACGCGGCCCACGGCGGCTCGTTCCCCATCAACGTCGCGGACGTGGGCGTGATCGGCGCGGTCACCGTCTCCGGCCTGCCGCAGCTCCAGGACCACCGCCTGGTGGTGGAGGCGCTGGAGCAGTTCCTGCGCGACTGAGCGCTCCGCTGGATGTGCCGCGATGCGCCGTCGTCCGTCCGCGGCACCGTCGTGGCTGGTCGCGCAGTTCTACGCGCCCCTTCGGGGCGCTGCCGGGACTATCCCGAGGCTCCCTCCGGTTGAATCGTCGTAACGGACAGCGATCATGGAATGACACCCACCCGGAGGGAACGGAACCATGAGCACCGCCCTGAAGGAAAAGGTCGGCCGGTACGGCATCTGGAGCTTGGGACTGCGCTCGGAGGAACCAGACCTGCGCGCCGAACTCGCCGAGGCCGCCGCCGAACTGGAACAGCTCGGGTTCGGCGCGGTCTGGCTGGGCGGCAACAGCGCCCCCCGGCACGCCCTGCCGCTGCTGGCGGCCACGTCCCGGCTCACCGTCGGCACCAGCATCCAGAGCATCTGGGACTACGACGCCGACACGAGCGCCGCGGGCTTCGCCGAGGTGGAGTCCGCGCACCCGGGCCGTTTCCTGCTCGGCCTCGGGGTGAGCCACGCCAAGCTCGCCGAGCAGTACCGCCGCCCTTACTCGGCCCTGGTCGCCTATCTGGACGCGCTGGACGCGGCCGGGGTGCCCGCAGGGCGCCGGGTCCTGGCCGCGCTCGGCCCGAAGAACCTGGAGCTGACCCGCGACCGGGCGGCCGGCGCCATCCCCTATCTGGTCACCCCCGAGCACACCGCGCAGGCCCGCCGGATCCTGGGCGAAGAGCCCCTGCTGGCACCGGAGTTCAAGGTCGTCCTGGAGACCGACCCGGACCGCGCCCGAGCCCTGGCCCGGGACAGCCTCGCCATGTACCTCACCCTGCCCAACTACACCAACAGCTTCCTGCGGCTCGGCTTCAGTGAGGACGACCTGCGGGACGGCGGCAGCGACCGCCTGATCGACGCGCTGTTCGCCTGGGGCGACGAGTCCCGGATCCGCGAGCGCATCGCCGCCTTCCACGAGGCGGGCGCCGACCATGTCGCCCTCCAGGTGATCGACGCCACCCCCCGCAACGCCCTCCCCCGCAACTCCTGGCGCACCCTGGCCACCCTCCTCAACCAACCCAACTAACGGCACTCCAATGGGGGCACAGAAAACTGCACCCCCAGCCCCACACACCCCGCACCCAAAAACCCACCAGTTCCCCCACCCCCCAAGGGGCGCGGGGAACTGCGCAATCAACCACACACAACCCGCACCCAACCAACCACCGACCCCACTCCAAAGGGGCGCGAGGAACTGCGCACCCGGCCACACACACCCCGCCCCCGAACAACCACCCGTTCCCCCCGACCCCCCACTCCCCCGCCCCCAGCGGAGCGCTTACGCCGGTTCGAGGTGCTGCCGCTGCCGGCCCAACCCCTCGATCTCCAGCTCGACGACATCCCCGGCCCGCAGATACGGCTTCGGCTCCGGCTGCCCCAGCGCCACCCCCGCGGGCGTACCCGTGTTGATGACGTCACCGGGGCGGAGCGTCATGAACCGGCTGACGTACCGCACGACCTCGGCGACCGGGAAGATCTGCTCGGCGGTCGTCCCGTCCTGTTTCAGCTCGCTGTTGACCCACAGCCGCAGCGACAGGTTCTGCGGATCCGGCACCTCGTCCGCGGTCACCAGCCACGGCCCCAGCGGATTGAACGTCTCGCAGTTCTTGCCCTTGTCCCAGGTCCCGCCGCGCTCGATCTGGAACTCCCGCTCGGACACGTCGTGCGCCACCGCGTACCCGGCGACATGCGCGAGCGCGTCGTCCGTCGGCTCCAGGTAGCGGGCCGTACGCCCGATGACGACGGCCAGTTCCACCTCCCAGTCGGTCTTCACCGAGCCACGCGGCACGAGCACGGCGTCGTTCGGCCCGACCACGGTGTCCGCGGCCTTGAAGAAGATGACGGGCTCGGCGGGCGGCTCGGCCCCCGTCTCGCGGGCGTGGTCGTGGTAGTTGAGGCCGATGCAGACGATCTTCCCGATCCGCGCGAGCGGCGGCCCGATCCGCAGCCCGGCCGCGTCCAGCACGGGCAGGTCGCCGCCCTCCGCGGCGGCCCGGACCCGGCCGAGCGCGGCCTCGTCGGCGAGCAGCGCCCCGTCGATGTCGTCGACGAGCCCCGACAGGTCGCGTAGGGTCCCTTCGGCGTCCAGCAGCGCGGGTCGCTCCACCCCCGCCGTACCGACTCGCAGCAGCTTCATGGTCACCGTCTCCCTCGATCGCGTGCGCCCCGTGTCCGATGGGCACAGCCATCGGAGGACTGGTCGATCCTCCAAGCTCGCCGTCCCGCCCGCAACACCCGGTTCACGCACTGGACCGGCACCGACACCCGACCACCGCCCACACCCACCGCCCGCGCTCAGCGGTAGAGCACGGCCCGTTCGACCGCGCTCCATGTCGTACTGGTGACCACGTACAGCGCGGCGGCCAGTGGCACCACGGCCACGGTCAGCAGCGTGAGGTACGACAGGAACGGCATGACCCGGCCGACCGCCGCGAGCCCGGGGGCCTGCCCGTCCCCGGCCGACATCGGCGCGTCGGCCGCCGTCATCCGCTTCGTCCGCAGGTAGTTGAAGGTCGCTACGGCGGCGACGACGGCGAACAGGCCGAGGTAGACGGTGCCCGCCGCGCCGAACGGGCCGCCGTCGGCGAGGGCGTCCGCCCACCGTCCGCCGAGCGGCGCGGCGAACAGCTCGTGTGTGAGCAGCCCGTTGGTCTGCCCGCCGATCGTCGCGCTGGAGAACAGGTGGTAGAGGAGGAAGAAGGCGGGCAGCTGCAACAGGCTGGGCAGACAGCCGGACAGCGGCGACACCTTCTCCTCGGCGTGCAGTTGCAGCACGGCCTGCTGGAGCGCACGCGGGTCCTTGCCGTGTTTCTCGCGCAGCTCGGCGATCCTGGGCTGGAGCGCGGCACGGGCTCGCTGGCCGCGCGCCGCCGCCCGGGACAGCGGATGCACCAGCAGCCGGACGAGCGCGGTGAACAGGACGATCGCGGCGGCGGCAGCGGAGGCGTGGAAGAGCGGTTCGAGCAGTTCGGCGAGCTGCTCGACGAGGGTGGCGAAAACGGACATGGGTGAGCCCTCCGTGGGGTCTCGTCGTGCCGGGGTCGGATGTGCGTGGCGGCATGACGACCCGCGCGGGGTCACGTACGTGTCCGGGTGTCCGGGGTTGGCCCTACGCGGTGGTCGCCGGGAGGGCGTGCCCGGGTGCCCTGGGCCGTGGCCGGCCCGGGGCGTCGGGGTCGCGCTGCGGCAGGAAGGCCGTGCGGCGGGCCCGGTCACGGATGGCCGTACGGACCAGGGTGGGTGGTACGGCGGGGGCGCAGCGGGCGGCGATCAGGGCGCAGACGGCGACCGCGGACGCGGCGGCGGCGGTCGCGGCGAGCGCGACCGTGGCGGACAGCGCGCCGGTGTCGAGCAGGGCGACTTCCAGCAGCAGGAACAGGAGGACGGCGGCGGGACGCAGGGTGGACCAGCTGCGGACCATCGATCGCCCCTCCCCTCGCGCGCTCATGTGTGCCGTGCCGTCGGTTGTACCCGATCCCCCTGTTGTACCCGATCCCCTCCCTGCGCGGGCTCCCCTGCCTACGCGGGCTCCCCCGGCTGACCGGGATCGATCAGCAGGGGCTCCAGCAGCCGTTTCGGCTTCAGGAGCGCCCGGCTGACCGGATCGGCCGGGTCGGGGTCGAGTCCGGGGCCCGGCACGAGGACAACGTCCCCGACGGGCACGACGGTTCCGCAGGCCGGGCATTCGCCGTACGGCCCGAGTTCCGTACCGCAGTCCACGTGCGTGAACGCGCGCAACTGCGTGTCCATGAAGTGCTCGCGGCCCCACAGGGCGAGGGCCCGCAGCGCCGGCCACAGCGCGATGCCGCGCTCGGTGACGACGTACTCGTCCCGCGGCGGCGACTCCTGGTAGCGGCGCCGGTCGAGGATGCCCTCCTCGGTCAGCGCCTTGAGCCGGGCCGACAGGACGGCGCGCGGGATGCCGAGATGGCCGAGGAAGTCGTTGTAGCGCCGGACGCCGTAGATCGCGTCGCGGACGACGAGGAGCGTCCAGCGTTCGCCGACGACCTCCAGCGCGCGGGCGATGGAGCACTCCTGTGTCGCGTAGTCCTTGCCCAGTGCCATGGGACCACCTTAGCCACTTTCCGACCTCTTGGTTCAATGACCGAACCGACAGTGTTACGGTAACGCACATGGCTAGGTTCAATGAAAGAACCCTCATGGGCGCGACCTCCCCGAGCACCCCGCGCACCACACACGCGGCGCACACCGCGCACACCGCGCACTCGGCGCACGGGGCGCAGTCGGGGGAATCGCCCCCGCACTCCCGGCCGACCGCCACCCTGGCCCTGACCAGCGCCGCGACCGCGGTGGCCCTGATGACGTACACGGCGCCGATGGTCACGCTGCCGGACACCGCGGCGGCCCTGCACACCCCCCTGTCCGCCCAGGCGTGGCTCCTGAACGGCGCCCCGCTGGGCCTCGCCGCGCTGCTCCTGGTGGCCGGCAGCCTCGCCGACGACTACGGCCGCCGCCGGCTCTTCCTCTCCGGCACGCTGGCCCTCGGCATCACCACGGCCCTCGGCGGGCTGGCCACATCGACCTGGGCCTTCACCCTGGCCCGCGTCGCCCAGGGCGCGGCGAGCGCGGCGCTCCTGGCGAGCGGCCTGGGCCTGCTGGTGGCGGCGTTCCCGAGCCCGCGCGGGCGGCTGCACGCGACCGGCGTGTGGGGCGCCTTCGTGAGCGGCGGCATCGCGGCCGGGCCGCTGGTCTCCGGCGCGCTGCCCGACTGGCGGGTGGCGTACGGCGTCCTGGGCGCGGCGGCCCTGCTCGTCGCGGGGCTGGGCGTCCGCGTGCTGTCCGAGTCACGCTCTCCCAGGGGCGGCCGGCCGGACACCGCCGGGGCCACGGCCTTCGGGCTGGCGCTGGTCGCCCTCGTCGCGGCGCTCACCCTGGGCCGGGACGGCTGGCTGCGGGCTCCGGTGGGACTGCTGCTGGCGGCGACGGTGGTGCTGGTGGGGATCTTCACGGTCGTGGAACGGCGGGTACGCACCCCGATGATCGACCTCGGCCTGCTGCGCAGCCGCAGCTTCCTGGCGTCCTCGGCCGGCGGCCTGTTCACCGGACTGGCGGTGATCGGTCTGTTCAGCTATCTCCCGGCGCTGATGCAGCAGACGCTGCGCCTGTCGCCGATGGACACGGCATGGCTGATCCTGCTCTGGTCCGGGCTGTCCTTCGCGGTGGCACTTCAGGCGAAACGCCTTTCCGGACGCGTGCCGCCGCGCGGCCAACTGGCGGTCGGCTTCCTGCTCCACGCGATCGGCGTGGTCACGATGCTGGGCGCGCTGGACACGGACTCCTGGGTCCGGCTGCTGCCGGGACTCGTGCTCGGCGGGGTCGGCAGCGGCCTGCTGAACGCCGCGCTTCCGCTGCTGGCGGTGGAGTCGGTACCGGTCGAGCGGGCGTCGATGGGTTCGGGCGCCCAGCAGACGTTCCGCTACATCGGCTCCTGCGCGGGCGTGGCCCTGACCATCGCCCTGGCCACGTCCTCCGGCGCGGGCCTGTCCCATGGCGCGGACGTGGCCATGACGGTGTCGGCCGGCCTGGCGGTGGCGGGCGCGGCGAGCGTACTGGCACTGCGAGAACGGGCCTGACCGGAGCCGCACGCTCAACTAGTACTCCAGTGTGGTTTCGTGAGCTATCCAGTGGCTTCGTCGGTGGATCGCCGTCTGTAGTGGCTTTGTCGAGCTGTCGTCTGGTGCCGTCT
>NZ_JBIALO010000063.1:0-16132 GCF_042873595.1 Streptomyces sp. NPDC004629 | reverse complement strand
GCTGCCCACTCTCCGTCACTCATGTCGGTCGGATAGCGGTGTCTGCCGGACGGATGGTCCGCGGCGTTGCCGTACGTGTGGGCGAAGCAGTCGCATGTCCGTGTGTCCGGAATGGACTCTTTCACAGCAGACCGATACAACTGCGGCAACAGGGCCTCCCGGTGAGCAGTGGCGTAGACACCCCCTGTGCTACCGAGAGGCCCTGCCTTCATGCCCCCGCGCAGCCACAATCACCTGAACAGCACACCCGTACGGAACCCCAAGCTGCACACTCGGTTTCGAGAAGCCCTCTGAAGAAGCCTGGCGGGTGCGGGGTCGTGGGGGCTTGGCTTGGGGTTTCTTGGGGTTCTGGCGGGGGTCGTAGGGTGCTTGTATGTCGGAGGTAGCGGGAGTGGGCGGGGCCGCCGTGCGGGTGCGGGGGCTTTGGAAGCGGTTTGGGCAGCAGGTTGCCGTTGCCGGGGTCGATCTGGAGCTGCCCGCGGGGAAGTTCATCGGGCTGGTGGGGCCCAACGGCGCCGGGAAGACCACCACCCTGTCGATGGTGACCGGGCTGCTCAGGCCCGACCAGGGAAGCGTCGAGGTGGTCGGCCACGACGTGTGGCGGGACCCGGTGGCCGTCAAGGCACGGATCGGCGTGCTCCCTGAGGGGCTGCGGCTGTTCGAGCGGCTTTCCGGACGCGAACTGCTCGGCTACTCCGGGCGGTTGCGGGGCCTGCCCGGGCCCGAGGTGGACAAGCGGGCCACCCAGCTGCTGGACGTACTCGATCTCGCCGGGGCCCAGCACAAGCTCGTCGTCGACTACTCCACCGGCATGCGCAAGAAGATCGGGCTCGCCACTGCCCTCCTCCACAACCCCGAAGTCCTCTTTCTGGACGAGCCGTTCGAGGGCGTCGACCCGGTGTCCGCGCAGACCATCCGGGGCGTCCTTGAGCGGTACACGGCCTCCGGCGCCACCGTCGTCTTCTCCTCCCACGTCATGGAACTCGTCGAATCGCTGTGCGACTGGGTGGCCGTGATGGCGGCGGGCCGCATCCGCGCGACCGGCCCGCTGCCCGAGGTGCGCGGGGACCACTCCACCCTCCAGGACGCGTTCCTGGAACTGGTCGGCGCACAGGGCCGCGACGCCGGGTCCGACCTGGACTGGCTGGGCGGCGGCGCCCGATGAGCGACGTCACCGCCACCGTCGTACGGCTGAAACTGTCCCTGTTGCGCAACGGGCTCAGGCAGTCCGGCGGCCGGCGCGCCGCCTTCATCGCCTCAGCCGTCATCGCGCTGCTGTTCGCCGCGCTGCAACTGCTCGGCCTGCTCGCGCTGCGCGGACACGCCCACGCCGACGCCGTCGCCGTGCTGGGCACGGCCGTGCTCGCGCTGGGCTGGGCCGTGCTGCCGCTGTTCTTCCCCAGCGGGGACGAGACGCTGGACCCGACCCGGCTGGTGATGCTGCCGCTGCGCCCCCGCCTGCTGGTGCGGGCCCTGCTGGCGGCCTCGCTGGTCGGTATCGGCCCGCTGTTCACACTGCTCCTGCTGGCCGGCTGCGCCCTGTCGGTCGCCCGGGGCGCGGCGGCCTACGGCACCGCCGTCGTCGCGGTCGTCCTCGGGCTGCTGGTGTGCGTGGCCCTCGCCCGAGCCGTGGCCGCCGCCAACGTACGGCTGCTGACCAGCCGGAAGGGCCGCGATCTCGCGGTGCTCAGCGGGCTGGTCATCGCGGTCGGCGCGCAACTGGTCAACTTCGGTGCGCAGCGGCTCGGATCGACGGGGCTCGGGCAGCTGTCCCCGGTCGCCGACGTGCTGCGCTGGCTGCCGCCCGCTTCCGCGGTGGGCGCGGTGCACGCGGTCAGCGAACGGTCCTACGGCACGGCCGCCGCCCAACTGCTTTTGACCGCAGCGGCGTTGGCGCTGCTGGTCACCGTGTGGGCGCGCAGCCTGACCCGGCTGATGACCGCGCCCGACGGCTCCACCCTGCCGGCCGCCGACAGCGGCGCCCGCGAACGCGCCTCGACCCGGCTCGGGCGGCTGCTGCCCGCGGGCCGCACCGGTACGGTCATGGAACGCTCCCTGCGCTACATCTGGCGCGACCCCAAGACCAAGGCCGCGTGGGTGACCTCGCTCGCCATCGGCCTGATCGTGCCGGTGTTCAACGCGTTGCAAGGCACCGGTTCGATCTACTTCGCGTGCTTCGCCGCCGGGATGCTCGGCATCCAGATGTACAACCAGTTCGGGCAGGACACCTCCGCGTTCTGGATGGTGGCCGGGACCATCTCGTCCGGCCGGGACGCATATGTCGAACTGCGCGGCCGTGCGCTGGCGCTGCTGGTGATCACCCTGCCGTACGCCACCCTCGTGACCGTGCTGACCACGGCCATGCTGGGCGACTGGCCCCGGCTGCCCGAGGCGCTGGGCCTGTCCTTCGCGCTGCTCGGGGCGATGCTGGCGACCGGCGCGTGGACCTCGGCCCGTTTTCCGTACTCCATCCCGCAGGAGGGCTACAAGAACGTCGCGCCCGGGCAGGCCGGCCTCGCCTGGATCGCGATCTTCGGCGGCATGGTCTCGGCGGCCCTGCTGTGCGCGCCGGTCATCGCGCTCGCCATCTGGCTGAACGTGAGCGGGGGCGGCGATGCCTTCACCTGGCTGCTGCTCCCGGTCGGCGCCGCCTACGGCGCGACGATCACCCTGCTGGGCCTGCGACTCGCGGCCCCGCAAACGGCGGCCCGCCTACCAGAAATCCTGACAGCTGTAAGCAAAACCTGACCACGCCTGCGACGCCTACGGCGCTATGGCGGTAGTGGCTGCTGGCGGCAGTGGCGCTGGTGGCGGCGGTCCGCCGGCGGCCACCCGGCCGGGACCGCCCACGCGGCCGATCCGGGCGCTGCACGGCACTTCACCCGACCGGGACCGGCATAGGGCCGACGCGCGCCAACCCGCTCACCGCGCCGCCCGCGCTGCCCGCCACGAACGGCGCCGCACAACCACCGGTCAACGAACCACCCAGCCGACCCCACCCCCACGAGCCGCCCGCACCCCCACGAGCCGCCCGTGCAGACCGGCCACCCCCGCGAAACCGACCCACACCCACGCAGCGCCCCGCCCCTACGAAAATCGCCCGCATGCCGCAAGACCGGCCCGCTCTCCTCGGAGGAAACACCCCGCGAGACCCGCTCTCCCCGTACGAACAGCCCACACCCCGCGAGGCCCCGCAAGACCACCCACACCCACCGCAGCCCCCTCACCCACGACAACCGCCCGCACTCAGCCCCCTCACCCCCGCGAAGAGCGCACCACGCCCCGGGAAACCGCCCGCACCCGCGAGAACCGCCCTGCCCCCTACGAACAACCCACACCCCGCGAGACCCCCGCAAGACCACCCACACCCACCGCAGCCCCCTCACCCACGACAACCGCCCGCACTCAGCCCCCTCAGCCCGCGAGAGCCGCCTGCACCCGCGAGAACCGCCCTCCCCCAGTACGAACAACCCACACCCCCGCGAGGCCGCCCGTACCCGCGGTCAGGCCCCGTGCCCCGCGAGGCCCCCGCACGCGGGCTCTGGTCCCTCACCTCCGTGAGGCCGGCCGCGCCCCGTGAGACGCCTCGCAAGACCGTGCGCGCCCGTGCCGCCCGCGCCCCGTGAGGGTTGTTGTCACTTCTTGGTGACCGTGGTCAGGAAGGGTTCGATCGCGGTGCGCCAGGCTTCCGGGCGGTCGTAGTGGACGAAGTGGCCCGCGTCGGCGACCTCCGCGTACTGGCCGTGGGGCAGGACCCGGACCATCTCCTGGGCCTCGGCGCGGCCCAGCTCGCCGTCGAGGCCGCGGACGACCAGGGTGGGACAGCGGACCTGGGCCAGTTCCTCCCAGTGCGCGTCGTAGACCCAGGTCTCGCGGGACTTCAGCATCCGCTCGGGCTCGAAGACGGGCCGCCAGCCGTCGACCGACTCGTGCATGACCTCGGCGAAGAACGCGCCGCGCGCCGGGTTCGGCCGGTCCACCCAGGGGTCGTCCTCGCCGAACCACTTGCGTACGTCGGCGAGCGTGGCGAAGGGCACGGGCCAGGACTTGAACCAGTCGGCCCACTCGCGCTGCGAGGCCCCGCCCAGCGCAGAGGCCCGCATGTCGCAGATGATCAGCGCCCGCACCAGATCGGGGCGCTTGGCGGCCAGCTGCCAGGCGGTGAGCGCGCCCATGGCATGCCCGATGAGCACGGCCGGGCCGAGACCGAGCTGCTCGACGGCCGCCTCGGCGTCCTCGATATAGGCCTCGCGGGTGTAGGCGACCTGCGGGGGCTTCTCGCTCTGGCCGTGGCCGCGCTGGTCCAGAGCGATGGCCCGATGACGCTCGGAAAGCCAGCGCCCGGTGGCCGCCCAGTGCGAGGCACGCCCCATCAGGCCGTGCAATAACAGCACCCCGGGCCCGTGCTCCGGGTCCCTCTTGGGAGGGTCGGCGAACTCCCAGGCGGCCAGGCCCACGCCGCCCGCTCCCCTCACGTCGATACGCCGTGCCATGCGCTGGCACCCCCCTAGCTCCGCTCGGACCGTACCGCTGTCCTGCCGTCGTACCGCTGCGTTGCCCAGCTGCCGCCGAAGACGGCCGCAGATTATCGAATGTCTATTCGGAACTGCTGCCTCTGCAGGCAACACCCCTCATTCGAGTGACCCTCGGCGAGGAATGATCGTCGCCACCGAGGGGAGTTCTTACGCGGGAGGCGGACCACTCGGGGAAAACGGTCCGCGGGGATGACCCTGAGAGCTCGGGGCTCCGGGTCAGCACAGGGGAGGACAGGCCCCGGCGCCGCACGGCGCCGGGGCCCACCCCCTGTCTGCGGCACATCCTCCCCACCCCCCTGTGGTCATATGCCTCTCGCGACAGCCTCGCACGGGAACCGTCGAAGCGCTGCCATTCGGCGTACCGAATCCTGGATGCGGCATCGTTCGACCGGGCGCACGACCGGCGCGCCGGTCACGGAAGCCGACGGCGGACCCGGACGCCGGCCGGGGCGCCGCGCGCTCAGCGCTTGGCGACGAACACGTGGGAGGCCACGTCGGACTCCAGCTCGGCCGCCTCACCGCTGCTGCCCACGAGCACACCGGCCGCCGACTCGGTCACGCTCACCACCGAACCGGGCTGCACGCCCGCCCGGCGCAGCGTGTACATCAGCTGCGCGTCGGTCTGGATCGGCTCGCCGATACGGCGGACGACGACCGTCTTGCCGTCCGCGCCCGGATCGAGGTCCGCCAGCGACACCATGCCCTCGTCCAGGAACGGGTCGGCCCCGTCCTTCTCGCCCAGTTCCTCCAGGCCCGGGATGGGATTGCCGTACGGCGACTCGGTCGGGTGGCGCAGCAACTCCAGGACGCGGCGCTCCACCGCCTCGCTCATCACGTGCTCCCAGCGGCACGCCTCCGCGTGCACCTGCTCCCACTCCAGGCCGATCACGTCGACGAGCAGGCACTCCGCGAGGCGGTGCTTGCGCATCACGCGCGTGGCCAGCCGACGGCCCTCGTCGGTCAGCTCCAGGTGCCGGTCGCTCGCCACCGAGACCAGGCCGTCACGTTCCATGCGCGCCACCGTCTGGCTCACCGTCGGCCCGCTCTGGTCCAGCCGCTCGGCGATGCGGGCGCGCATCGGGACCACGCCTTCCTCCTCCAGTTCGAGGATGGTGCGGAGGTACATCTCCGTGGTGTCGATCAGTCCGGACATACGTGCCCCTTGATTACCTGTGCCGGAAGCTCACCGCTCTCCGGCGTGCGCTGGCCCTGGCCTCAATTCTGACGCATACCACTGACAACCGTGCCGCACCGCCGAAACCACCGGGTGACGAGTGCGTGCGCGGCGCGCCCGGGACCAGCCCACCGCGTATTGACAGCGCACTGGTCCAGACCGCACGGTGATCCGCGACACAGACGCTGCGAAGGGGCACCGCATGAGCGACGGCACACCGGCCGACCAGTTCTTCGACGCCGCCATCGGCCTGCTGCAACGGGCCCGTGACGAGGAGTCCGCGGCCATCGCCGCCGCCGGCACGCTCCTCGCCGACACCGTGGAGGCCGGCGGCCGGATGTTCGCCTTCGGCGCCGGCCACTCCTCCCTCGCCGCCCAGGACATCGTCTACCGGGCCGGCGGTCTCGCCCTGATGAACCTGCTCCCCGTCCCCGGGGCGGTCGGCGTCGACGTCGTCCCCGCCACGCTCGGCTCCGCCCTCGAACGCGTCGACGGTCTGGCCACCGCCGTCCTGGACACCTCGCCGCTCCGGGCCGACGACGCCCTCGTGATCATCTCGCTGTCCGGGCGCAACGCCCTCCCCGTGGAGATGGCGATGCACGCCCGCTCCCTGGGTGCCAGGGTCATCGGCGTGACCTCGGTGGCGTACGCCGCGCAGACCACCTCCCGGCACTCCTCGGGCACCTACCTGAAGGACCACTGTGACATCGTCCTCGACTCGAAGATCGCGGTCGGTGACGCGGAACTCACCCTCGACACCATCCCGGCCCCCTTCGCCCCGGCCTCCACTGTCGTCACCGCCGCCCTGCTCCAGGCGGTCATGGCCACGACGGCGCAGACCCTCGCCGCCCGCGGCACCGAACCACCCCTGCTGCGCTCCGGCAACGTCGACGGCGGCCACGAGTGGAACACCCAGATCATGAACGAGTACCGCGACCGAATCTTCTACCGCCACTGACCCCCCGACCCGGCGCCCCGAAGGGGCGCGGGGAACTACGCGAGCAACCCCCACACCACCGCAGACGAACGACGACCCACGCCGCCGCAGACGAACGCGGCTCACTCAGCGGAGCACGCCGCCAGGTCCAGCGCCGCCGCGATACGGGCCGCCACATCCTCCGCGTACGTCGCGTCGACGCGTTCGAAGCCGGTGCGTGCGGCACCGCGCAGGAACGTCACGACACCCAGCGTGCGCCCCCGGCTGCGCAGCACCGCACACAGCGCGTGCACGCAGTCCCCGGGCCACTGCCGGGCCAGCGCCCACTCGCGGGCCCGCTCCGCTGACATGCCGCCGGCATCGGCCCGCACCGTCCCGCCCCGCTCGGCGCACTGGAGCGCGGGGTGGCCGTCCTCGTAGCGCACCGGCAGCCCGGCCGCGCCGGTGAGCAGGCTGGGCCCCGGCGCACCGGACGGGGTCGCGGCGATCCGCACCAGCCGCGCCCGCGCCGCACCGTCGTCGCCCGGCGGCGGACCCGCCACCCGGTCGATCAGCGCATGGTCGGCGAAACCGGCGAGCGCGAAGTCGAGGTGGACGGTCGCCGCCTCCGCCGGGTCCTCGCACTCGGCCGCCGCACGGGCCGCCCGGTGCAACTGGTTGGTGCGGAAGCGCAGCAGCGACGCCTCCTGCTCGCCCTGCTTGGCCTCGGTCACGTCCTGGAACAGCCAGCCCACCCCGAGCGGCACCGGCTCCTCCGCGAGCGGCGAGGCGAGCCGCAGGAAACCGCTGCGCCAGCACCGCCGCCGCTCGCCCTCCGGGGTCCGCACCGCCACCCACATCTCGGCCGGCGCGGGCGGCGCGCCCTCGGCCAGCACATGCGTGAGCGCGCCCTCCAGCTCCTCCACACCCTGTGCGAGGAGTTCGCCGAAGGGCCGGCCGAGCGCGGACGTACGCCCTATGCCCAGCGCCCGTGCCGCGTGCGCGTTCACGACCGCGGGCCGCAGGTCGGCGTCGACGAGCACGACCCCCCACGCCGCGTCCTCGAACAACGCCTCGCTCAGCGCGATCGACCGCTCCAGGTCGATCTGCGCGTGCACCTCGCTGAAGGCGCAGTACACCCCGGCCGGCTTGCCGTCCGGCCCGCGCACCGCCGCGGACTGGGTGCGCACCAGGACCCGACCGCCGTCCTTGGTGACCAGCGCGAACTCGTGCACCTGCCGGCCGGGCGCATGCATCGCGGACAGCAGCCGGCCCTCGACCTCCTCGGCGTCGGCGCTGCGCACCGCCCAGCCCGCGAACCCCTGCCGCCCCACCGCCTCGGCGGCGGTCCAGCCGAGGATCCGCTCCGCCTCCCGGTTCCAGTGGGTGACCACGCCGTCCGCGTCGAAGGCGCACAGCGCCGCGTCCATCCCGTCCAGCAGCGCGGCGAGCAGGTCTGAGCCGCCCGGGTCCTCCGGACCGGACGCGCCCGCGCCACCGTCCCGCTCGGGCTCGTCCGGCCCGAGTTCGTCGGTGGTCCCACTACGCCGGGAAGCACTCACCCTGGACCCCCTGCAGGCTGCGTCCGCACACACGGCGCGAAAATTCGCTCTCTGCCTTTCATTCAACTCGAACGTGACACAACACACACTTGGTTCCCGCAAGATTGAAGGAATCGTTGTAGACCTGCTGCCTGGCGCCCTTCGCCGCACGCCGCAAGGGGATCGTCAACGCCTCCGAAAATCCCTTGAACGCCCGCCGCCTCCTTCTTAGGGTGGCTGTTACGTCGAAAGGAGGTGATCGGGTACATGAGTGAAACCCGGACGCGCGAGGTGGCTGCGGGCTAGCGGCCTGCCACCACACCCAGTGCGGTGCCGGACCAGCGTGGGCAAGCGACACGCAGCCGGCCTAATCCAACGCAGTCACCCGACCCGCGGGCTCGCCGGTACGTCCGGCCGGCTTCTTCGTCGTTCGACGGAGGACCCGAGTCCGCGGGTCGTCTGCGTCTGCGGAGACGACCGGCGAGGGAAGGGGCGTTACCCATGGCCCATGCTTGCGATGCTCGTTCGGCGCCGTCATGTGGACTTTCTGCGCGTCACGAGCATGGCCTGTCGGCGCACCGCCTGACCGGCCCTCTCGCTCGTTCGACGCCTCTCTTGAGCCGCGGACGCACCCCCATGACGCATCCCCCGTCGTACGACCACCTGCCCATCATCGATCTGTCGGCCGCCGACCGCGGACCGCAGGCACGGGCCCTGCTGCACGCGCAACTGCACAGCGCCGCCCACGATGTCGGCTCCTTCCAGCTCGTCGGGCACGGCGTGCCCCGCGCCGAGAGGGAGGCGTTGCTCACCGCGACGCGTGCCTTCTTCGCCCTCCCCGAGGCCGGCCGGCTCGCCCTGGACAAGGTCAACTCGCCGCACTTCCGCGGCTACACCGGCGGCGACCGGCGTGAGCAGTTCGACATAGGCCCGGAACGCCCGGCGTGCGTCCCCGGTCCCGGGGAGCCCGCGTACGGGTGGCTTGAGGGCCCCAACCAGTGGCCCGCCGCCCTCCCCGCACTGCCTACCGCCGCCCTCGCCTGGATCGACCGGCTCAGCGGCGTGGCCCGGCGGCTGCTGCGCGAACTGCTCACCGCGATCGGCGCTCCCGCCGGCTTCTACGACCCCGTACTCGGCGACCGCGCGCACCCGCGCCTGAGGCTCGTGCGCCATCCCCGGAGCGCGGGCGACGGCACCGGCCGGGGCGTCGGCGCGCACCAGGACCGCGGCTTCCTGACGCTGCTGCTCCAGGACACCGGCGGCGGCTTCCCCGACGTACTGCCGCTGGACGGCGCCTTCGTGGTCAGCGTCGGCGACCTGCTGGAGGCGGCGACCGACGGCTATCTGATCGCCGCCGACCACCGGCTCACCGGCCCCACCGAGCGCGTCTGCGTCCCGTTCTCCTGCGCCCCGCGGCTCGACGCGCGCGTGGCGCCGCTGCCGTTCCCGTACGCGGGCGCGGCGCCCGGCTTCACCGCCGCCACGGACGACCCGCTGCGCGCCGAGTACGGCCATCACGCACTGAAGGGCGAGCTGCGCGCCCACCCGCAGGTCGCCCGGCGCCACCACGGGAGCCTGCTCACGCCCGCGTGAGAAGCGTCCCGGGGCGGCTCCTCAGTGGGCGATGGCCTCGTATCCGGCGACCTCGCGGGGGCTGCGCGGTCCGGGCCCCACATAGCGTGCCGAGGGCCGCACCAGGCGTCCCGTCCGCTTCTGCTCCAGGATGTGCGCCGACCATCCCGCGGTCCGGGCGCAGGTGAACATCGAGGTGAACATCTGCGCGGGCACCTCGGCGAAATCCAGCATGATCGCCGCCCAGAACTCGACGTTGGTGGCGAGGACCCGGTCCGGGCGGCGGTTGTGCAGTTCCTCCAGGGCCGCCTTCTCCAGTGCCTCGGCGATCTCGTAGCGCGGTGCGCCCAGCTCACGGGCGGTGCGGCGCAGCACGCGCGCGCGGGGGTCCTCGGCGCGGTACACCCGGTGTCCGAAGCCCATCAGCCGCTCGCCCCGGTCCAGGGCCTGCTTGACGTACGCCTCGGCGTCGCCGGTCCGCTCGATCTCCTCGATCATCCCGAGGACTCGGGAGGGTGCGCCGCCGTGCAGCGGACCCGACATGGCACCGACCGCGCCGGACAGCGCGGCGGCCACGTCGGCGCCGGTGGAGGCGATGACGCGGGCGGTGAAGGTGGAGGCGTTCATGCCGTGTTCGGCGGCGGAGGTCCAGTAGGCGTCGACGGCCGCGACGTGCTTGGGGTCCGGCTCGCCGCGCCAGCGGATCATGAACCGCTCGACGATCGTCTGTGCCTTGTCGATCTCCCGCTGCGGCACCATCGGCAGGGTCTGGCCGCGTGCCGACTGGGCGACGTAGGACAGGGCCATCACGGCGGCACGGGCGAGGTCGTCGCGGGCCTGCTCCTCGTCGATGTCGAGCAGCGGTTTCAGCCCCCACACCGGGGCGAGCATGGCGAGCGCCGACTGCACGTCGACCCGGATGTCACCGGAGTGCACGGGGATCGGGAACGGCTCGGCGGGCGGCAGACCGGGGTTGAAGGCGCCGTCCACGAGCAGCCCCCACACGTTCCCGAAGGAGACGTGACCCACCAGTTCCTCGATGTCGACGCCCCGGTACCGCAGGGCGCCGCCTTCCTTGTCCGGTTCGGCGATCTCCGTCTCGAATGCGACGACTCCTTCGAGCCCGGGTACGAAGTCGGACATGGGGCGGCTCCTCGTGGTGTGTGCGGCGCGGGCCGGAACGCGGTTACCACCACGGTTCCACGGTCGCTCTCAGGACTCGCGGTCCGGGCGGTCACCCCGGTGATGCCCCGACCGGCCGATGCTCACCCGACCGCCTGGGCATCAGCACCATAACCCCGGGTGCCAGCGTTGGGGAGGGTCCGCGGCACTCGGTGCCATACGAGTGCGGACGGGTATACGGCAGGATGACCGGGTGACCGACCGCGACCCTATTCTCGATCCCGCCGCCATGCGCAAGCACTACCGGGTGGAAGGTCTCGACGAGACCGACCTGGCCGCGCACCCGATGGACCAGTTCGCCCGCTGGTTCGAGCATGCCGCGCTGGCCGCCGCGCACGGCACGCTCTACGAGCCGAACGCGATGGTCCTCTCCACGGCGGACGCCGAGGGCCGGCCCAGCTCCCGGACGGTCCTGCTGAAGCAGTACGACGAGTACGGCTTCGTCTTCTACACCAACTACGACTCCCGCAAGGCCCGTGAGCTGGCCGGCAACCCGTATGTGTCCGTGGTGTTCCCCTGGCATCCGATCGCCCGCCAGGTCGTCGTCTCGGGTACCGCCCGGCGCACCGGCCGCGACGAGACCGCCGCCTATTTCCGCACCCGTCCGCACGGTTCGCAGCTGGGTGCCTGGGCCAGCGCCCAGTCGTCGGTGATCCCGTCCCGGACCGGTCTTGAGGCGTCCTACGCCGAGTTGGCCGCCCGCTATCCGGAGGGCGAGCAGGTGCCGGTGCCGCCCGACTGGGGCGGTTTCCGCATCGCGCCGCGGACCGTCGAGTTCTGGCAGGGCCGCGAGAACCGGCTGCACGACCGGCTGCGTTACGTCGCCGAGCCGGACGGCTCCTGGCGGCTGGAGCGGCTGAGTCCGTGACCGGTCGGCGCGGCCCGCCGGCGGTGTCCACGTGCGCGGTTCTCAGGCCAGTGCTTCGTCCAGGAGGACCGTCCACTGGGCGACCACGCGGGCACGGCGGGGTGTGTCGTCGGTGAGGAGGTTGGCCAGGCCGAGGCCGCGGGCCATGTCGAGCAGTCCCTGCACGGTCTCGCGGACACCGGGCCGGGACTCGTCGGCGTCGAGCAGTTCCACCGCTATCCGGTGGGTCTCGCGGCCGACGCGGGCCTCCAGTTCGGTCACCCGGGGCCGCAGCTGCTCCTCGTCTCCGGCGGCGACCCACAGGTGCAGGGCGGCACGGAAGAGGGGGCCCGTGTACAGGTCGACGAGGGCGGCGACGACGGCGGGGCGGGCCGCGGCGCCGTCCGGGAAGAGGGCCCGCAGTGCGGCGGACCGCTGCTCGGCGACGTATTCGACGGCCGCCGTGAACAGGTCCTCGCGGGTGCGGAAGTGGTGCTGGGCGGCGCCGCGGGAGACGCCCGCGCGTTCGGCGACGACCGAGACGGTGGAGCCCGCCCAGCCGTGCTCGGCGAGGCAGGCCACGGCGGCCTCCAGCAGCCGCTGCCGGGTGGCCCGGCTGCGGTCCTGCTTGGGGAGGCGGTCGACTGCGGTCACAGCACCCATGGGGCATCCCGTCGTTCGAGGAAGGCCGTCATCCCCTCCCGGGCCTGCGCGGAGGAGAACAGCCGGGCGGAGAGCGCGGTCAGATCGGCCGCCGCCCGGTCGAATGTCTCCAGCACCCTAGCCGTGAGCAGGCGCTTCGTCGCGGCCAGGCCCTGGGGCGAGGATCTGCGCAGGCCGTCGAGGACGGGGGCGAGCGCCGCGTCGACATCGTCCCCGTGGAGGGTCAGCAGGCCGATACGGGTGGCTTCGGCGGCGTCGAAACGCTCGCCGGTGAGGTAGTAGCGGGCCAGGGCGCGCGGGTCGGCGCGCGGGATCACGGGCAGCGAGATGACGGCCGGTGCCACTGCGATGCGTACCTCGGTGAAGGCGAATGTGGCCTCGGTGACGGCGGCCGCGATGTCGCAGGCGGCGAGCAGCCCGAGGCCGCCCGCGCGGACGTGTCCGGTGATCCGGGCGACGACCGGTTTGTCGAGTTCGACGAGCTGCCGCAGCAGGGCGACGAGGGTGTCGGGCTGGGGCGGGTCGCGCAGGTCGGCGCCGGCGCAGAAGGTGCCGCCGGTGTGGGTGAGGACGACGGCCCGTACGCCGGGGTCGGCGGCGCATTCGGCCAGCGCGTCCGCGAGGCCGTCGACCAGGGCGGCCGACAGGGCGTTGCGGGTGTCGACCGAGTCCAGGCTGAGGGTTTCGATGCCACGCGCGCGCGTACGTCCGATCGGCGTCACGCCGGCCTCCCGGGTACGCGCAGTTCGCGGCGGAGGATCTTGCCGGAGACGGACCGGGGCACCCCGTCGATGAAGGTGACGTGCCGTATCCGTTTGTAGGGGGCGACGCGTTCGGCGAC
This sequence comes from Streptomyces sp. NPDC004629, assembly GCF_042873595.1. Taxonomy (NCBI): domain Bacteria; kingdom Bacillati; phylum Actinomycetota; class Actinomycetes; order Kitasatosporales; family Streptomycetaceae; genus Streptomyces; species Streptomyces sp. NPDC004629. The sequence continues at coordinate 2,861 of NZ_JBIALO010000063.1, read as the reverse complement.
GTACATCATGATCTCGCCCTCGGTGGGGCCGGCCGCGGCGGACCGGCGGACGACGCAGGCGTGCGGGACCTCGTTGTGGTCGTCGTCGTAGACGCCGATGACGGCGGCGTCGGCGATGCCGGGGTGGGTCAGCAGCAGCGCCTCCAGTTCGGCGGGGGCGACCTGGAAGCCCTTGTACTTGATGAGTTCCTTGACCCGGTCGACTACGAACAGCCAGCCGTCGGCGTCGACGTGTCCGACGTCCCCGGTGTGCAGCCAGCCATCGGGGTCGATCATGGCGGCGGTCTCGTCGGGACGGCCCAGGTAGCCCTTCATCACCTGGGGGCCGCGGATCAGGATCTCGCCGGGCTCTCCGGTGCCGAGGTCCCGGCCGGGGTCGTCGAGGGAGACGATGCGCATCTCGGTGCCGGCGATGAGCTTGCCGACGGTGCCGGGCGGCGCCTGCTCCATGGCGTCCAGCGGAACGACGTGGGTGCCGGGCGAGAGTTCCGTCATGCCGTACGCCTGGCCGACCGGCGGCAGGCCCAGGCGGCGCGCGCAGACGGCGGCGAGCCGTGCGTCCAGGGGCGCGGCGGCGCTGATGACGTACCGCAGCGACGACAGGTCGTAGCGGGCGACCACCGGGTGCTTGGCGAGGGCGAGGACGATCGGCGGGGCGACGTAGAGGCCGGTGATGCGGTGGGTCTCGATGGCCGCAAGGAACGTCTCCAGGTCGAAACGGGGCAGGACGACGACGGTGGCGCCCAGTCTGAGAGGGGCGTTCATCAGCGCGGTCAGGCCGTAGATGTGGAAGAACGGCAGGACGGCGAGGATGCGGTCGCCGGGCGCGGCGGAGGCCGCGGGTTCCAGCTGGGCCAGGTTGGTGGCGATCTGCCGGTGGGTGAGCATCACGCCCTTGGGGATGCCGGTCGTGCCGGACGAGTACGGCAGGACGGCGATGTCCTCGGCCGGGTCGATGGCGAGGTGTGGTTCGGGCCCGGTGCGGGCCGACAGGTCGGTCAGGGAGCGGTGGCCGGGCGCGCCGTCGCAGACGAAGATCTCCCGGATGCCGCCCGCGAGTTCGGCGGCCCGCCGGGCGGTGGCCAGCAGCGGTGCGACGGTGACGATCCAGCGGGCCGCCGCGTCGCGCAGTTGCTTGGCGAACTCCTCCGGGGTGGCGAGCGGGTGCACGGTCGTGACGGCGGCACCGGCGCGCGTGGCCGCGTAGAAGACGGTCGGGAAGGCGATGGTGTTCGGGCTGTGCAGGGCGAGCACGTCGCCCTTGCGGACGCCGGTGGCGGCGAGGGCGGCGGCCACGCGCCGGTGGAAACGGTCCAGTTGGGCGTAGCTGAGGGTGGTGCCGTCCACGCCGTCGATCAGCGCGGCCCGGTCGCCGAACTCGGCGGCCCGGCCCAGGACGGCCTCGTGGATGGGCAGTTCCAGGGCCGGGACGTCTGCGTACTCGCTGCGGAACACGGATCCTCCTCGCGGGCCGGGTGGGCCGGACGGGCCTAATAGGACTTGGGCAGGCCGAGGGTCTGGTGCGAGACATAGTTGAGGATCATCTCCCGGCTCACCGGTGCGATGCGGGCCACGCGCGAGGCCGTTATCAGCGAGGCGAGTCCGAACTCCCGGGTGAGGCCGTTGCCGCCGAGGGTGTGCACGGCCTGGTCGACGGCCTTCACACAGGCTTCCCCGGCCGCGTACTTGGCCATGTTGGCGGCCTCGCCGGCGCCGATGTCGTCGCCTGCGTCGTGGAGGTGGGCGGCCTTCTGCATCATCAGCCGGGCCAGTTCGAGGTCGATGTGCGCCTGCGCGAGGGGGTGCGCGATGGCCTGGTGGGCGCCGATGGGGGTCTGCCAGACGGTGCGGTCCCGGGCGTATGCGACCGCCTTGGACAGCGCGTGGCGGCCCATGCCGAGCGCGAACGCGGCCGTCATGATCCGTTCCGGGTTGAGCCCGGCGAACAGGTGCAGCAGACCCGCGTTCCCCTCCTCACCTTCCCCACCTTCCCCACCTTTCCCACCTTCCCCACCTTCCCCACCCTCCCCACCGACAAGGGCGTCGGCGGGCAGCCGCACGTCGTCCAGGGTGAGTTCGAACTGCTTCTCGGCGGCGCTCAGTTCCATGTCGATGGGCCGCCGCGCAAAGCCCTCGGCATCACGCGGAACGATGAACAGGCACGGCTTGAGACGGCCCGTGCGTGCATTCTCGGTGCGGGCGACGATCAGTACCGCGTCGGCGATGTCCACCCCGGAGATGAACACCTTGCGGCCGGTCAGCAGCCAGTCGCCGCTGCCGGGGTCGCGGCGGGCCGTGGTGGTGATGCGGTGCGAGTTGGAGCCGGCGTCGGGCTCGGTGATGCCGAAGGCCATGGTGCGGGTGCCGTCGGCGATGCCGGGCAGCCAGGCGCGTTTTTGCTCCTCGGTGCCGAAGCGGGCGATGACCGTGCCGCAGATCGCGGGCGACACGACCAGCATGAGCAGCGGACAGCCGGCGGCGCCCAACTCCTCAAGGACGATGGCGAGTTCGGTGATGCCGCCGCCCCCGCCGCCGTATTCCTCCGGCAGGTTGACGCCGAGGTAGCCGAGTTTCCCTGCCTCGGACCACAGTTCGGCGGGGTGGCGGCCCTCGGCGACGGTGCGGGTGAGGTATTCACGGCCGTAGCGTGCGCCGAGGGCGGCCACGGCGGCCCGCAGTGCCTTGTGCTCTTCGGACTCGATCAGGGTGGTCATGCGTTACCTCCGCGTGCGGCTCGTCCCTGGTTGCTCGCTCGGTCCCTCGCGCGCCTAGTACTCCAGTGTGGTTTCGTGAGCTATCCAGTGGCTTCGTCGGTGGATCGCCGTCTGTAGTGGCTTTGTCGAGCTGTCGTCTGGTGCCGT
>NZ_JBIALO010000062.1:0-16238 GCF_042873595.1 Streptomyces sp. NPDC004629 | reverse complement strand
AGGCCCTGCCTTCATGCCCCCGCGCAGCCACAATCACCTGAACAGCACACCCGTACGGAACCCCAAGCTGCACACTCGGTTTCGAGAAGCCCTCTAAGCGCACCTGGTCCGTGATGTCCTCCTGCCCGGAGTCTCGCAGCTGCTCCGGTAGCCTCGCGGCGGCCCCGGGGCGCTGGGTGGCTGTTCTGGCGGGCCGGGGTCAGGAGGAGATCGGGGTTCCCTTGGCGCTGGCGCGGGCGGTGTGCGCCGGCAGGGCGGCGGCGCGGCCCGCGGGGACCGTGGACCGCCACAGCCGGCCGGCGGCGAGCAGCGCGGCGCCGACCAGCAGGCCGTTGCGCAGGAACAACAGCCCCGTGCCGTACCAGTCGCCGACCACGACGTGCGAGAAGCCGATCGGGAACTCCAGGACGGTCACCACGGTGGCCGCGAGGACCAGCAGGACGGGCCGGCCCATCCGGGTGCCCCGGAAGGACACGCAGACCGCGGCCAGCCCGATCAGCCAGACCAGGTACTGCGGGCTGATCACCCGGCTCGTCGTGGTGAACATCAGCACCGCCGTGAACGCCGCGTCGGCGAGCGTGTGCGGCCTGAACCCGATGGCCGCCAGCCGCCACAGCAGCAGCCAGCCGAACGCGGCGCAGGTGAGCGTCAGCGCGGCGGCGCTCACCAGGCCGACGTACGGGCCCAGGAACTCCACCGAGCCGTAGTTCAGCAGCACCTCGCCCCGCCAGCCGAAGTGCCGGGCCACGTGGAAGACCAGGGCGCCCAGCGACTCCACCTCGGTGCCCCGGTCGCGCTGGAAGGCGAGGAAGGCGAAGGCGCCGGGCATGGTGACCGCGAACAGCGCCGCCACCCCCGCCGCGGTGGCCGCCGCTGCGCCCCAGGCGCGCAGCCGCACCGCACCCACCAGGAGCAGTGCGGGCCACACCTTGACCATCGCCCCGAAGCCGGCCAGCGCCCCCATCACCCGGGGTCGGCGGGCCCCCGCGAACAGCGCGGCCACCGCCACCGCGGTCACCATCACGTCGTAGCGGGCGTAGGCCGTCGGGCCGAGCAGCGGGAGGCCCGCCACCCACACCCAGGCGCCGCGCGGTGACTTGCCGGGGCGCCGGCCCGCGTATCCGAGCAGGGCGAGGACCGTCAGGTCGGCGAGCAGGGCCAGCAGAAAGAAGGCGGTGGGGTAGGAGAGGAAGGGCAGGGCGCCCGGCGCGAGCACGGCGAGCGCGGCAGCGGGCGGGTACTGCCAGGTCACGTCGTCCAGCGGGAACGTCCCGTGGCGCAGTACCTCGTACCAGCCGTGGTAGATCACCGACACGTCGGTGGTGACGTCCGCACCGGGGAAGACAAGCACCCGGAAGACGAAGAGCAGCAGCATCAGCCGGGTCAGTCCCCAGGCCACCGGCAGCCCGGCCAGGGGCCACCTCGCGCCCGCCATGTTCACTTGGGACCCTTCGTCGTGGCTCGTCCTGCGGGGGCCATGATGACGCGTCGCGCTGTGCGCCGTCCGTCAATGCCGTCGTACGGCGTGGTCGCGTCGCATCCAACGCGCCCGCGGACCGGCGCCCTTCGCGGGCCCCGTCGGCGGGCGCCGGCTCTCAGGACGAGTGCTTGATCGAGGCGTTCTCGTTCTGGCGGGGGAAACAGGGGAAACGGGGGAAACGGGGGAAACGGGGAAAGTTGACAAATCGTCACCCGGGCAGGACCCGGCCGCTCATGGATTGACTTTCGGCCACTTCGGGAATCGCACGGCCGCCACCGCCCGGATAGGTTGGGCGGTGATGCACAAGACCCTGATCGTGACCAACGACTTCCCGCCCCGGCCGGGCGGCATCCAGGCGTTCCTGCACAACATGGCGCTCCGCCTCGATCCCGACCGGCTCGTCGTCTACGCCTCCACCTGGAAGCGCGGCCGGGAGGGCGCCGAGGCCACGGCCGCCTTCGACGCCGAGCAGCCCTTCACCGTCGTACGCGACCGCACGACGATGCTGCTGCCCACGCCCGCCGTGACGCGGCGCGCGGCCGGGCTGCTGCGGGAGCACGGCTGTACCTCGGTGTGGTTCGGGGCGGCGGCGCCGCTCGGGCTGATGGCACCCGCCCTGCGGAAGGCGGGCGCCGAGCGGCTGGTGGCCACCACCCACGGGCACGAGGCCGGCTGGGCCCAGCTGCCCGCCGCCCGCCAACTGCTGCGCCGGATCGGGGAGTCCACCGACACGATCACCTACCTCGGCGGGTACACCCGCACCCGGATCGCCGCCGCGCTGACCCCGGCGGCGGCCGGGCGGATGGTGCGGCTGCCGCCCGGCGTCGACGAGAAGACCTTCCACCCGGGCTCCGGCGGTGCGCAGGTGCGGGAACGGCTCGGGCTGGCCGAGCGGCCGGTCGTGGTGTGCGTCTCGCGGCTGGTGCCGCGCAAGGGCCAGGACACCCTGATCAGGGCCCTGCCCCGGATCCTCGCCGAGCAGCCCGACGCGGTGCTGCTGATCGTCGGGGGCGGACCGTACGAGAGGGATCTGCGCAGGCTCGCCCGGGACACCGGGGTGGCGGCCTCGGTGCGCTTCACCGGCGCCGTGCCCTGGTCCGAACTGCCCGCGCACTACGGCGCCGGGGACGTCTTCGCGATGCCCTGCCGGACCCGGCGGGGCGGGCTCGATGTCGAAGGGCTCGGGATCGTCTACCTGGAGGCATCCGCGACCGGGCTGCCGGTAGTCGCCGGGGACTCGGGCGGCGCGCCCGACGCGGTGCTCGACGGGGAGACCGGATGGGTCGTCCGCGGCGGCGACCCGAACGAGGCCGCCGACCGGATCACCACGCTCCTCGCCGACCCCGCCCTACGCCGCCGCATGGGCGACCGGGGCCGCCAGTGGATCGAACAAACCTGGCGCTGGCCCCTACAAGCAGCAACCCTGAAATCCCTCCTGTAGAACAACCGCCCCGCCAGGGGCGCGGGGAACTGCGCGCTCAGCCACAACGAACCCGCACCCGCAAGGCCGTCCAGCCAGCGCCCCCGCCAGGGGCGCGGGGAACGGCGCGACCGGCCCAAACGAACCCGCACCCGCCGAGGCTGCCCAGCCACCCCTCCCGGTGGGCGCGGAGAGCCGTGAAGAACTGGCGTAGAACAAGCGCCCCGATAGGGGCGCGGGGAACTGCGCGACCGGCCACAAAGAACCCGCACTCGCCGAGCCTGCCCAGCCACCCCCTTCAATAGGCGCACCGCCGATCAATAGGCGCACCGCCGATCAATAGGCGCACCGCCGATCAACAGGCGCACCGCTATTTACGGTAGATCGCCTCGACGTCGGACGCGAAGTCCTTCACCACCACGCCCCGCTTCAGCTTGAGCGACGGCGTGAGATGCCCCGACTCCTCCGTGAACTGCCCCTCCAGAACACGAAACTTCCGCACCGACTCCGCCTTGGACACCGCCGCGTTACCGTCATCGACCGCTTCCTGGATCGCCGCCAACAGCTCCGGATCCTCACGCAGCGACGCCGCCGTGGACCCCGCGGGCTTGCCGTGCTCCGCCGCCCAGCGGCCCAGGAACTCCTCGTCGAGGGTGATCAGCGCGCCGACGAACGGCCGCCCGTCACCGACCACCATGCACTCCGCGACCAGCGCATGCGCCCGGATACGGTCCTCGATCACGGCCGGGGCGACGTTCTTGCCGCCCGCGGTGACGATGATCTCCTTCTTGCGCCCGGTGATCCTCAGATAGCCGTCCTCGTCGAGGGTGCCGACGTCCCCGGTGTGGAACCAGCCGTCGGCCAGCGCCTCCGCGGTCGCGGCCTCGTTGTTCCAGTACTCCTTGAACAGGTGCTCCCCGTGCAGCAGCACCTCGCCGTCGTCGGCGATACGGATCACGGAACCGGGCAGCGGCTGGCCGACCGTGCCGATCTTCTGCCGGTCCCAGGGGTTGAACGCGGTCGCCGCGCAGGACTCGGTCAGGCCGTAGCCTTCCAGGACCGTGAAGCCGATGCCGCGGAAGAAGTGGCCCAGGCGCTCGCCCAGCGGGGCGCCGCCGGAGATCGCGTACTCGCCGCGCCCGCCGAGCACCGCGCGCAGCTTGCCGTAGACCAGCCTGTCGAAGACCCCGTGCTTGATCCGCAGCCCGAGGGACGGGCCCGACGGGGTGTCCAGGGCCTTGCTGTAGGCGATCGCGGTGTCCGCCGCCTTGTCGAAGATCTTCCCCTTGCCGTCCGCCTGTGCCTTGGCGCGCGCCCCGTTGTAGACCTTCTCGAAGACCCGGGGCACGCCGAGGATCAGCGTCGGGCGGAACGCCGCCAGTTCATCGGTGAGGTGCTTGACGTCCGGGAGGTTGCCCAGCTTGATCGGCGCCATCATCGGCGCGATCTGCACCAGCCGCCCGAAGACGTGCGCGAGCGGCAGGAACAGCAGGACCGAGCACTCACCGGTGCGGAACAGCGGGCGCAGCCGCTCGACGATGTTGCCGCACTCGGCGAAGAAGGCCCGGTGGGTGAGCACACAGCCCTTGGGCCGGCCGGTCGTGCCGGACGTGTAGACGATGGTCGCCGCGTCGTCCGCCTTGGCGAGCGAACTGCGCTCCTCCACCGTCGCGTCGGTGAGGTCCCGGCCCAGCCGGGCCAGCTCCGCCACGCCCCCGGCGTCGATCTGCCAGACGTGCTTGAGCGCTGGCAGCCGCTCGCGCACCGAATCCACGGCGGCGGCGTGGCCGTCCTGCTCCACGATGCAGGCGGTGGCGCCCGAGTCGGACAGGATCCACTGCACCTGTTCCGGTGAACTCGTCTCGTACACCGGCACGGTGACCGCACCCGCGCTCCAGATCGCGAAGTCGAGGAGTGTCCACTCGTAGCGGGTGCGGGACATCAGGCCGACCCGGTCGCCGGGCTGGACGCCGGACGCGATGAGTCCCTTGGCGGCGGCGCGCACCTCGGCCAGGAACGCCTCGGCCGTCACGTCCTGCCAGCCCGCGTCGGTCTTGCGGGCGATGACGGCGACATCGGGATGCTGCGCGGCGTTTCTGCGGACGATGTCGGTCAGATTGCCGTCCGCAGGGACCTCGTACAAAGCCGGAAGGCTGAACTCGCGCAAGACTGCTGCTCCTCATAGGGCGCCGGCGCCACGACATTGTGTGCTGCGACGGTGCGGTCCACGGCTCGGGCAGGTGCTCGGACGCCCACCAGGAGCCTTTCGACCCATTGGCTGAAATCCAGAGCACGACTGGACTGCCCGGACGTTACCCGCCGGTATGGCTTCTTCGACAGGGGGCCCGGCGAGTTGTTCGCTGCGTCACACAGGTTGGTGTTCCTGCGCGCACAGTAGTCCACGGTTTTCCTGACGGGCCAGTAGCCGCAGGCCCGGCCGCCACTGTTCACGTATGCCGCACAGGCTTACCCTTGATCGCCATGGCCCCCACACCCGTCGGTAACCGAAGGACCCGCGTCCATGTGGTCAGCGACGTGCACGGCAACGTCCGGGACCTGGCCCGCGCCGGTGACGGCGCCGATGCCCTGATCTGCCTCGGTGACCTCGTGCTCTTCCTCGACTACGCCGACCACTCGCGCGGGATCTTCCCCGACCTGTTCGGCGTGGAGAACGCCCACCGCATCGTCGAGCTGCGCACCGCACGCCGCTTCGAGGAGGCACGCGCGTTCGGGACCCGGCTGTGGGCGGGCATCGGCACCGACCGGGCCACCGTCATCGAGAAGGCGGTGCGCCGCCAGTACGCCGAGCTGTTCGCCGCCTTTCCCACGCCGACGTACGCGACCTACGGCAATGTCGACATGCCGCCTCTGTGGGCTGAGTACGCCGGGCCCGGCACCACGGTCCTGGACGGGGAACGGGTGGAGATCGGCGGCCGGACCTTCGGCTTCGTCGGCGGCGGGCTGCGCACCCCGATGCGGACGCCGTACGAGATCGACGACGACGCGTTCGCGGCGAAGATCGAAGCGGTCGGCGAGGTCGACGTGCTGTGCACGCACATCCCGCCCGAGGTGCCGGAACTCGTGTACGACACGGTGGCCCGCCGGTTCGAGCGGGGCAGCCGGGCGCTGCTCGACGCCATCCGCCGCACCCGGCCCCGCTATGCGCTGTTCGGCCACGTCCACCAGCCGCTCGTGCGGCGGATGCGGATCGGCGCCACCGAATGCGTGAACGTCGGGCACTTCGCCGGAACGGGCAGGCCCTGGGCGCTCGAATGGTGAGGGGCGCGCGGACGGGGTGAAACCGGTGGTCGCGTGCGCGGTAGCCTTCACGCTGCACACACGTGCGCACGACGACCTCTCTGAACCGGTCTGCACCGGCCCGCACCCGGAGGAGCCACGGCGATGGCGGAACACACCAGCTCAAGCATCACCATTGAGGCGGCACCCGCCGACGTCATGGAGGTGATCGCCGACTTCGCCCGCTACCCCGACTGGACCGGTGAGGTGAAGGAGGCGGAGGTCCTCAAGATCGACGACCGGGGCCGCGCCGAACAGGTCCGCCTCGTCATGGACGCCGGCGCGATCAAGGACGACCAGACCCTCGCCTACACCTGGACCGGCGACCGGGAGGTCTCCTGGACCCTGGTGAAGTCCCAGATGCTCCGCTCCCTCGACGGCTCCTACCTCCTCGTACCGGACGGCGCGGGCGCCACCGAGGTGACCTACCGGCTCACCGTGGACGTCAAGATCCCGATGCTCGGCATGATCAAGCGCAAGGCGGAGAAGGTCATCATCGACCGCGCGCTCGCGGGCCTGAAGAAGCGGGTCGAGTCCGGGGAGAAGTAGCGACGGCGTGCCGGGCCGGCACGCGCGGGTAGCGTTCACCCCCATGCGCACCATCCTGATCACGGGTCCGGGCGGCTCGGGCCGTACGACCGTCGCCGCCGCCACCGCCCTGCGCGCCGCGGGCGCCGGCACCCGGACCCTCGTCCTGAGCGGCGACCGCACGGACGCCCTCGGCGCCGCGCTGGGCACGCCGACGGGATCCGACCCCCGCAGCGCCGCACCCGGCCTCACCGCCTGGCGCCCCGACCCCGCCGCCCGGTTCCGCGACGACCTCACCGCGTTCCAGGACCGTGCCACGGGCGTCCTCGACCTGCTCGGTGCCGCCCGCCTCGACCCGGAGGAGGTCACCCCCCTCCCCGGTGCCGAAGAGCTGTCCCTCCTGCGCGCCCTGCGCGATGCCGCCCTCGCCGAGCGCCACGACCTGCTCGTCGTCGACCTGCCGCCCGCCCCGCGCGCCCTCGACCTGCTCGCCCTCCCCGAGGAACTGCGCCGCTATCTGCGCCGGCTGCTGCCGCCCGAGCGCCAGGCGGCCCGCGCCCTGCGGCCCGTCCTCGGCCGCCTCGCGGGCGTCCCGATGCCCGCCGAGTGGCTGTACGAGACGGCGGCCCGCTGGGACGTCGAACTCGCCGCCGTGGAGGCCGTCGTGCGGGACCGCGCCACCACCGTGCGGCTCGTCGCCGAACCCGGCCCGGCCGGCACCGACGCCGTGCACACCACCGCGCTCGGCCTCGCCCTGCACGGCCTGCGCACCGACGCCCTGGTCGCCAACCGGGTGCTGCCCGAGACCGGTCCTGAGACCTGGCCGACCGGGCTCCTCGCCCAGCAGCGCAAGGCACTCGCCGACTGGCGGCAGTCGTACGACGTCCGCCCGGTCGCCCACCTCGGCCGTGACCCGCGGGGCGCCGACGACCTCGCCGCGCTCGCCGTGCCGGGCGTCGACGCCGCACCCGACCCCGTCGAGTGGCCCGTCACCGACCGGATCGCCGAGGACGGCGTGCTCGTCTGGCACCTCCCGCTGCCCGGCGCGATACGCGACGACCTCGACCTGGTCCGGCGCGGCGACGAACTCGTCGTCACCGCGGGCCCGTTCCGCCGGATCGTGCCGCTGCCGTCCGCCCTGCGCCGCTGCACCGTCGCCGGGGCCGCGCTGCGGGACGGCGCCCTGCGCATCCGCTTCGCACCGGACCCGCAACTGTGGCCCCGCGAGCGGTGAACCACGCGCGCGCGTTCGGGTAACGTCGTAAGGGACGAACCGCAGTCAGGAGTCCGCCATGAGCGAAGAGCGCCCCACACCGGACGCCCTGGAGCCGCAGCCGGCCGACGAGGTACGGGCGACCGACGCCGACGCCTGGGCCACGGCCTGCGCCGAGGACCTCGCCGCGGAGAAGGCCCGCCGCCGCGCCGGGTACGGCCCGCCCCCCGGCTCGGCCGCCGAGGAACTGCGCAGGTTCGTCGACGCCGTGGCCGACCGGCTGTCCGGCCTGCAGACCCCGCTCCTCGGGGCGGTCGCCGGACCCGCCGCGCAACAGGTGGTGCGGCAGGTCGTACAGCAGGCCAAGGCGGCCGTCGAACCCGTGATAGAGCGCAACCCGGACGTCTTCGACCACCTGGCCGCGGCCGGAAACGAACTGCTCGCCGCCTACCGCTCGGCCGTCCAGTCCCAGGAACGCTCCTGGACGACTCCCGCGGACGGCCCGAAGGACACCCCGAAGGACCGCGGCGACCGCGATGACCGGGGCGAGGGCACCGGTCCCGGCGAACGCATCGACTTGGACTGACAGCCCCCTCGGGTACGGTTGGCCGTAGCGGGGCTCGACCGAAACTGAGGGATTCATGGGACTCACCATCGGCGTCGACATCGGCGGCACGAAGATCGCGGCCGGCGTGGTCGACGAGGAAGGCAACATCCTCTCGACCCACAAGGTGCCGACCCCGGGCACGCCCGAGGGCATCGTGGACGCCATCGCCTCGGCGGTGGAGGGCGCGCGCGCCGGGCACGAGATCGTCGGCGTGGGCATCGGTGCGGCCGGATATGTGAACCGGCAGCGCTCCACCGTCTACTTCGCGCCCAACATCGACTGGCGCCAAGAGCCGCTCAAGGAGAAGGTCGAGGCGCGCGTCGGCCTCCCGGTCGTCGTGGAGAACGACGCCAACGCGGCCGCGTGGGGCGAGTACAAGTTCGGCGCGGGCAAGGGCCACCGCAACGTCATCTGCATCACGCTCGGCACGGGCCTCGGCGGCGGCATCATCATCGGCAACAAGCTGCGCCGCGGACACTTCGGCGTGGCCGCCGAGTTCGGCCACATCCGGATGGTCCCGGACGGCCTGCTGTGCGGCTGCGGCTCACAGGGCTGCTGGGAGCAGTACGCGTCGGGCCGCGCCCTGGTCAGATACGCCAAGCAGCGCGCCAAGGCCACCCCCGAGAACGCCGAGATCCTGCTCGGCCTCGGCGACGGCACCCCCGACGGCATCGAGGGCAAGCACATCTCCATGGCCGCCCGCCAGGGCGACCCGGTCGCCGTCGACTCCTACCGCGAGCTGGCCCGCTGGGCCGGCGCCGGCCTCGCCGACCTGGCCTCCCTGTTCGACCCGTCCGCGTTCATCGTCGGCGGCGGCCTGTCCGACGAGGGCGAACTGGTCCTGGACCCGATCCGCAAGTCCTACCGACGCTGGCTGGTCGGCGGCAACTGGCGGCCGGTCGCCGAGGTCATCGCCGCCCAACTGGGCAACGCGGCGGGCCTCGTCGGTGCGGCGGACCTGGCCAGGGAACCCGACCCGATCATGTGACGCCCGGGTGAGGGCGCGGGGGACCGCACGGCGAGCCGAGGACAGCCGGCGGATCGCACGGAACCCCGCGCCGCGGGCTGGTGGGTGTCCTGGAGCGCGCCCCCGTTAGATTGATCCACATGCCGACACCGCCGCCGCTGCCCACGTCCCGGACCGAACCCGACGGCTCCGCGATCATCCGGGTCCTGAGCTACAACATCCGCTCGATGCGTGACGACACCGCCGCCCTCGCCCGGGTGATCAGCGCCTGCGCCCCCGACCTGGTGCTCGTCCAGGAAGCCCCCCGGTTCTTCCGCTGGCGCAAGAAGCTCGCCCGGCTCGCGGCCGCCTCGGGACAGGTGATCCTCTCCGGAGGCGGCACGGCGGCGGGACCGGCCATCCTGTGCACACTGCGGGCGACCGTCGAACGGACCGAGGACGTGCTGCTCCCGCTGACCCCGGGACTGCACCGGAGGGGCTTCGCCACGGCGGTCGTACGGTTCGGCGGCGCGCGGCTCGGCGTGCTGAGCTGCCATCTGAGCCTGCGGTCGGACGAACGGTACGAGCAGGGCGGGATGCTGCTTGACCGGCTGGCCGGGATGGGCGTGGAACACGCGGTCGCGGGCGGCGACCTCAACGAGCGGCCCGGCGGCCGTACCTTCCGGCGGCTGGCCGAGGGGCTGCGGGACTGCCGGGCTGCCGCGCCCTGGGGCGGGGAGTACACCTCGACGCCCGTCGATCCGCACCAGCGGATCGATGCGATCTTTGCGACCAAGGGGGTCGAGGTGCTGGGCTGCGGGGTGCCGCTGGGGTTGCCCGGGGTGACGGAGGGGGATCTGCGGGCGGCTACGGATCATCTGCCGGTGCTTGGCGCTCTGCGGGTTCCGGCGGCGTAGTTTCGGTGGGGGGCGTTGGTCGGTGCGGGTTCGTTGTGGCCGGTTGCGCAGTTCCCCGCGCCCCTGTTGTGGCTTGGGTTCGGTGGTGGGGTGCGGCGCCGTCGTGGCTGGTCGCGCAGTTCCCCGCGCCCCTGTTGTGGCTTGGGTCTGGGGGTTGGGTGCGGCGTTGTTGTGGTTGGTTGCGCAGTTCCTCGCGCCCGTTGGGGCGGTTGTTGTGCGGGTTTGTTGTGGGTGGTTGTGTAGTTCCCCGTGCCCCTGGGGGCGGCGGGGAACTGTGGTCAGACGACTGCGCCTCGGCCTGGGTCGTCGGGTTCGTCGTCGTCTGTGCGCATGCGGGTCACCAGGGTGATGAAGCCGCCGAGGAAGCCGCCGATGCCCAGCGTCGCCAGCCACCACGTCATGTCCCAGCCGAGCAGCACCGCCACCAGGAGCAGGATCGGGCCGCCCACCACACCGAGCCAGGCGAACTTGGCGGTCGTGTCGGCGGCGGGCAGCGGCGGCGGCTCGGGCGGCACGAAGTGGCCCTCGTCGTCCTCGTCGAAATCGTCGTCGGACGCCTCGGACGGCTTGTAGTCGCGCGGGCCGACGCCGGGCGCGAAGGCAACGGAGCTGCCGAGGGGCTTGGCGGGCCCCTTCGCACCGGCACCCTCGCCGCTGTCCTTGCCGGCGTCGTCCTTGCCTGCGGCGTCCTTGTCGGCGGCGCCGTCGTTCGTGTCCACTTCGAGCAGCGCAAGGTCCTCGACCGACTTGAACGGCTTGGCGCCCGGTGGGTCCGGCGGCTCCTCGCCGTACCCGGCGACGATGGCCGCCCAGGCGGCGTCCTCGTCGAAGGGCACGCCCTTCTCGTCCGGCTCGCGGTCCTCGCGGTCGGACTCGTGCTCAGCCAACTGCGGCCGTCCCTTCCTTGCCGACACTGGGTGCGAGCCGGCCGATGAAGGCGAGGCTCTCCTCGAAGATCCGGTCCGCGTCGTGGTCCAACGTCGCGACGTGGTAGCTCTGTTCCAGCACGACCTCCGTCACGTCCGTCGAGGACACCCGGCTCAGTACCCGGACCGGGTCGGCCGGCGAGACCACGTGGTCCCGCCGGCTGCGCAGGAGCAGCAGCGGCTGGGTGACCTGCGGCAGCTCGCCGTCGACCTGACGCAGGAAGTTCCGCAGGGAGTGCGCCGCGTGCAGCGGCACCCGTCCGTACCCTCCTTCGGTGACGCCCGGCTTCGCGATGTCGTCGGTGATTCCCCGCACCGAGCGCACCAGGTGCCGGGCCACCGGAAGGGCGTGCGTCGCCGGGCCGTGCATCCTGTTCACCGGGTTGACGACCACGACGCCCGCCACCGCGTCCCCGTGCCGGGCCGCGAGCCGCAGGGCCAGTGCCCCGCCCATCGACAGGCCCGCCACGCACACCAGCCGGCAGTGCTCGCGCAGCAGCCGCAGCTCGCGGTCCACCTCCGCGTACCAGTCCTGCCAGGTGGTGAGCTGCATGTCCTGCCAGCGCGTCCCGTGTCCGGGCAGCAGGGGCAGCGACACGGTCAGGCCGTGCGCGGCGTGGTGCGCCGCCCAGGGGCGCAGCGACTGGGGCGAGCCGGTGAAGCCGTGGCAGAGGAGGACACCCACCTCCCCGCCCTCGTGGCGGTACGGCTCGGCTCCGGGCAGAACCGGCACGTGATGTCTCCTGTTCATGAGAGGGACGTGAACGACTGCGGGTTCTGCTTCACCGTACGCGACCGCACTGACACCGACCAGGGCCGTCGGGTCCATTGGCGGTCCCGCGGGTTAAGGTCTGAGCGACGGACACGGGAGGCACGCGGTTGTTGTACGGGACGATGAAGGTCGCCATCGGGGGGCCGCTGAAGGTCGCCTTCAGACCCTGGGTGGAGGGTCTGGAGAACATTCCGGCCGTGGGCCCCGCCATACTGGCGAGCAATCACCTGTCCTTCTCGGACTCGTTCTTCCTGCCCGCCGTCCTCGACCGCAAGGTCACCTTCATCGCCAAGGCCGAGTACTTCACCACCCCCGGGGTCAAGGGCCGGTTGACGGCCGCGTTCTTCAAGGGCCTCGGGCAGCTCCCCGTGGACCGCTCCGGCGGGCGCGGCGCGGGTGAGGCGGCGGTCAGGAGCGGCCTGGAGGTGCTGGAGCGCGGCGAGCTGTTCGGGATCTACCCGGAGGGCACGCGTTCGCCCGACGGCCGCCTGTACCGGGGCAAGCCCGGCGGCCTGGCGCGGGTGGCGCTCGCCTCCGGCGCGCCGGTCATCCCGGTCGCGATGATCGACACGGAGAAGATCCAGCCGCCCGGGAAGGCCCTCCCGAAGCTGATGCGGCCGGGCATCCGCATCGGCAGGCCCCTGGACTTCGGCCGCTACCAGGGCCTGGAGCACGACCGCTTCGTGCTGCGCGCGCTGACCGACGAGGTCATGTACGAGATCATGAAGCTCTCCGGCCAGGAGTACGTGGACATCTACGCGACCGCCGCCAAGCGGCAGATCGCGGAGGCCGCGAAGGCGGCCAAGAAGGACCAGCGCGATCAGAAGGACCAGAAGGACCAGAAGGAAACGGCGTAGGGGCGCCGGACACAGGCCCCGGCGGGACGGCCGGGCCGGGGGGTGGGGGAGATGCCCGGACGCGAACGGGTCATGCGGATGTCGGTCGAGCAGCCGCTGTGGCGCGCGCTCGCCGCCTACCGCGTCCTGACGATGCTGTACGCCATCGGCCTGTTCGGCACCGCCTACGACCGGTTCACGCGGCCCTGGCTCGCCCTCGCCTACTACGGCGTCCTGTCCGTGTGGACGCTCGCCACCCTGCCCAAGGTGAGCAACGCGGCGAGCTGCACCAGGCGTTTCCTCGCCGCCGATCTGACGATCGCGCTCGTCGGCATCCTCCTCACGCCGGTCGCCGACGCCCACGAGCGGGTCGCCGACGGCGGTCCTACGCTGCCCTCGATATGGACCGCGGGCTCCGTGCTGGCCTTCGCCGTCAAGGGCGGCTGGCGCTGGGCGGGGTTCGCCTCCACGGCCGTCGCCGCCGCCAACCTGGTCGAGCGGGGCAGCCCGGCCCGCGACACCGTGCACAACGTGATCCTCGTGTGGGTCGCCTCCATCGCCATCGGCTACGTCGTCGAGGTCGCCCGCGCCTCCGAGCGCACCCTCGCCCGTGCCCTGGCGATCGAGGCCGCGACCAGGGAACGGGAGCGGCTGGCCCGGGACATCCACGACAGCGTGCTCCAGGTGCTGGCGATGGTGCAGCGGCGCGGCGCGGTCATCGGCGGGGAGGCGGCCGAGCTGGGCCGGCTGGCCGGCGAGCAGGAGGTGGCGCTGCGCACGCTGGTCTCCGGGGGGCTGGTGCCGCTCGCGCGGGCCTCGCAGGACACGGCCGAGGGCACGGTCGTAGGGGCCGTGGCGGAGACGGACGACTCCGCAGGCCCCGTCGACCTGCGCGCGCTGCTCGCCCCGTACGCGGGTGCCCGGGTCAGCCTGGCCGAGCCCGGCGCGCCGGTGCCGCTGCCGCCGGCCGCCGCGCGGGAGCTGGCCACGGCCGTCGGCGCCGCCCTGGACAACGTCCGCCGGCACGCGGGGGAGGGCGCCCGGGCCTGGATCCTGGTCGAGGACGAGCCCGGCGAGATCATCGTGACCGTACGGGACGACGGGCCCGGCATCCCCGAGGGGCGGCTCGCCCAGGCCGAGGGCGAGGGGCGGCTCGGGGTGGCCCTGTCGATCCGCGGGCGGCTGCGCGACCTGGGCGGCAGCGCCGAGCTGATCTCGGTGCCCGGACAGGGCACGGAGGTCGAACTGAAGGTTCCGAAGGACGCCGCGCAGGCGTGGGGGAAGGCGGAGAAGCGATGAGCGAGCAGCAGGACCCGATCAAGGTCATGGTGGTCGACGACCACCCCATGTGGCGCGACGCGGTCGCCCGGGACCTGTCCGAGTCCGGCTTCGAGGTGGTCGCCACCGCCGGGGACGGCGAGCAGGCGGTGCGCCGCGCCCTGGCGACCGGTCCGGACGTGCTGGTCCTGGACCTCAACCTGCCGGCGAAACCCGGGGTCCAGGTGTGCAAGGAACTCGTCGGCGCCGATCCGCGGCTGCGCGTCCTGGTGCTGTCGGCGAGCGGCGAGCACGCGGACGTCCTGGAGGCCGTGAAGTCCGGCGCGACCGGCTATCTGCTCAAGTCGGCGTCCACGGAGGAACTGCTGGACGCGGTGCGCCGGACCGCGGTCGGCGACCCGGTGTTCACGCCCGGCCTCGCCGGACTGGTCCTCGGCGAGTACCGCCGGCTGGCCGCCGAGCCGGGGCCGGCCCCGGACGCCGACGAGCCGAAGGCGCCACGGCTGACCGACCGCGAGACGGAGGTGCTGCGCCTGGTCGCCAAGGGCCTGAGCTACAAGCAGATCGCCGAACGCCTCGTCATCTCCCACCGCACCGTGCAGAACCATGTGCAGAACACCCTCGGCAAGCTCCAGTTGCACAACCGGGTCGAGCTGGTGCGGTACGCGATCGAGCGCGGACTCGACGACGAGTGAGGAACATGTCCCGATGTCCACTCTTTCGAGTGGATCTGGATGGGTCCGGAATGATCAACTGAGCCTCAATTCAGTGGAATTGACCATCCCGCCCATCACGGAGTGACCTGGATCACTATTAGCGTCTTCCTTCACCAGGCAACCGCGGCGAAGGGACATTTCCATGCGGGTCGGAGTACTGACCGGAGGCGGCGACTGCCCCGGGCTCAACGCCGTCATCCGGGGCATCGTCCGCAAGGGCGTGCAGGAGTACGGCTATGACTTCGTCGGCTTCCGGGACGGCTGGCGGGGCCCCCTCGAAGGAGACACCGTCCGCCTCGACATCCCCGCGGTGCGCGGCATCCTGCCCCGCGGCGGCACCGTCCTAGGCTCCTCACGGACCAATCCGCTCAAGGTCGACGGCGGCATCCGCCGCATCAAGGACAACCTCGCCAAGCAGGAGGTCGAGGCACTGATCGCGATCGGCGGCGAGGACACCCTGGGCGTGGCCGCGCGGATGTCCGACGAGTACGGCCTGCCGTGCGTCGGCGTCCCGAAGACCATCGACAACGACCTCTCGGCCACCGACTACACCTTCGGCTTCGACACCGCCGTCGGCATCGCCACCGAGGCGATCGACCGGCTGCACACCACCGCCGAGTCGCACATGCGCGTCCTGGTCGTCGAGGTGATGGGCCGTCACGCCGGCTGGATCGCCCTGCACTCCGGGCTCGCCGGCGGCGCCAACGTCATCCTCATCCCCGAGCAGCGCTTCGACGTCGACCAGGTGTGCGGATGGGTGACCTCCCGTTTCCGGGCGTCGTACGCCCCGATCGTGGTCGTCGCCGAGGGCGCCATGCCCAAGGACGGCGAGATGGTGCTCAAGGACGAGTCGCTGGACTCCTTCGGGCATGTGCGGCTCTCCGGCGTCGGCGAATGGCTGGCCAAGGAGATCGAGAAGCGGACCGTCAAGGAGGCCCGCACCACGGTCCTCGGGCATGTGCAGCGCGGCGGCACGCCGAGCGCGTTCGACCGCTGGCTCGCCACCCGCTTCGGACTGCACGCCATCGACGCCGTCCGCGACGGCGACTTCGGCAGGATGGTCGCCCTGCGCGGCACCGACATCGTCCGCGTCCCGATCTCCGAGGCCACGGCCAAACTGAAGACGGTAGACCCAAAGCTCTACAACGAAGCCACCGTCTTCTTCGGCTGACCGTCACCCCCCAAACGCCGCCGCCCTACGCGGCGGCGTCTTTACCCGTCCCGCGCCCCGATAGGGGCGCGGGGGCCGGCGGGGGGGGGGGGGGGGGGTGGGACCCCCCCCATGAACGGGGGGGGGGGGCT
>NZ_JBIALO010000061.1:14369-16244 GCF_042873595.1 Streptomyces sp. NPDC004629 | reverse complement strand
TCCCGACGAGGAACGCCCCGACCGCCGCGGAGACCTGGAGTTGCTGCGCGACCCCGGCCACCAGCAGGGTCAGCCCCAGCACCACCAGCAACAGCTTCTCCGGGTCGTCGCTGGAGACGAAGCGGGAGATGTGCCGCCCGTAGCGCACCGCGAGGAGCAGCACCAGCCCGGCGACCCCGAGGGCGATGGCCAGTGTGACGCTGCCCGCAGCCAGCCCGGTGCCGGCGAGCAGGGCGGTGAGGATCGGCAGGTAGACCGCCATGGAGAGGTCTTCGAGGACGAGGATGCTCAGGATCACCGGGGTTTCGCGGTTGCCGAGCCGCCCCAGGTCGCCGAGCACCTTGGCGATCACCCCGGACGAGGAGATCCAGGTCACTCCGGCGAGGACCACGGCGGCGACGGGGCCCCAGCCGAGCAGCAGCGCCATCACCGCGCCGGGCAGCGCGTTCAACGCCGCGTCCACCAGACCGGCCGGGTACTGCGTCTTGAGGTTGGAGACCAGATCGCTCGCCGTGTACTCCAGGCCGAGCATGAGCAGCAGCAGGATCACACCGATCTCGGCGCCGGTGGCGACGAACTCCTCACTGGCGTCCAGCGGCAGCAGCCCGCCCTCGCCGAAGGCCAGACCGGCGAGCAGATACAGGGGGATCGGTGAGAACCGCAGCCGCCCGGCGAAGCGGCCCAGCAGACCGAGGCCGAGCAGGACCGCGCCGAACTCGATCAGGAAGACTGCGGAGGAGTGCACAGACCGTCACTCCCGACCGAGGATCTCGGCTGCCGCGTCCACGCCCTCACGGGTGCCGATCACGATCAGGGTGTCGCCGCCGGCCAGCCGGAAGTCCGGGCCGGGCGAGGGGATCGCCTCGGCCCGGCGCATCACGGCCACGATGGACACACCGGTCTCCGTCCGCATCCGGGTCTCGCCCAGCAGCCGCCCGTTCCAGTGGGACGTGGCGGACAGTTCGACCCGCTCGGCGACCAAGCCCAGCTCGGTCGTCGACAGCAGGCTCGGGCTGTGGTGCTTGGGCATCAGCGCGTCGATGAGCGCGTCCGCCTCACCGGAGGCCAGCCGAACCGACAGGGCGCAGGCGTCCGGGTCGTCCTCGCGGTAGGCGCTCAGCGTCCGGGAGCCGTCCCGGTGGGCCACCACCGACAGGCGCCGTTGCTCCCGCGTGGTGAGGTCGTAGCGCACTCCGATGCCCGGCAACGGCGTGCTGCTCATGCGTGCGGCGCCCACTGCGGCCCCCTGTCTGGTTTGACTGTTCCTTTGCAAAACCGTTGGTGACACTCTAACGAGCGTCCCGGAACAGCCGGCGGAGCCTGTCGGGCATCGCCCCGCGTCGGCACCGGACAGGACCGGAAGGAAGCGTCAGCATGATCGAGTGGGTGTCATTCCGCTCAGGGGCCACTCCCGTGCCCGAGCCCGTCGCGACGCCGCTGGTGTGGGCCGGCGCCGTCGGCGGCGCGTCGGTACTCGTGGCGCTCCTCAACCATCTCGTGGGCCCGTACCGGCCCACGCTCGCGCTGACCGTGCTGTCCCTGCTGGCCGCGCTGCTCGGGCTGTGCGCCCGTTTCGTGGCGGCGCCCGGCACCGCCCTGCTGTGCTGGCTGCTCCTCAACGGCTTCGGGATTCCCCCGGCGGGCACGCTGTCCTGGGCCTCTCACCGTGACGGGTTCTGGCTCACGTGCCTGTTCGGCGCCACGCTCGTGGGCACGGTGCTCGCCCGCCTGGTCCATGCCCACGCCGCCTATCGGCGGCTGTCCACCGTGACGGACGCTCCGCGGGTTGGGCCGTGATGCGTCGTCGGTTGGCTGCGGGTGCGTCGTGGCTGGGCGTGCAGTTCCCCGCGCCCCTTCGGGCGCTGGCCGCTGGGG
>NZ_JBIALO010000061.1:0-14271 GCF_042873595.1 Streptomyces sp. NPDC004629 | reverse complement strand
GGGGCGATGTGGGGTTGGCGGCGAGGGGCGTGGTGTGTAGTCGGTCGGGTGCGGCTTCGTTGTGGCTGGGCGTGCAGTTCCCCGCGCCCCTTCGGGCGCTGGCCGCTGGGGGGCGATGTGGGGTTGGCGGCGAGGGGCGTGGTGTGTAGTCGGTCGGGTGCGGCTTCGTTGTGGCTGGGCGTGCAGTTCCCCGCGCCCCTTCGGGGCGGAGTCAGGTCGGGGGGTCGGTGAAGGCCTTCAGGATGTGGTCCGCGGCCAGGGTCGCCGTCAACGTGCCGTCTCTGACACGCTGTTCCAGCTCGGGGGCGATGGCGCGGACCGCCGGGTCGGCGTGCAGCCGGCCCAGCAGTTCGTCGCGGACCATGGACCAGGTCCAGCCGACCTGCTGGTCGCGTCGCTTGGCGGTGAGCCGGCCGGTGGACTCCAGCAGCACACGGTGCTGTTCGAGCCGCTGCCACACCGTGTCGAGCCCGGTCGCCTCCCGCGCGCTGCAACTGAGCACGGGCGGTGTCCACGCCGCGTCCCGGCCGTGCATCAGCCGCAGTGCGCCCGCCAGTTCCCGCGCCGCCGCCCGGGCGTCCCGCTCGTGCGGGCCGTCCGCCTTGTTGACGGCGATCACGTCGGCCAGCTCCAGGACGCCCTTCTTGATGCCCTGCAACTGGTCGCCGGTGCGGGCCAGCGTGAGCAGCAGGAAGGAGTCGACCATGTCGGCGACCGCGGTCTCCGACTGGCCGACCCCGACGGTCTCCACGAGGACCACGTCGTAGCCCGCCGCCTCCATCACCACGATCGACTCGCGGGTCGCCCTGGCCACCCCGCCGAGCGTGCCCGCGCTGGGGGAGGGCCGCACGAACGCCGCCGGGTCCACGGCCAGCCGCTCCATGCGGGTCTTGTCCCCGAGGATCGAGCCGCCGGTGCGGGTCGAGGACGGGTCGACGGCGAGCACCGCCACCCGGTGCCCCAGCGAGGTCAGCAGCGTGCCGAACGCGTCGATGAACGTCGACTTGCCCACGCCCGGCACCCCGCTCACGCCGATCCGCCGGGCCCGGCCGCCGTGCGGAAGCAGCTCGGTGAGCAACTCCTGCGCCAGCGCCCGGTGTTGCGGCCGGGTGGACTCCACGAGGGTGATCGCGCGGGCCACGATCGCCCGCCGCCCGTCGAGCACACCCTTGACATATGTGTCGAGATCGATCGCCGCCATGGCGCCCTACAGTTCGTGGCCGAGGTCGGCCGACAGCCGCTTCACCAGGTCGTACGCCGCGTCCGGGATCACCGTGCCGGGCGGGAACACGGCCGTGGCACCCATCTCCAGCAGGGCCGGCACGTCCTGCGGCGGGATCACCCCGCCGACCACGACCATGATGTCCTCCCGGCCCTCCGCGGCCAGCCGCTCGCGCAGCGCCGGCACGAGCGTGAGGTGGCCTGCGGCCAGCGAGGACACCCCGACCACGTGCACATCCGCCTCGACCGCCTGGCGGGCCACCTCGGCGGGGGTCTGGAACAGCGGGCCGACATCGACGTCGAAGCCCAGGTCGGCGAAGGCGGTCGCGATCACCTTCTGGCCGCGGTCGTGGCCGTCCTGACCCATCTTGGCGACCAGGATGCGCGGCCGGCGTCCCTCGGCCTCGGCGAAGGCGTCCACCAGGGCGCGGGTGCGGTCCACGGAGCGGGACTCGCCTGCTTCGTTGCGGTACACGCCGGAGATCGTACGGATCTGCCCCGCGTGCCGGCCGTACACCTTCTCCAGGGCGTCGGAGATCTCGCCGACGGTGGCCTGGGCACGGGCCGCGTGCACGGCCAGCTCCAGCAGGTTGCCGTCGCCGTCGGCGGCCCGGGTGAGCGCGTCCAGCGCGTCCCGGCAGGCGGTCTCGTCCCGCTCCGCGCGCAGCCTGCGCAACTTCTCGATCTGCTGGGCGCGCACGGCGGAGTTGTCGACCTTCAGCACCTCGATCTGCTCGTCGCTGTCGACCCGGTACTTGTTGACGCCGATCACCGGCTGCCGCCCCGAGTCGATGCGGGCCTGCGTGCGGGCCGCCGCCTCCTCCACCCGCAGCTTGGGGATGCCGGCGTCGATGGCCTGCGCCATGCCGCCCGCCCGCTCGACCTCCTCGATGTGCTGCCACGCCCTGCGGGCGAGGTCGTACGTCAGCCTCTCGACGTAGGCGCTGCCGCCCCACGGGTCGATGACCCGGGTGGTGCCGGACTCCTGCTGGATGAGCAGCTGGGTGTTGCGGGCGATCCGCGCGGAGAAGTCGGTGGGCAACGCCAGCGCCTCGTCGAGCGCGTTGGTGTGCAGCGACTGGGTGTGGCCCTGGGTGGCCGCCATCGCCTCCACACATGTGCGGGTGACGTTGTTGAACACGTCCTGCGCGGTCAGCGACCAGCCCGAGGTCTGGGAATGCGTGCGCAGGGACAGCGACTTGGTGTTCTTCGGCTCGAACCGTGACACCAGCTTGGCCCACAGCAGCCTGGCCGCCCGCAGCTTGGCGATCTCCATGAAGAAGTTCATGCCGATCGCCCAGAAGAACGAGAGCCGGGGCGCGAACGCGTCCACGTCCAGGCCCGCCTCCCGGCCCGCGCGGAGGTACTCCACACCGTCCGCGAGCGTGTACGCCAGCTCCAGGTCGGCCGTCGCGCCCGCCTCCTGGATGTGGTAGCCGGAGATGGAGATCGAGTTGTAGCGGGGCATCCGCTGCGAGGTGAAGGCGAAGATGTCGGAGATGATCCGCATCGACGGCTTCGGCGGATAGATGTACGTGTTGCGGACCATGAACTCCTTGAGGATGTCGTTCTGGATGGTCCCGGCCAGCTTCTCGGGCGGCACGCCCTGTTCCTCGGCCGCCACGATGTACAGCGCGAGCACCGGCAGCACGGCGCCGTTCATCGTCATCGACACGGTCATCCGGTCCAGCGGGATGCCGTCGAACAGCTGCCGCATGTCGTAGATCGAGTCGATGGCCACGCCCGCCATGCCGACGTCGCCGGTCACCCGCGGGTGGTCGCTGTCGTAGCCGCGGTGCGTGGGCAGGTCGAAGGCGACCGACAGGCCCTTCTGGCCGGCCGCCAGATTGCGCCGGTAGAACGCGTTGGACTCCTCGGCGGTGGAGAAGCCCGCGTACTGGCGGATCGTCCAGGGCTGGTTGACGTACATCGTCGGGTACGGGCCGCGCAGATACGGCGCGATGCCCGGATACGTGTCAAGGAAGTCCAGGCCCTCCAGGTCACGGCCGGTGTACAGCGGCTTGACGCCGATGCCCTCGGGCGTCTCCCACAGCGGCTCCGCGCCCCCGGTGGCCCGCCGCACGGCCGTGCGCCACTCGGTGGCGCCGCCCGCCGGGTCGGGGCCGCCCAGGTCGATGCCGGAGAAGTCGGGGATTCCCATCAGGACACTCCCATGCGGTCGAGGGTCGCGGACAGGACGGCGACGGCGTCACAGCCCGCGAACACATACGAGTCGACGCCCGCGTACCCGGCGGGCCGGCCCGCCAGGGTCACCTGCCGGGCACCGGCCGCCCGTAGGTCCGCGGCGGCCTGCTCGGCCTGTTCCGCGTAGAGCGCGTCACTGGAGCACAGCACGGCCTCGGTGGCACCGCTGTCCGCGAAGCCGCCCCCGGTGACCGGTTCGACGCCGCCCGCCTGGAAGAGGTTGGCGGCGAACGCGGCGCGTGCGGTGTGCGCGGCGGCCGGACCGATCGTGGCGAGGAAGATCCGCGGCCGGGCGCCGGTCGCCGCCAGATGGGCGTCGGAGCGGGCGCGCAGCGCCTCGAACGCCTCGTCGCGGCGGACCCGCGGCAACCCGCCGGACGGCGGCTCGGGCGCCGGCTCGCGGGTCACGGGCCGCTCCGCCAGATGCGGGAACTCGCTGACGCCGGTGATGGGTTCGCGCCGGGTGGCGAGCCGCGTCGTGCGCTCCTGCCAGGTCTTCGCCAGGTCCGCGCGGATCCGGCCCGAGCGCAGCACGGCCGCCTGGCCGCCGGCCCGCTCGATCGACCGGAAGAACTCCCAGCCCGCCCGCGCGAGTTCGTCGGTCAGCCGCTCCACGTACCAGGAGCCGCCCGCCGGGTCGATCACCCGGGCCAGATGCGACTCCTCCATCAGGATCGTCGAGGTGTTGCGGGCGATGCGGCGGGCGAACGCGTCCGGCAGGCCCAGCGCGTGGTCGAACGGCAGCACGGTCACCGCGTCGGCGCCGCCGACTCCCGCGGCCAGCGTCGCCACGGTCGCCCTGAGCATGTTCACCCACGGGTCGCGACGGGTCACCATGACCGGTGACGTCACGGCGTGCTGGAGCTGAGCGCCCGCGCCCGGCACCCCGCACACCTCGGCGACCCGCGCCCACAGCCGGCGCGCGGCGCGCAGCTTGGCGACGGTCAGGAACTGGTCGGCGGTGGCCGCGTACCGGAACTCCAGTTGGGCGCAGGACTGCTCGACGGTCAGCCCGGCCCCGGTCAGCTCGCGCAGATAGGCGACGCCGGTGGCGAGCGCGGCGCCGAGTTCCTGCGCGGCGGAGCCGCCGGCCTCGTGGTACGGCAGCGCGTCCACGGTCAGCGCCCGCAGCCCCGGGTACGCGCCGGCGCAGTGCTCGGCGAGCGTCGCGACCGGGGCGAAGTCCTGCCGCTGCCCGGTGCGGGCCTCGTACCCGAGCGGGTCGGCGCCGAGGTTGCCGCGCGCCGCCTCGGGGGCGGCGCCCCGCTCCGCGTACAGCCCCAGCAGTTCCCGGGCGGCGGCCTCGACGTCCCGGCCCGCGTCCAGGACGACCGGCGCCAGGTCGAGGTGGACGCCGTCGAGCGCGCGGCGCAGCCCGGAGACCGGGATGCCGCCCGCGCCCACGAGCAGCCAGAGCGACGTGGCGCCGTTCTCCAGGTCGGTGAGGACCGCGCCGTCGGCGAGCGCCGCGTGCCGCTGCCGTACGTCCCAGCCGGCCACGGTGTTGCCCTCCGGGCGGCCGCCGCGGACGAACGGGGCGAAGCCGGGCAGGCCGGGTTCGGGTGCGGTGTCGCGCGCGGTGTACAGGGGGCGGGTGCGCAGCCCGTCCTCCAGCGTCGTGGACAGGGCGTCCTCCGCTGCCGCACCCGAGACTTCCTGGCCCGACTTGCGCAGTACACCCTCGACCAGGCGTTGCCACTGCTCGTGTGTCGCATCAGGGAACTCGGCGGCCAGTGAGAGCCCGTCGTCAGGCAGGACCGTCATGCTCGGATGCTAGGCCAGCCCGCTCGCACGGCAGTGGAGCACGCGCTGTGACGTTTCCCTCCCCGGCCCTGTGACCTGTGCCTCCTCGGGGCTTCCGGGCGGGTTTCTCCGGGTGCCTCACGGGACGGGGGAGCGCGCGTCGGCCGGTCAGCGGGTGCCGTCCGCGAGTCCGGGCAGCAGGCCGAGCACGGCCGCGCGCTGGGCCGGTCCGACGAACTCGGCCAGCGCGTCCTTGACCGCCTCGGCGAGCAGTGCGGAGGACTCCCGCAGCAACCGCCGTGCCTTGTCGGTCAGGGCGACCTCCACGCCCCGCTTGTCGCCGCAGACGGCTCTGCGGGTGACCAGGCCCGGCCGCTGGAGGCAGGCGATCTGGTAGGTGAGCCGGGTCTTGGGGCGGCCGAGCAGTTCGGCGATCCGGGTCATGCGCAGGCCGCCCTGCGGCTGTTCGGCCAGCAGACACAGGATCAGGAACTCGTCGTGCGAGACGTCCAGGGTCTGTTTCACCACGGACCGCAGCCGCTGCTCGGCCGCCGCGGTCGCGGCCAGCAGCAGCATCCAGGCGCGCAACTCGCCGGGGAGCAGCCCGGTTCCCTCCGCGAAGGGGCATTCGGGCTGGTCGGCGGGGGGTTGGTGGTGGGCTGCCATAGGGGTGAGTCTACCTGTTGTCCAAATTTGGATCGTGGGCTAGCGTTGGCCCACAGCTCATCCAAATTTGAATCACCCATTCGAACCACCTACTCGAAACCGTCATCGAAGGAGCACGACCATGACCGTCGCCGTGGAAACGGGTCTCTGGCAGGTCGACCCTGCCGCCTCCGCCGTCACCCTGCGGCACAAGACCTTCTGGGGCCTGGTCACCGTCAAGGGCACCTTCGCCGCGGTCGCCGGCCAGGGCGAGGTCCGGCCCGACGGCTCCGCCACCGGCACCGTCACCCTGGGCGCCGCCTCCCTGGACACCAAGAACGCCAAGCGCGACGCCCATCTGCGCGCGGCCGACTTCTTCGACGCCGACAACCACCCGGAGATCACCTTCACGGTGCAGGGCGCCGAACTCCGCGACGGCGACACCGCGCAGGTCACCGGACAGCTCACGGTCCGGGGCATCAGCCGCCCGCAGACGGTGGCCGCGCGGCTCGTCGAGGCCGGTGCCGACGGACTCACGCTGGAGGCCGAGTTCACGGTGGACCGGGAGCAGTTCGGTCTGGGCTGGAACCAACTCGGCATGATCCGCGGCCTGACGACGGTGACCACCACCCTCCGCTTCACCCGCACCCCGGCCTGACCCAACCACCCCGGCACCGCGCCGCAGACCGTCCCCGACTCCGTCTCCGCTCGCACGGCGGCTTTGAGTCGGGCGTCAGCCAGGGGCGCCGGGGTCGCGCAGGTGTACGTCCTGGCTCGACAGGGTCTGAGGGGTGGCCGTGAACGCGCGTAGGCGGACCCGTGTGTGCGGCCCGGGGACGGTGAAGTGCCCCTTGGGCGGGCGGAGTTCCAGGGTCGCCGTGCCGTGGGCGGGAATCGTCGCCGGTCCGCGCACCAGGGACCAGTACCGGTTCATGCCCTGCCTCGTGGTGAGCGTGAAGTGCGGGGTGAGCGCGTCGCCCGCCGAGTTCGTCACCCGCAGGGTGAGCGCCGAGACCACGCCGGCCGAGGCGTGCCGCACCGAGGCGACCCGCATGCGCAGTGGCGGTGTGCCGGTCACCGCCAGGGCCGCGCTCAGCAGCGCCGGGGAGACCAGCAGCGCGCTCACGGCGATCAGCGCGGGCCGGCGGCGCACCCCCGTCAGCGGCCGGGGCCGCGGCTGCCAGGCGTGCTCGAACTCCGTGGGCGCTGCGGTGACCGCACCCGCCAGCCACAGCGGCGTCATCATCAGGTAGTAGCCGTCCTGGGAGCGGGTCGCCAGAAAGAAGGCGCACCAGGGCAGCACGGTCGCCGCGGGACCCAGCCGCCGGACGAACAGCACGAACAGCGCGAGCAGCGCAGCCGCCAGGAGCATGCTCGCGTGCGCGTACCAGTCCAGGCGGTCGCTGCCGTCGGTGAAGTACAGCGAGACGCCCACCAGGCCCTGGCCGTGCAGCACCGCGCCCTGTGTGAGCGGCAGCGCGATCCCGTCCAGCCAGGGGCCCGGCTGCTGCACCAGGAAGTACGTGTTGATCAGCAGCCAGGCGGTGGCCGCCACCCCGATCAGCCGCAATATCACCAGCCCCGCCGCCCGGCCGCCCAGCTCACCGCGGCGCACGGCGTAGACGCCGGCCAGCAGGAACGGCGCCAGGAACCAGGGGAGTTGCTGGGCGGCGCAGGCCGCGCCCAGACAGACGGCACGGGCGATCCCGGCGGCGCCCAGCCGCCCGCCCCGCCCGATCCGCGGCCAGCGCACCACCACCGGCACCAGCAGGGCCAGCCCGATGATCGCCGGGTAGCCGAGCCGCGCGTACGTCGGCAGGAAGCCGAAGCCCAGGCAGGCCATGGTCGCCGCCGACCGCCACGGCGCGGGCAGCATCCGCCACAGCGTGACCGCGCCCACGACGAGGGCTCCGGTGCTCACCGCCGTGGCGGGCGCGCCGCCATGGCCCAGCCACAGCAGCGGCGCGGTCAGCAGCGGCGCCAGCGGCGGATAGCCGTACGTCAGGTCGTAGCCGCCGCTGGTCGTCGGGGTCAGGGCCACGCCCTTCCCGGTGAACAGCCAGGGCCAGGGCTGCCCGTAGAGGGGGTGTCCGGCGGCGAGTTCCCGGGCGGCCTGGGTGGTGAGGACCGCCTCGTCGCCGCCGCTGTGGCTCAGCGCCCAGGTGCACAGGACCAGCGTGACCGCCGTCACCAGCACCACCAGGTCGAGACGGGCCAGCGAGCGGGCCCGACGGACCGTCAGGGCCAGCACCCCGGTGACCAGGACGGCCGCGTAGCACACGGAGATGACGGCCGCGAGGACCATGCGGTGCGTGGCCGCCTGCGTCCACACCGACCGGGTGCCGATGAACAGGCTCACGTCGGCCAGGAGCGTGAGGACGCGGTGCCACTGCGCGGGAGTGCCGGGTTTCTCCCGGGCGGCGGACATCACCGACCGCGTCCGCCGCCCGGGTGCCACCAGCTGTTTTTCTGCCAAGTGCACGACATGGCACCGTAGTCGCGGTCGGTGAGCGGGGCGTCACGGGAGGCGAAGAGTCCGGTGTGAGGGCGGTAAGAACCGGACGTATGCGTACACGCGCCCGACGATCCACCGGCGGTCTAGTGGCCGGAGTCGGTCGCGCATCGTGTCGCTGTTGGGCCGAACGGGTGACTTGGCGTAAGAATTGGCCGGTGAAGGCATGGAGCGCGAGTCAGATCGGGGGGAGCCGGTGAACCGTTACGACGCCACCGACGAACAGTGGGAGGGGCTCGCCCAGGTCGTGCCGCTGCGGGGCCGGGACGCCTGGCCGTCCGCGGTGGACCACCGCGCGCTGCCCGAGGCGGAGACCGAGACCCGCCGCCGGTTCGTGGTCCTGCGGATCAATGTGTTCGCGGACGCCCGCGAGGTCGCCGAGACCGTGATGGCCGGCATCCCCGTCCTGCTCGACCTCAGCAGCGCCGAGACCGACGTCGCCAAACGCGTCCTCGACTTCAGTACCGGCGTTGTCTTCGGACTGGGCAGCGGGATGCATCGCGTCGACCGCAATGTGTTCCTGCTCACCCCGCCCGGCATCGAGGTCAGCGGACTCATGGCGGGCGCCGGCGTCTCCGGCGGCTGAGCCCGGTCCCCCGATCGTAGGAAGGTGCCACGGGCGGAACGGTTCGCCTGGGCACCGGAGCCCTACGGTCCGGACATGGCCGAGCCCCGCGCGTCCGCCGCGCCCCCCCGAACCGGCCGGCAGATGCCGCCGCCGGGTACCCCCGCGCCCTCCGATTCCCGGGCGTCGTCGGGTTCCCCCGCGCCGTCGGGTGCCCCCGCTCCGTCGGGGCCCCGCGCACCCTCGGGTTCCCGCGCGTCGTCGGGTTCCCCCGTGCCCTCGGGATCCCGGGCACCCTCGGATTCCCGTACGCCGGCGGGTGCGCACGTGCCCCCGGGTTCACGTGCCCTCTCGGGTCGCCCGGGGCGGTCCGAGGGGACGGTCCGGCCGGGCCTGACCGAACTGCGGCTGTCCGCGTTCGCCGGCCACCGCCGTGCCGGGTTCCCGCTGGGGCCGCTCACCCTTCTCGCGGGACCCAGCGGAAGCGGCAAGACGACCGCGCTGCGGGCGTACGAGGCGCTGGCCCGGCTCGCCGGCGGCGCCCCGCTCGCGGACGTCTTCCCGGACCCGGTCGGCTGCGTGCCCGAGCGGGCAAGACCCGACGCCCAACGCCGCCGCGGCTTCCGCATCGGCTGCACCGCGGACGGTCCCGAGGGCCCGGTCCGCCTGGACGTCGCCGTCCAGGCGGAGCCCGAACTGCGCATCGTGGGCGAGCGGTTGACGGCCGGCGGGCGGATTCTCCTGGAGACCGCGCTGCGCGACCCCGGGCGGCACGCCGTACAGGCCGCCTGGCACACGGCGGGCACGGCCCCCGTCACCCGCGCCCCGCTCCCCGACGACCGCCTCGGCACCGCGCTGCTGCCGCTGCGCGTGGCCGGCAAGACCGACGGGCAGCGTCAGGTACTCGCCGCCGCGGAGCAGACCGTGGTCGCCCTGCGCTCCGTCTTCGCCTGTGATCCGCGGCCCGACCGGATGCGCGGGCCCGTCCCGCTGGGCTCCGGGCGGCTGCTGCCCGGCTGCGACAACCTCGCCGACGTCCTGTGGCGCACCCGGTCCGAGTGCGGGCGCCGGTACGCGCAGCTCGTCGCCGCGGTGCGCGAGGGCTGCCGCGGTCCCGTGACCGATGTGCTCGCCGAGCCGCCGGGCGACGGCACCGTACGGGCGCTGCTCGACCGGGGCGACGGCGTCCGCACCGATGCCGGTCGGCTCGGCGACGGCGAACTCCGCTATCTGGCGCTGGCTTTGGTACTGCTCACCGGGCCGGGCGTGCTCGACATCGACGCGCCCGGCGAGGTGCCCGACGCGATGCGCGGCCTCACCGTCCTCGCCGACGGCCTCGACCGGGCCCTGGACGAGCGCCAGCGCGGCGGGCTGCTGCGGCTCGCGGCGCGGATGTGCGCGCTCGGGCACATCCGGTTCGTCGGCGCGGTGAGCGACGCGTCATGGGCCGCCGGGACGGACGGGGTCACGGTGGTGGACCTGGACCCGGTGGTACACCTGGAACCGTGACGGAACACCTGGACGTGGCGACACTGCAGCGCCGCCTGGCCGAATTCGCGGCCGCCCGGAACTGGCAGCCCTACCACACCCCCAAGAACCTGGCGACCGCCCTCAGCGTGGAGGCCTCCGAACTGGTCGAGATCTTCCAGTGGTTGACGCCCGAGGAGTCGGCCCGCGTCATGGCCGACCCGGACTCCGCGCACCGGGTCACCGACGAGATCGCCGACGTCCTCGCCTATCTGCTTCAGCTGTGCGAAGTGCTGGGCGTCGACCCGCTGTCCGCGCTGGACGCGAAGATCGACCGGAACGAGCGGAGGTTCCCGGTGCCGGGGGACGACGCCGGCGACGGAACGAAGCGCGGGCCGGGGAACGGCGGGGGCACGGGCACGGGCACGTAACCTTACGCTCCGCTTTCACTCTCCGGAGTTAAAGTGGCCGTCGAATCCGAATTGCTGTCCACAGATTTCCGTCTTCCTCTGGCTTTTCGCCCCACGGGCCTTCACTCTGGGTAGTGGACGGCGCAATGAGGGTGAGACGTGCGAGGAGCACGTCGGAGGGACGGGGGCAGCGCATGGACGCGGTGCGGCTCATCGGGAAGAGCAGGCGCGCCCTGACCGCGGGCGGCGACGCGCCTCAGACCCTGGCGGAGGTGTGGCAGGCGCAGGCCCTGGCCCAGGCGATCGGCAGCCGTCTGGCGGTCTCCGGACCACCCGAACTGCGCGGCGAGGCACTGGGCCTGACGGAGCTGGCGGGCCGGGGCTGCGGCGTCCTGGACGCGCCGGACCTCGACCCCGGGGACCTGCGCGCGGCCCAGCTCACCGAACTGGACGACGCCCGCCACACGCTGCTGTGCCTGGGCGGCCTGCTCGCGGAGGTCGGCATCGCCCTGGTCGGGCTGGCCAGCTCCGCGGCCGACGAGACGACGTACTGGCAGTGCATGGAGGCGATCGATGCGGCGGACGAGTCCCGCGACCGGGTGCGGGAGATGCTGCGCAAGCTGGCCGCCAGAGAGGAGGCGGCGATGCCGGAGACGGAGGTGGGATAGCGCGGGCCGGCACCGACCGGCCCCGCCTCAGGCGAGGTCGGACTCGTCCACGGGCGCGCGGCGGTGCGCCCCGGCCGACTGCAGATCCGCGTCCAGAGCGGACAGGTCAGCGTTCAGGGCGGCCATCAACTCCTCCATCTGCTCCAGCAATCCCTTCGGCTGCCCGAACCCCGCAGGGAGCGGCACGGACTCTTCCGACATGACGACCTCCTCGCGGACGCCGGACGGTCCGGCCCCCACCGCCCAACGATGATCGCGGGGACCGGTCACCGCTCCCACGGCACCGGGGCGCGCGGTTGACGTGATTTCACCCGCCCGGGGGCGGCGGTGACAGGGGGTGCCGGTGGGGCCGGGAAGGGTGGCGGCGTGCAGGATGGATGTATGGACCTTCGAATCTTCACCGAGCCCCAGCAGGGGGCGACCTACGACACCTTGCTCGCCGTGGCCAAGGCCACCGAAGACCTCGGCTTCGACGCGTTCTTCCGCTCGGACCACTATCTGCGTATGGGCAGCGTGGACGGGCTGCCCGGCCCCACCGACGCCTGGATCACCCTGGCCGGGCTCGCCCGCGAGACCCAGCGCATCCGGCTCGGCACGCTGATGACCGCGGGCACCTTCCGGCTGCCCGGCGTCCTCGCCATCCAGGTCGCGCAGGTCGACCAGATGTCCGGCGGCCGGGTCGAACTGGGGCTGGGCGCGGGCTGGTTCGAGGAGGAGCACAAGGCGTACGGCATTCCGTTCCCGAAGGAGAAGTTCGACCGTCTTGAGGAACAGCTGGCCATCGTCACCGGACTGTGGGAGACGAAGGTCGGGGACACCTTCGACTTCCACGGCACCTACTACGACCTGACCGGCTCGCCCGCGCTGCCCAAGCCCGCCCAGGCGAAGATCCCGGTGCTGATCGGCGGGCACGGGGCGACCCGTACGCCGCGGCTGACCGCACGCTACGCCGACGAGTTCAACATCCCGTTCGCCTCGATCGAGGACAGCGAGCGGCAGTTCGGCCGGGTCCGTGCCGCCGCGGAGGCGGCCGGGCGCCCCGCCGACGACATCACGTACTCCAACGCCCTCGTCGTCTGCGTCGGCCGGGACGACCAGGAGGTGGCCCGCCGGGCTGCCGTGATCGGCCGCGAGGTCGAGGAACTGAAGGCCAACGGCCTGGCCGGCTCCCCGGCCGAGGTCGTCGACAAGATCGGCAAGTATGCGGAGATCGGCTCCGAGCGCATCTACCTCCAGGTCCTGGACCTCACCGACCTGGACCACCTGGAACTGATCTCGTCCCAGGTCCAAACGCAGCTGTCGTAGCCCCTACCAGGGCCCCCGGGCCACCTCGCCCCTCCGCCCGCCTCACGGCCCACCCGCTCCCACCCACGCGGGACATACGCGGGGCAGGGCGGGGGGTGCAGGCAGCCGGGCCGGGCGGTTGGAGTGGGCCCGAGAAAGGGGACGGGCGCCGGCACGTACGCGGGTGCCAAGAAAGCGGAAGCGGCACGGGGCACGGCCACGGCCAAGGGATACGGGACCAGGTGGCAGCGCATCCGCCGACGCTACCTGTACGCGCATCCCTGGTGCCCGCTGTGCAGCAAGTCGGCGACGGTCGCCGACCACTTCCCCGAGTCGCACCGTTCGCTGGTCGCTCGGGGTGTGTCCGATCCGGAGGCGTGGTCTCGTCTGCGTCCGCTGTACACGTTGTGCCACAACCGCGAGACCGCGAGGCGCCACCGGGCGGTTGGGCTGCCGAGCGGGCCAAGCCTCGCCGCTTGTGACCCCGACCAGGGGGTGACCCCTTCCCTGCGCCGCGAAAGAACGGCAGGGAGGCAAAAAACTCGGTGTTGCTCCAGTGAGTACGGCTTTGGCGATTGACGTCATGCGGTTCGGGCTGCAGCGGGCGCGACGGGAGATCCGCCAGGGCTTGAGGCGGGCGACGCCACGCTCGACCGGGGCACGGGTCCGGGCCGGCGCCCGGTTCACGGTCTGCTGGGTGGGAGTGAGGCCGCGGTGCGGCCGGCGCTTGACGCCGGTGGTGACCCAGGAACCTCCTCCCTGGTAAGCCAGGTCGGCCAGGATGGGGATGCCCTGGCGTTCGCAGATACGGATGATCCGGTGGGTACGGGCCCGCGGTCAGGTCGTGGGCACGGCCCGGCGGTGCAGGGGAGAGCCACAGCAGTCGGCCGCTCGAATCGGGGATGACCTGCACATTCACGCCGTGCCGGCGGTGGTTGGCCGAGTAGTCCGCCCGCCCGTCACCGACGCGGTCGCACTCGGCGAGGGTGCCGTCCAGCAGGACGAAGTCCGGGTCGGCCTCGCGCAGGGCCTTGAGCAGGCCCGGTGCGCGCTCGGCGAGCAGGTCGGTGACCGCTGTGGTGTAGGCGTGAGCAGTGGACCCGCTGATGCCGAATCCTGCGGCGATCCGCGCCAACGTGACGTGCTCGCGCAAGTACACGAGCGCCACCATCGCGCGTTGAGACGGGCGCAGCTTGCAGCGCCGGTCCCCCTCACGGGTGACGATGAGCCATGGTGACCCACTCCACGAGCGCATGCGGCACGTCTAGTAGTGCAAGGCCCCTATGCGGACACGAACGCCCACCCAGCGGCTGCACCATCCCCGGCACGGACGGCAGATCGCACTCAGGGCATCCCAGACGGAGCCAGGCAGGATATGGGCCAGACCGCACCGCAGATAGCACTCTCCATGCTCACAGGCAGGATAGATGATCAACGAGGCCCCTGGGCTGCCTGGTTGAGACGTCAGACATCTCCACCAACAACCCGGGGGTCTCGTCTGCCACGCACCCTCGGCCATCCCCCGATCGGTGGCCAGACCGAAGAAGCTCA
>NZ_JBIALO010000060.1:0-19933 GCF_042873595.1 Streptomyces sp. NPDC004629 | reverse complement strand
CTCCCCAGGGCAAGATCGACAAGACGGCACTCGCCGCGGGAGCGTCCCCGGACCACGTCACGGAC
This sequence comes from Streptomyces sp. NPDC004629, assembly GCF_042873595.1. Classification (NCBI taxonomy): domain Bacteria; kingdom Bacillati; phylum Actinomycetota; class Actinomycetes; order Kitasatosporales; family Streptomycetaceae; genus Streptomyces; species Streptomyces sp. NPDC004629. The sequence goes on along the minus strand of NZ_JBIALO010000060.1, from coordinate 19,868 downwards.
ATCGCGCTCACGGCGGGCGAACGGAAGGCGGCCGACCTGTTCGAGGACGTCCTCGACGTCACCGTCACCGGCCCGGCCGACGACTTCCTCGCCCTCGGCGGCGACTCCCTGGACGCCGTACGCCTCATCGCGGCCCTGCGGCTGCGCCACGGCGCGGAGCTGACGCTCACCAGGTGGTACGCGGATCCGACCGTCGCCGCGCTCGCCGGGGTGATCGGGGCCGCGACGGGCGTGGCGGAGGACGCCGCCGTCGCGACGCTGGCCGAGCAGGTCCCGCACCCGCTGAGCCCGATGCAGCGGGACTACTGGATCGCCGAGCAGTTGTGCGCCGGCCTGCCGGTGTACACGCTCGGCATCCGTTATCGCTGGGCCGAACCGGTCGACGTCGCCGCACTGACCGCGGCGCTGGATCAACTGGCCCGGCGCCACCCGCTGTTGCGAGCACGCTTCCCCGACGACGGCACCGAACCGAGCATGGTCATCGATCCCCCGGCAGGTCTGCCCCTGACGCTGGGCGAGGCGCACCGCGGCGGCGTCGACTTCCGGCACGGCCCGGTCGCCCGTGCCTTCCTGGACGGCGACGAACTTGTCCTGGTCGTGCACCACCTCGCGTTCGACGGCTGGTCGGCAGGGGTGTTCGGGCAGGAACTCGCGGTGCTGTACCGGGCCGCGCGCGACGGAGCCGACCTCGGTGCCGTACCCGGTCTGGCGCCGGCCGCCCCCGTGCCCGATCTCGCCGCCCGCAGCGCCAGGGCGAGGGCCGACGCGGCGCTCGTCTCGTACTGGCGGACACGGTTCGACGGCGCGAGCCTCGACCTGGAACTGCCCACCGACCGGCCGCGCCCGGCCACCCCGTCCTACGCCGCCGGGCGGGTCGTCCGACCGCTTGATCCCGCCCTGCTGGACCGGCTGTCGTCCTACGCGGGCGAGCGGCGGGCGAGCCTGTTCATGGTGGTCCTCGCCGGGCTCCAGGCGGTACTGCGGCGGTACACGGGGCGTACCGACGTCACCGTCCTGGCCCCGGTGGCCGGGCGGTCCGCTGGTGAGCCGGCCGCGCTGGTGGGACCGGCGCTGAACGTCCTGCCGCTGCGCGGCGACGTGACGGGTGAGCCGTCCTTCGACGAACTCGTCGCGCGGGTGCGGGATGCCGTCCTCGGCGACCTCGACCACCAACGGCTGGCGCTGCCCGACCTCGTGGACGCGCTTGCCCGGCCCGGTGCCGCCAAGCGCCTGAGCCCGGTGATGCTGACGGTGCACAACACCCCGGGGACCGACGACCCGATCCTGCGCTACGCGGGCGAGCTGCCACCGGCCGCCACGATGGTCGACCTGGCGCTCGGCCTCGACTTCCCCGCCGACGGCGCGGTCCTCAACGCCGACTACGCCGCCGAACTCCTCGACCCGGCACGCGTCGAGGCGTTCCTCGACCACCTGCTGACCCTGCTCGACGCGGCGATCGGCGACACGGACACGCCGGTCACCCGGCTGCCGATGCTCACCGACGACGAACACCGGCGCATCCTGCACGACTGGAACGACGCCGTCGCCCCGGTGCCCGACGCCACCGCCGTGCACCAGCTCTTCGAGGGCCACGCGGCCGCGACACCCGACGCACCCGCGCTCACGGTGGGCGGCGACACCCTGAGCTACGCGGAGCTGAACCGCTGGGCCAACCGGCTCGCCCGCAAGCTGCGCCTGGAGGGAGTCGGACCCGGTCGTCGGGTGGCGATCGTCCTGGACCGCGGCGTCGGCCTCTTCACCGCGATGTGGGCCGTGCTCAAGGCGGGCGGCGCCTACGTGCCGCTGGACCCGGCCTATCCGCGCGACCGCCGGGAGTACATGCTGGCCGACAGCGGGCCGACGGTGGTGGTCGACGCGGAGTACCTCGCGGGGGGCCTCCCCGACGACGACAGCGATCTGCCCCTGCTCTCCTCGGCCGACGATCCGGCGTACGTCATCTACACGTCGGGCTCGACCGGCCGGCCCAAGGGCGTCGTCGTCACGCACCGCAACCTCGTCCACGCGGCCGGCATGTGGCAGCAGGCCTACCGGCTGCGGCCCGAATGGACCTATCTGCAGGCGGCCAGTTTCTCGTTCGACATGTCCGTGGGCGAGACCATGCGGGCGCACCTCAGCGGTGGCCGTCTGGTGGTCGCCCCGCGCGAAACCCTGCTCGATCCGGCCGGCCTGCACGCGCTGATGGCGACCGAACGCGTCAACTGCACCGAACTCGTGCCCGCGGTGCTGCGTGCGCTCCTCGACCACACCGAACGCTCCGGGCAGGACCTGGGGTTCGTCGACCTGCTGATCGGCGGCGGCGAGAAGTGGGACGCCAAGGAGTACGAACGGGCGCGGCACCTGGTCGGCCCGGACGGCCGCGTGGTCAATTCGTACGGGGTCACCGAGGTCACCGTCGACAACGTCTACTTCGAGGGTCCGGTCGGGCACCTGGCCGACGACGCGCCGTTGCCGATCGGGCGTCCCTTCCCGAACAACCGGGTCTACGTGCTGGACGCGCAGCGCCGGCCGGTGCCCGCGGGGGTGGTGGGCGAGCTGTACCTGGGCGGGACCGGCGTGGCCGCCGGTTACCACGGCCGGCCCGAGCTGACGGCCGAACGTTTCGTGCGCGACCCGTTCGTCGCCGAACCCGGCGCCCGGATGTACCGCACCGGTGACTCCGCACGGTTCCGCGCGGACGGGGTGGTCGAATTCCTGGGCCGGATCGACGACCAGGTCAAGATCAACGGATACCGGATCGAGCTGGGCGAGGTGGAGGCCGCGCTCGGCGCGCTGCCCGGCGTCGCGGCGTGCGCGGTGGCCCCGCACCGGCCGAGCGGCGGCATCACGCAGCTCGTGGGTTACGTGGTGACCGAGGACGGGGCCGACGCCGACGAGGCCGCCTTCCGGGAGGCGCTCGCGGTGGCGATGCCGGCGCACATGGTCCCCGCCCGCGTCCTCACACTGCCCGCCCTTCCCCTGACGCCGAACGGGAAGCTGGACCGGCGCGGTCTGCCCGCCCCCACCGGGGCGGCGCCGAGGTCTGCCGGGGCCGCGGCGCGAACCGACACCGAAAAGCGCATCGCGGCGATCTGGTCGGAGGTCCTCGGGACCACCGACCCCGGCATCGACGACAGCTTTTTCGCCCTCGGCGGGGACTCGTTCTCCGCCCTCAAGGTCGTGCGCCGCATCGACCCGGCCCTCGGACTGGTCGAGTTCTACCAGCACGCCACCGTCCGCCGACTGGCCGCGCACCTCGACACGCGCCCGGACACCGCGCCCGCCGGTCAGCGGCTGCTGCACCGGCTGACCGCCGCGGACGCCGACCCCGCCACCGGTGGACACACCGTGGTGGCGGTGCCCTACTCCGGCGGGAGCGCCGTCGCCTACCAGCCCCTCGCCGACGCCCTGCCCGCGAACTGGGCGCTGCGCGCCGTGGAGCTGCCGGGCCACGACCGTTCCCGGCCCGACGAGCGACTGGAGCCGATCGACGTCGTCTCCGACCGCATCGTCGCCGAACTGTCGTCGATCGAGGGCCCGGTCGTCCTGTACGGCCACTGCCTGGGCGTGGCGCTCACCGTGGAGGTGGCGCGCCGCGCCGAGGCCGCCGGTGTGCCCCTGGCCGGGGTCGCGCTCGGCGCCGGGTTCCCGACGGCACGGCTGCCCGGCCGGTTCTTCGACTGGATCTACCGGCACCTGCCCGTGGACCGTTTCACCTCCGACCGCGAATACCTCGCCTATCTCCGGGCGCGCGGCGGCTTCACCGATCTGGACGACGACGAGCAGAAGGCCTTTGTGCTCCGCAACGTCCGGCACGACGCCCGGGACGCCGAGGAGTACTTCACCGCCGCCTACCGGGAGACGTTCCGGCGGCTGAGAGCCCCGGTCCTCGCGGTCGTCGGTGCCCGGGACCGGGTCACCGAGCACTACCAGGAACGCCACGCGGAATGGCGGCACTTCACCGACGGCGGCGTCGGCCTCGCCGCACTGCCCAGGGCGGGACACTTCTTCCTCAAGAGCCACGCGGAGCCGCTCGCGGGTGCCCTGGCCGGCTTCGTCTCCGACGACCGGCGGCCGTCCACCAGGGCGGACAGTCCCGACACGAAGCGGGCCCCGCGCGCGGACGCGACGCCCGATCTGCGCAAGTTCGCGCTGGTCGCGTTCGGCCAGGTCCTGTCGATGATCGGCAGCGGCCTGAGCACACTCGTGCTGAGCATCTGGGTGTTCCAGCAGACCGGCTCGATCACCTCCTTCGCCGTGGTGAACGCCATCGGTCTACTGCCCGGCATCGTCGCCGGACCGGTCGCCGGCGCCGTCGCCGACCGGTGGGACCGGCGCAAGGTGATGCTGGCGAGCGACAGCTCGGCGGGGCTCGCGATGGCGGCGCTCGCCCTGCTGATGCTCGGCGACGGACTGCATCTGTGGCACGTGTATCTCGCCGTGACAGTGACGTCGGTGGCCGGGGCGTTCCAGCGGCCGGCCTACCTGGCGGCGGTCGCACAGCTGGTGCCCAAGCGCTATCTCGGTCACGCGGGCGGAATCGGGCAACTCGGCGTGGGCGTCGGGCTGGTGTTCTCCCCGATGCTGGGAGCCGCGCTCATCGAACCGATCGGCATCGGCGGGGTGCTCCTCGTCGATACGGGCACCTTCGCCGTCGGAGCGCTCACGCTGCTCCTCGTCCGCTTCCCCAACCTCATGTTCCGCCGCCGCGAGGAGAGCTTCGGGGCGGAGATCCGCAACGGCTGGCGCTACATCGCCCGCCGGCCCGGCCTGCGCGCCGCGCTCCGGTTCTTCGTCATCGACCACGCCTTCTACACGCTGGGCTTCGCCGTGATCACCCCGATGCTCCTCGTGGAGCAGCCCGCCTCGGTGCTCGGGGTGGCGCTGGGGGCCGGCGGCGTCGGCGGACTCACCGGCAGTGTCGTGATGGGGCTGTGGGGCGGGACGGCCCGGCGCAGCCACGGGATGCTCGTCTCGATGGGCATCGGCAGTCTCGCGATGGTCCTGGTCGGCATCTCCACCGCGCCGGCCCTGATCGTCACCGGGATGTTCCTGGTCGGCTTCGGCGAGTCCCTCGCGGAGGGCCACTGGATCGCCATCGTGCAGGGCAAGGTCGGGCTCGAACTGCAGGGCCGGGTCCTGTCCCTGTTCATCACCCTGATGATGCTGACGATGCCGCTGGGCTACCTGGTCGTCGGCCCGCTGGCCGAGCGGTACGTCCAGCCGCTGCTCGCGTCCGAGGGCCCGGGACGCGGCCTCGCCGTACTGATCGTCCTCAGTGGGCTGCTGCAGCTCGCGTGGGCCGTCCGCGGCTGGTTCAACGACCGGCTCCGGCTGATCGAGGACGAACTGCCCGACGCCGTACCCCCCGCCGAGATCGGTACCCGCGACGACCTCCAGCGGCAGGCCGACGAACTGCTCGGTGCTCACACCCGGTGAAAGGAACCCCTCCCGTGCTGCCCCCGACCACTGTCACGCCCGTCGATCCGATACCGAGCCCCTTGATCAGCGCGGACGGCCTCCTGCCGGGGACGCGCGTGCTGCTCAAGGACGAGACACGCCACGCCTCCGGCAGCCACAAGGAACCCGCGGCCCGCGCGGTCGTCGCCCGCGCCCTCGCGGAGGGCCACGACCGGATCGTCGTGGGATCGTGCGGAAGCTACGGGCGGGCCATGGCGACAGCGTGCGCGGCGGCGGGCACGCGCTGCACGGTCGTACTGCCCGCGGACTGGGGCGACGGCGGGGCCTTCGCAGCGGCGGCGGGGGCGGACATACGTTTCGTCGCCGGGGACTACGAGGACGCGGTCGAGGAGTCCCACCGCCTGGCCGCCGCGGAGGGCGCCGCTGACGGCAACGTCGACGGACCCTACCAGGACGCGATCGCCGAGGGGCACGGTGCGGTCGTGGACGCCCTGTACGAGCAACTGGGCGGGGCACCGGTCTCCCTGTGGATTCCGCTCGGCAACGGCACGACCGTCGCCGCCGCCCACCGCCGGCTGCTCGCGCTGGACTGGCCGGTTGCGCTCCACGGCGTCGGCTCCCGCGGCAACAACCCCGTCGTGGTGAGCTGGCCTGGACCGTACCGCATGCTCTCGGCCGCCGAAGTCGTGACAACGGACCACAACGAGCCCCTGGTCAACCGGCACGCCCTGCACGGGCCCGACGCGATGACGGCGATCGCCGCCTCAGGCGGCACAGTGCACGCCGTGGACGACGACGAACTGCTCGCGGCGCAAGCCTTGCTGGGCCGCTACGGCCTCCGGCCCACCCCGGCCGGCTCAGCCGCGCTCGCCGGACTGCTGGCCCACGCCTGGACCGCCCCCGTCGCCGGTGACCACGTCGTCCTGCTGTCGGGCCGCCACTGACGTCGGCCATGGCAAGCTCCCCATAGGCGGCCGTTTACCGCCCCACTGATGGCAGGGCGTGGTCAAGTTCCTCATGGGTGCGGGTTATAGGTGATGCCCGGGACGGTGAGGCTCGTTGGGGTGCGTCGCGGATGGCGCGTTGTGCATGATGCGGTGCAAGGAGGTGCTCAGCGGTGCAGGGTGGGCTGGTAGATGAGCTCCTGGGTGCGGCGGTCGAACGTCCGGCTCTCGATCAACTCAAGGTCGAAGTCGGCCGCGCCCGCGAAGATCGGGTAGGTCCCGGTCTGACCGCTGACCACCGGGAAGATCGTCACCTGGACGCGATCGACCAGCCCGGCGGCCATCAGCGCCCGGTTCATCGACAGGCTGCCGTGCGAGCGCAACGGCACCGCGGACTCCTCCTTGAGCCGGGCGACGACGTCGACGGCATCGCCGGCTGCGACGGTCGCGTCCGGCCATGCGCCGGGTCCTGCAAGTGTCGTCGACACCACTGTTGTCGGCATGCTGCGCATCCGGGAGTTCACCGGGTCGAGGTCGGCCACCGGGATCGGGCCCAGCAACTTTGTGAACAGCCGGAAGGTGTTGGCCCCCAACACCATCCGCTGCTCTTCGCTGATCACGGCAAGGCGGTTGTCAAGGAACTCAGGTCCCTGTTTGCCCCAGTAGCCGCCCCAGTCGCCGTCGGGGCCGTAGGAGCCGTAGCCGTCGAGGGTGGCGAAGACGTCCCAGGTGTAGACAGCAGTCACGATGCTCTCCTAGCGTGCGGTTGATGGCGCGTTGTGAATACAGACGAGGCACCATGACGAAACTCATCGCACTCGGGCACCTGGAATCGGGTCCGCTTCGATGCGGGGCGCGCCTCAGTTCCCGGGTCGTGCGGACCTAGACGCCGCCGTCGACGCCTACCCGGCATACCGTCGCCGCGCGGCGACCACCATCGACGAGTCGGACGCGAAACGGCAGCGCCGCATCATCGCCGTCGACGGCAAGACTCTCAAAGGCTCGGCCCGGCTCGACCAGCGGCGGCGCCACCTGCTCTCAGCGCTCACGCACGGCCTCCCGGTTGCCCTCGCCCAGGCCGAGCTCGGATCGAAGACGAACGAGACAGCGCATTTCGCCGCGGAGGGCGGGGTGCCGGCCCATGGTGAGCCGCACTTCGCCAATCAGGTCATGGGTGTCTGTGGGCTGAGGCTGGTCGACTGGGAGTCGCTGGCTCTCGCGCCGCGTGAGCGGGACTGTGCCGGTCTGCTCGGCACGGCTGCCGGCGCCGGTCTGAACCCCGACCGGCGATGGTCGAGTTGTTCGCGCTCGACTGGCGGCTTTCCGAGATCGCTGAATATGCGCGCTGGTTCGCCGCGCCGCACACGGGCACCGACGATGAGCGCACCGCATTGGCGGGGTTGTACGAGGAGTTGTCAGATATCTCCGGATGCTCGTCGGCGGAGTAGCGGGGCGGCCTGTGCCGGGGTGCGGATGTGCTCGACATCTACGACGCGGCCGGCGTGGAGGCCGTGTTCGTCTACACCTTCGCCCGCTGGGACCTGGCGACCACAGACCTGCATGACCCTGAGCGGGACGCGGCCAGCTTCGGTGTGGTCAGGGTCCTGCCGCCCGGCGCGGCCGAAGGAACGTATGCGGAACTGGAGTGGGAGCCCAAGGCCGCCTTTCACCGCGTTCGGCCGTCGACAGGAGGGGCGGCTGCTCGCCGGTGGCGTGGGACTCCTTCAGACCCACCTCCCAGAGTGGATACCGGTGATCGGCTGCTGAGTCATCCGGCCACCCGCGCCGCGTCGTTGGGCACGTGGGCCGGGACGGTTCCCATGGTGGCCATGGTGACGCCGGTGACCTCAAGGAGGAGGGTGCCGTCCGGCGCGCAGGCTCGGGCGTCCTTGATCCCTGAGGTGCTCAGGTGGATGCCGTTTCCGTAGTGCTGGGTGAGTTCGAGGTCGTTGGCGCCGGGGGCATACAGGTCGATGTGGTCCAGCGCACGCGGTACGTACACCGACTGTTTGTCGTCCGATGTGGGCGTCAGTGCCACGCTGCGCAGCGCGGCGCACAGCATGAGGAAGGGGATGCGCCTGGCGGCGAGCATGCCCGTTCCGGTCAGGGAGGGAGCCCAGGTCGACCATGCCTGTGCCCCGTCCGATGCGTGACTTTCGGCGGTGTTGAAGAAGATGCCGCGCAGCCATACGGGCGAGTCCGCGTGATAGTACGGGTCCGGTACGGGTCGGCCTGTCCCGATGCGCGGATCGGGTACGGTCCTGCCGGAACGGCCGGTGGGCCCCAGGAGTACGCGGGTGCGGAAGTGGCGGCGCCGCGGGGAGACCACACGGCTGTCGAGGACAGGCCCGTCGGATTCGATGGTCACGTCGACGGCGAGGGTGCCGTGCTGGGGCCGGTGGCCGGAGGCCGGGACCGCGGTGACGGTCAGTGCGAGGGGTCGGCGTCCCGCGAACGGCTTGATGAACGCCTCGAACCGAGCTGTGCGAAAGCCGTGGGTGACCAGATGGGGAAAGACCCGTTCGGCTGCTTCCGCGGCGATCTCCAGCATCAGGGTGCCGGGGACGGTTGCTTTTCCGTCGACGAGATGGTCCTCCAGGTAGACGTCGCGTACGGGATCAAGGCGCAGTTGCCAGCTGTGAGCGTCCTGCGCTCGGTCGGCGGAGCGGCGCAGGTATCCGTCTGCGTTCGGCTTGCGGACATACCCGGGACGGCCGACGGCGAACGCACCGCGCTCCCGGTGGCCCAGATAGGTACCCACACTGCCCGCTGCTGCTGCGGCCAGTTCGGTGAGGAAGATCTGGGTGCCCTCTTCGTCGGTTATGGGGGTGAGAAACCCCTGGGACTCCAGATGGCCGCGGTTGACTTCGGAGGAGCCGAATCCTGATTCGGCCCACAGCGGGAAGGCGATGGTCAGTTCGTGGGTGCCTCGGGCCGCCGAGCGGCGGGAGGCGGCGGCGAGGAAGTCGTTGGCGCCGGCATAGGCGATGTCACCGGCGATGCCGTAAGTGCCCGCCGCCGAGCCGATGTTGCACCAAAGCGTCGGCCGGTGCCCGGCGAGAGCCTGTTTGAGGTGGTGGTAGCCGACGAGTTTGGTGTCGCGTACGGCCTGGAAGTCGGCCAGTGAGATGTGCTGGACCAGTGCGGGTTTGAACACGCCCGCAGCATGGATCACCACGTCGATGTCCCCCGACTCTTTGCGTATTGCGGCGACCGCCCGCTCGACGGCTGAAATGTCCCTCAGGTCGCACGCGGCGTAGTGGACGCGGTCGGGGCCGAGAAGGTCGCGCAGTGACCCACAAGCCTTCTGTACCTCATGTGCACGCAGTAGCCGATCCGCCTTGGCGATGACCGAACGCAGTGGCAGATCCTCTCTCTGCCGCAGGTGCCGGATGAGGTCGCCTCTGGTGACAGACCGGACGGACTCCGTCCACACGTCCTGGTAGAGATCGAGTTCGGAGACGTCGGTGCGGCCCAGCAACCAGACGTGGGGGCGTGCCGTGCGTGAAACGGCCTTGAGGATGGCAGTGGACAGCCCACCGGTGCCACCGGTGACCAGGACGACCGAGTCGTCGGTGACGGGCAGGGGTGCTGTCGTGGTCTTGAGGGGCATGGGTGTCAGGGTTTCGAGGTGGCGTTCGCCCTGACAGAGCCTGGACGCGGCAGAACTGCCAGATGGCGCACGTATGTTCCCGGATGAAGAGCTGCAGAATCCTTCGCGACTGCTGCCTCAAAGGCGACGGCGTCCGTCGCGCCCTGCTCAGGACCGTCCGCCTGCACAACCTCGCCCTCCTCGGACGACGGAGGAAACACGCAGGTTATCCAGCACGCCGCAGATCATAGCTGTGGTTCAGCCCGACGCCCGGCACTTGACGTCCTTCTCCGGCATCACTCCGTCGACGAGCCAGGCCGTGCCGACGTTCAGCGCGCACGCGTTGCCGCCGTAGACGTAGACACCGTGACCGCTGCCGTCTGCGGTCACCAGCCGTGAGCGATCGGTGAACTTCTTCCGGAACAGCTGTCCACCGCGCAGCGGCGTGACCGGGTCGTGCCGATTCTGCATGATCAGGATGTTCGTCGGCCCGTCATCGTTGATCTTGACCTGCGGCTCGGAAGGCCCGAGCGTCCAGAACGCACACGGCAGAATGTTGGCCGCCGCCGCACCGAACAGCGGATACTTCTCCCGGTCCGCGGCGACGCTGCGCTGATACGCGCGGACATCGGTGGGCCACTCCACGTCGTTGCAGGTCACCGTGAGGAAGACGGACCACGAGTTGGAGTACGAGGCCACCTCGCCGGCTGCCGTCTGTGCGCCGGGGGTTGCTGCCATCAGCCTTTTGACCGCGGTCTCGTCGGCGTCCTTGATCGATTCCCAGAGTTGCGCCGTCCGGCCGTACGTCCGCTCGGCGTAGAGGCCACCGAAGGTGGTCAACCGGAACAGGCGGCCGTCGATGCCGAAGACCGGCTTCTTATCGAGCTGTTCGGCCAGTGTGAAGTACATCTTGCGCACTTCCTGCGGCGTCCGTCCCAGTCCGTACGCGGTGTGCCGTGCCGCGGTCCACTTCGCAAAGTCCGGAAACGTCTCCTCCATGCCCAGCGCGTACCGACGGATACCGGCGCGGTCCAGGGCCGTGTCACCGAGGTTGCTGTCGATGAGAACCCGGTCGGTGGTGTCCGGGAACATCGAGGCGTAGGCGGCGCCCAGCGCCGACCCGTACGAAAGGCCGTAGTAGCTGGCCTTCTCCTCGCCGAGCGCGGCCCGTATCCGGTCCAGGTCCCGCGCCGTGTCGGCGGTCGTGATGTGGGCCATGCGGCCGTCGGCGTCGTTGGCCGCGCACTGCTCGGCGACGCCCTTGGCGATCTCGGCCTGTTTGACCACCGCTGCGTTGTCCACGGCGTACGGCGGGACATTGCCGATGTAGTCCTGGCCGACGGTGAACTTGCAGTCGATCGGCGCCGAATGCCCGAATCCGCGGGTGTCCATGCCGATCAGGTCATAGGTGTCGAGGACCTTTGACGGGATGCCCAGGTCGGCCAGACCGGCCGGCATCGTCAGCGCGGACCCGCCCGGGCCGCCCGGGTTCAGCAGCAGCACACCGCGCCGCTTCCGCGGGTTCTCACTCGCCAGCCGCGACACCATGAGGTCGATCTGCGTCCCGTCCGGGTCGTCGTAGTCCAGCGGCACCGTCACGGTCCCGCACTGCAGGGTCGGCGCCTCGGCCGTGACGTCGTCGGGACAGGCACCCCACTTCACCTGACCCACGTCGTCTCGATCGGCGGCCGCGGGCGGCGCCGGCGCCAACGCCCCGGCGAGGCCGATCGCAACCGTCAGGGCCAGACCCCGGCTTACCCCACGCCATTGATGCATGTCCGTTCCTCCGAATGTGGCCTTGCTGTGCTTCCTGGCGTGGTCCAGGGCAACCTCTGCCCCTGGGGCCAAGTCAAGCCGGACGACCATAGAAATCACATTCGGTGTGGCTGTTCTGTCGGACCATCAGCCTCAGCGCTGCTCGGCGGCGTCTTCGAAGCCGCGCTTGTCATCACGAATCGGCCTGCCCGTCGTCGGCGTCAGAACCTGCCGTGGATCTGAACTCCTGGTTGAGTGTGTGGGCCCGGGCGAGTGCTTTGAGCTGGGCCGGGTTGTAGAGTTCGACGACGGCGGGGAGGATCACGGTCTCGGCGAACTGCTTGCCTCGTGGCGCGGCACCGGCCGGGTCGCTCATCCACGGGAACCGGTCTTGATGGGCGCGGATCGCCGCGGCCAGATGCCCGGCCAGTTCGTCGATCGTCGCGTCGTCCGCGTCCTCGGGGAGGGATTCGAACTCTTCCTCATGGTCATCGCGTTCCGAGATGAGCTGACACAGGTCATCAAGGGCGTCGTCGTTGAACACCTGCGAGTAGACGGTGACCAGAGCATGGTCCCGCTCGCCCAGCTTGTCGGCGACGGGACCGAACGGCGGCGGGGTGTCGAGGGGCGCCCGGTGCTTGAGGATGACGGCCAACTCAGCGCGTATCCGCTGCAGGCGTTCGATGGTGTCCGCCAGTTCGGCGTCCAGGACACGGATGGCCTCGTCGGATTTCTGGTCCGCTCGTCCCATCGCGCCGATCTGCGAGAGGGAAACACCAAGGCTGCGCATCCGCTTGATCTGAAGCAAACGGACGAGATGAGCCGGCTTGTACTGCTTGTAGCCGTTCGAGGCGCGTGCGGGTTCGTCGAGCAGGCCGATCCGGTGATAGTGACGTACCGCTTTGACGGTGGTACCGGCGAGGTCGGCGAGCTGCTGCGTGCTCCACGCCATGACGTTCAGCCTTTCCGATCTCGGTGCTCTGCCCCGGCGAAAGTCCAACCTATGCCCCAGGGGCAGGGTCAACGCGACGCTTTGCGACAGTCCCTTCGCTGACCGCGCAGATCGCGCGGGCGAGCAACCGGAACGGTACGACGGCGATGCGGATGCGGGACCGGTTGGACGGACTGTGGCACGACGAGGTTCGCCGGCCGGCACCCGCGCGACGGCCGTCCCGGTCTCTCGTCGGCCCAGCTGGGCACTGTCTGGGTGCTGCAGTTCCTGCTCGGTCTGTCGGACCGGCAAGCAGGAGAAACGGTCGGCTGCCGCGTCGATTTCACCTGCGTCCTGGCCATGGAGCTGGACGATCCCGGCGTCCACCACCTCGTACCGGCCGACTTCCGCGAGCGCGTCGCCCAGTTCGACCGCGCTGACCGTCTTCTCGACTTCGCTCTCGCGCGTCTGAAAGAGGCCGGACTCGTGCGCGAGCGCACCACGCAGCGCACCGACTCCACGCGGTGCGCGACTTGACCGGCTGGAACCGATCACCGAGTCGGTCCGTGCCACGCTGGAGGAAGCGGCCCGCATGGCCGGGCATCTGCTGGTCGGCGGGGAGTGGGGCGCCGATACGGCCGTCCGGTCCGCCCGGGCAAGAACCCCACCCGACCCAAGACCAGGATCCTCGCCGCCGGCGACGATGCCTGCCGCCTGCTGGAGCATCTCCACCGGCACGGACAGGGCTACCGGCCCGGCCAGCAGGCCGAGGCCCTGCGGCAGATCGTCGTGCAGAACCACTACCGCGACACGGCAGGCCGCCTGCACCGGCGCACCGCCGAGGACGGCGGCCTGCCGCCCTCCTCCTCGGCGATCGTCTCCCCCTACGACACCACGGCGTGCTACGCCCGGCACGGACACGTCATCCGCTGGAAGGGATTCGCCGCACATGTCACTGCGACGTGTGCCTCCGACAGCATCAACGTGATCACGGACGTGGCCACCACGAACGACGCCCAGGCTCTGCCGGATATCCACACCCGCCTGGCGCGTGGCGGGCTGCTGCCCGCCGAGCACCTGGTCGACGGCGGCTACACCTCCCTGGTCACCATGAAGTGGTGCAGTCGGGGCGTGGTCCTGGAACACGCGGGTGTCTGCGGCCCGGCAGTACGCTGCCGCCACACCCCTGGCGAGTGACCGGCGCAGGCCGTCCCGCTTGCGAGGGGTATCGGCCTCCTGCTGCCGCGGAGCGAGCGCCGATGTGGGGAGAGCGGCCACCCCCATCCCCGTGATCGATGCCAACGGACGTGAGCGAAAGCAGCACGGGCCGGGCACCGGCCGGTGCCGTCGCGGGCCGGGCGGGCGACGGTGTCTGCGCGTCCGTCCTGGCCGTCAGCACCACTTGGCATCCCCGTGTCCGCCGGGCAGACAGTCGGCATCAGGTCAGATCTTCAAGAACAAGCTCAGGCGCGGGGCCGGCCGTCGGCGATGAGCGTGACGAGGGTGTCGACAGTTTGGAAAGCACCTGTTTTGAAGTGCTGACAGACAGCTCGGGGGCATGGTGGTGAGTTGAGCTGGCGTCGGTGAGCGGGGTGCCGGCCGTGCTGCCGCCGGGCGCGCCCTTGCCCAAGGGGCTTGCCCCTTCCCCAGGGGCAGAGGGCACAGTGGCCGTGTGGAAGAGGACTTGATTACTATCGGGCAGCTCGCCGCCAGGACCAGGCTCAGCCTCAAGGCCCTGCGGCTCTACGGGAACCGTGGGCTGCTGCCGCCCGCCCGGGTCGATCCGCGGACCGGGATCCGCCGCTACGGTCTCGCCCAGGTTGAACGGGCCCGACGCATCGCGTTGCTGCGTGCCGCCGGTATGCCGCTGGCGCGGATCGCGGAGGTGCTCGATGCGAGCGGTGAGGAGCCGGTACGGGTGCTCCACGCGTACTGGCGAGAACAGGAGTCGATTCACGCAGCGCGCCGGGACGCGGTGGGCTATGCCCGAGAGGTTCTGACCGGAAGGAGCCCGACCATGTACGAGATCGCCGAGCGCGATGTGCCCGAGCAGAAGGTCCTGTTCACCCAGCGCCATGTGACCGCGGCCGACCTGCCCGGCTTCCTCGCGGAGTCGAGCGAGCTGCTTCTTTTTCACCTGCAGCAGGCGGGAGCGTGCCTGTCCGGACCTCTCTTCGCCGTCTACCACGGCCTGGTGAGCGAGGATTCCGACGGCCTGGTCGAGGTCTGCGCTCCGACACAGAACGTGGTCGAACCGACCGGGCGGATCGGGGTACGCATCGAGCCTGCGCACCGTGAGGCATACACCGCCCTGACAAAGAGGCACGACGGCTACCCGGCGATGGCTGCGGCCCACGACGCCGTCGGCGCATGGCTCGTCGAGCAGAAGTACACCCGCAGCGCCTCCAACCGGGAGGTGTACTACCCGAATTGGGCGACCGCCGAGCCGGGCGAGCATGTGGCCGACGTTGCCGTACCGTTCCGCCCGGGCTCTGACGTGTAGGCATCTCCCTCCGCCGGCACGGCGACCGGCGTCGCGCAGGCCCTGTTCGTGACCGGCCACCGGCGCCGAGCCCTCGGTCGACGGCATCGACCGCGAGAGTGGGCGGTGGTGCGCACCGAATGCACGATGCTCACCGGGTGGGGTGCGCACCACCGCACCGGGTGCGCACCCACCTGCACGGCGGTGCGGCCACCGGAGCGCACCGGGTGCGAAGTGCACCGCGTAGGCCGGCACCGGGCGCTCGTGGCGCATCGCTTCGAGGGTATCGGCGGTGTCTGCGTGGTCGAGGTCCGGGATGACGGGCACCGTGAACCGGACGATGCTGCGCGCGATGCCCGGTGCCGCCGTGGCGGGGGAGTCCCCCGTCCAGCCTCTCGGCGCGGACAGCAGCACGCACCGACCTCTTCCAGCGCGAAGGAGTCCGCGCACGGGGTGCCTGAGCTTGTTCTTTAACCTCGTGGACTGCTGCAGAGCAGGTTTGTTGGAGGTCGGTGGGAGGGGCAGGTCCTCGATTGCCACGGAAATCCAGTGGCTTCGAGGAAGCCGCCTTGGTGCCTTCCGCCGGGTGACCGCTGTGTCGAACGATGAGTTGATCGCTGCCGCTCAGGCGGTCCTCAACCCGCACCGGGTGGGTGATGGGCTGTTCGGCGACGTGGGGTCCACGCTGGTCACGGAGGCTGGCAACCTGTATTTCGGGGTGTGGGCGTCGGATCCGGTGATCCGCTCGTCGACGTTCTCAAACTGCTGCGCACGCGAGCGGTTGTGGCGTCACCGGTGCACGCCGCCTCGCCGTGGGCAGTTCGTTCCGATCCCTACCCACACGTGAAGGCGGGCGTCGTCTTCGATGGTGAGTGCTGGATCATGCTGGTCGGGTGCGAGCCGGTGTTCCTGCGTAAAGGGGATTCGAGGTGGCGAGGACAGCGGCGAGGTGCGCATCGGAGCCGAAGTCGACGAGGACACCCACGTGTGCTGCATCGACTTCGTGTTCGAGGAAACCAACGTCGCGGTACTCTTCGACGTGCTGCCGCCCATCGTGCTCGTCAGGAACCACGACCCGCGCGGAGCACTCCTCAGGAACCTCTCCGCGCTCACGTTCGCCGAAGCGGAGTCTGCCGGCGTCGGACGATCCCTCGTCCTGGAACACCTTGCGCAGCTCATCCTCGTTCACATGCTGCGGGCCCACGCCGAGGGAACCGAACGGCCGGCGGCTGGCTCTGGCACTGGTCGAAGACGGCATCGGGGCAGCGCTGCGCGCGATGCACGCGGACGTGGGCCGGCGCTGGACACTCGACGAACTCGCAGCGATAAGCCACATGTCACGGTCGGCGTTCGCCGCCTCGTTCAAGGCCAAGGTCGGCACAGCCCCGCTCACCTACCTGATCGAATGGCGGATGAGTCTGGCCTGCGATGCCCTGCGCAGCGGCACACGGTCCATCTCGGAGCTGGCCGTCGCAACAGGCTACGAGTCCGAGAGCGCCTTCAGTGCGGCATTCCGGCGCGTGGTCGGAATCTCGCCTCGGTACTTCAGAGAAAAGGCGCGTCAACAGGCGCCGACGGGATAGGCCGCCTCGAACCTCTGCCCGAAACGCGTCCGGCGCTTGGGCGAGATGATTGGGGAGCACCAGGAGGCCCTGTTGCCGCAGTCTTTCGCGCCCGCGTCGGTGGAGTTCAACGCGCCGTCTCCGTCGTGTGACTGCCTCGCGCACAGGTTCGGCAACGCGGCGGACGGGCCGAACTCTGTGCGACGTTGCCGCTCGGACCTGCCGTGCCGTGTGCCGC
Source organism: Streptomyces sp. NPDC004629 (assembly GCF_042873595.1). NCBI lineage: Bacteria > Bacillati > Actinomycetota > Actinomycetes > Kitasatosporales > Streptomycetaceae > Streptomyces > Streptomyces sp. NPDC004629. The sequence goes on along the minus strand of NZ_JBIALO010000060.1, from coordinate 2,946 downwards.
AGGCCCGGTCGGGCCTGCGGTATTCCTAATTACGGGGCGGAGGCCGGCTGGCGCCGTGGGTTTGTGCGTGTCATCGAAGGCCGGGATTGCCTTCCGGGTCGCCTGCGTGCCCGGCGTGGCGTGGTGTGCCGGTCCGGTCCGAGGGGGTGCGTCGGCTGCGGTTCAGTGCCGTGCTTTCAGTCCCTCGATGAGCAGGTCCAGTCCGAACTCGAAGAGCCGGGTGAAGTCGGTGCTGGTGAGTGTGGGGAGGCTGGCCTTGAGGTGCGGGTACGTCCCCGCTGTCACCGCGTCGGCGAGGAGGCCCGGGTCCGCCGGGCCTTGGTCTCGCGGCTGGAGGGCAGCCTGCTCCTCCAGTGTGTGGCCCACGGTGAAGTTGGCCATGGTGTGCAGCGCCCGCGCCGCGTCGTCGTCGGGGAAGCCCGCCGCGCGCATCACGCCCACGACCGTGTCGGCGAAGCCCAGGGTGTTCGCCCCCGTCGCGTGGGTACCGGCGAACACCCGCGCACCGTCGCGGTGGGCGAGCAGGGCCGTACGCATCGCACGGGCGAGGGCGGCCAGTTTTTCGCCCCAGTCTCCGCCGCGTGCCTCGGCGGCGGCGTCCGCGACGCCGTCCATCATGCGCTCGGCCATTGCGGTCAGCAGGTCCTGCTTGGTCGCGAAGTAGCGGTACAGCGCACCGGCCTGCACGTTCATCGCGTCTGCGAGCCGTCTCATGGTCAATGCGTCGAGCCCTGACTGATCCAGGAGGTCAAGGGCTGTCTGCACGGTGCGCGCACGGTCGAGTCGCGGGGGCCGGCCTCGGGTCGGGCTTGACGGGGAACTCATGTGCCTCACTATAGTGAACATCGTTCACGTGAACGATGTTCACGAAATGTGGGGAGGGCTCTGATGGACGTGTTGGATGTGATCGTCGTGGGCGCGGGACCGACCGGGCTGATGCTCGCGTGCGAGCTGGCGCTGGCCGGTGTGCGTACCCGGATTCTGGAGCGGCGCACGGAGCCGCAGCGGAACTCGCGGGCACTCACCCTGCATCCGCGCAGCCTGGAGTTGATGGACCAGCGTGGCTTGGTCGACCGGTTCCTGCCGCTCGGCCGGACCGTGCCCGGCTGGCATTTCGCCCAGCTCCCCACCCATCTGGACTTCTCCGTGCTGGACTCCCGGCACGGCTACACGCTCTTCCTCGCCCAGGCACGCACCGAGGCACTGCTTGCGGAGCGGGCCCGCGAGCTGGGCGTGGAGATCCTGCGCGGTCATGAGGTTGTCGCTGTGGGCCAGGACGGCGACGGCGTGAAGGTGCAGGTGCGGGGTCCCGGGGGCGTCGACAGCGTCCACGCCCGGTACGCGGTCGGGTGCGACGGCGGACGCAGCCGGGTGCGGGAGGCGGCGGGGATCGGCTTCCCGGGCACCGACGAGACGCTCACCGGTGTGCTCGGCGACTTCGCCGTGATCGACACCGATCCGGCGGTCCTCGGTGCGGCCCGGGCCTGTGGCGTCCTGGTCGCGCCGCTGGAGGACGGTCCGACCCGGCTGGTCTGCGTGGATCCGGAGCGGATGCGGGTACCGTCCGGTGAGCCGGTGACCCTGGAGGAGTTCCGTGAGTCCCTGATCCGGATCTGCGGCTCCGACTGCGGTATCGGCGAGCCCCGTTGGCTCTCACGCTTCGGCAACGCCACCCGCCTCGCGGAGAGTTACCGCTGTGGTCGGATCCTGCTTGCGGGCGACGCCGCCCACATCCACTTCCCCGCGGCGGGCCAGGGACTCAACACCGGCCTCCAGGACGCCATGAACCTCGGCTGGAAACTGGCCGCCGTCGTCAACGGCTGGGCACCGCCTGGGCTGCTGGACAGCTACGACGAGGAGCGCAACCCGGTCGGCAGGGCAGTCACCGAGAACACCGAGGTGCAGACGCTGCTCGCGGAGCTGACGCTGGTCCCGCAGTACCAGCGGCCCGCCGCGGCCCTGCGTGAACTCTTCGACGAACTCCTGCGCATGGAAGAGGTCAACCGCAAGCTCGCCGCCCAGGTCTCCGCGCTCGGCACCGCCTACCCGCCGGCGAGCCCCGGGGTCGACCCGCTGGTGGGAGAGCGGATGCCCGACCTAGGGCTCACCACCGCGGCATCTCAGCCGGTGCGGGTCTACGAACTGCTGCACCAGGGCCGGTTCGTCCACCTCGATCTCGCGGCCGACCCGGACCTCAGTGCGGCCGTCACGGGCTGGGGATCACGTGTCATCGCCGTCACCGTCACGAAGCGGGACGACCACGCGGACCTGGAGGGAGTGGCCGAGGTCCTCGTACGTCCCGACGGCCACATCGCCTGGGCCACGCGCACCGCCGATGTCACCGAACGCCGTGACGAGCGGCGCGCGGCGCTGACCGCCTGGGCCGGAACGCCCTCCTGAGCGCCGGAAGGACCCCGGTCACGTCCATACAACCCGTCAATTCCCCGGCCGTGCCCAGGCCGTCCGGGATGATCAGCCAGGTCGTCACCACCGAGGGAGAGCGGCGGGTGCACCTGTTGGGCCAGGTCGCTGGTACGCCGAAGCCCGGACCATCGGGCCAGGGGGCCACGCCACCCGGGCCGCGCAGGTCGTACGCAACATCCAGGCGGCCCTCGCGCGGCGGTCGGCGCCACCCGCAACGACAACGCCAGCGGTATGTCGCCCATCCGGCTCGTGCCGTGCCGCAGGTCATATGACGTCAGGTCGCGGGCGACGGCGGTGGCGTCAGCGCGCAGCTCCTCCGCTTTGTCCGGGCCGCTGGGCTCCCCACGTAGGGGCGGGGCAGATAGCCGCCCGGCGGGTGGCACAGGGCGAGCACGTCCAGGACGACCGCCGTCTCCAGAAGTTCGTCGCGGTACTCCAGCGCCCGCAAGCCCACCGCCGACAGAACCCGGTCCTGGTCATCCTGCTCGGCCACGGCTCCGCCACAGATCTGCGTGGTGGACA
>NZ_JBIALO010000059.1:0-24509 GCF_042873595.1 Streptomyces sp. NPDC004629 | reverse complement strand
ACGCGTCGTCGTCATCGACTGCACCGACACCGGCGCATCCCCACCCACCGCCACCGAACCGACCTGGATCTGCCGGCTGAGCCGACGCTCGGCGAGCTTGGTCGGAACGGACGGCATGCCGAGAGAAATCGCAGTCATCTGCTGTGCAACCCCAAGTCGTGGATCAGGATCCGGTCCCGGAACGGCGGGCTCCAGGGTCCGAGATTACGCCACGGCCCCCGACGCCAGCACATCCCTCCGGGAAACCCACCCGATGGAACACGACCCGGAACACAAGGCCCCGGGCCGCCACCAACAAGGCATGACTAGGAGATTTTGACCGGGTTAACGACGTCGGCGACGAGGACCAGGAGGGTGAAGCAGATGAACACCCCGGCCACCACGTAGGCCACCGGCATCAGTTTCGCCACGTCGAACGGGCCCGGGTCCGGGCGGCGGAGGATCTTGGCGAGGTTGCGGCGCAGGGCTTCCCACAGGGCGCCCGCGATATGTCCGCCGTCGAGCGGGAGCAGCGGGAGCATGTTGAACAGGAACAGGGAGAGGTTGAAGCCCGCGACCAGCATCAGGGCCATCGCGAGCTGCTGGGTGGGCGGGATGTCCAGGGTGAAGATCTCGCCGCCGACGCGGGCCGCGCCGACCACGCCCATGGGCGAGTCGGGCTGGCGCGGTGCGCCGTCGAAGGCCGCGTTCCACAGGGCCGGGATCTTGCCGGGCAGACTCGCGATGGAGTGGGCGGCCTCTCCGATGCGGTCGCCCATCCAGGTCACGGAGTCGCCGAGGTCCTGGCGGACGATGCCGGTGGCGGCGCTGAAGCCGAGGAAGCCGGCGGTGACGTACTGGCCCTGGACGATCTGGCCGCTGGAGTCCTTCTTGGCGACCTGGTTGGTGGCGATCGTCGCGTGCAGGGTCAGTTGCTCGCCCTTGCGGTCGACGACGATCGGCACCTCCTTGCCGGGGGCGGCGCGGATGAGGTCGGAGAGCTGGTTCCAGCTCTCGGTCCTGACCCCGCCGAAGGAGACGATCTTGTCGCCCGCCTTCAGGCCCGCCGCCGCGGCCGGGGACGCGGCGTCGCCCGACGCGCAGGTGTCCCGGTTCTCGCTCTGCGCGATGACGCACTGTGAGACCGAGCTGACGGTCGTCGTCTGCTGCGAGATGCCGAAGCCCATCAGGACGGTGAGGAACAGCACCACCGCCAGGACGAGGTTCATGAAGGGGCCCGCGAACATCACGATGACCCGCTTCCACGGCTTGCGCGTGTAGAAGAGGCGGGTCCCGTCGCCCGGTTTGAGTTCCTCGAAGGCGGCCGAGCGGGCGTCCTCGATCATGCCGCGCCACGGTGAGGTGGAGCGCGCGCTGATCCGGCCGTCCTCGCCGGGCGGGAACATGCCGATCATGCGGATGTAGCCGCCGAACGGGATGGCCTTGATCCCGTACTCGGTCTCGCCCTTGTGCCGGGACCAGATGGTCGGGCCGAAGCCGACCATGTACTGCGGCACGCGGATGCCGAACATCTTGGCCGTGGACAGGTGCCCCAGCTCGTGCCAGGCGATCGAGAACAGCAGGCCGACCACGAAGACGACTATGCCGAGGATCATCATCAAGGCTGTCATGCACGCGCCTCCGCGGTCGCCTTCTGTGCGGTCAGTTCGCGGGCCCGGGCCCGGGCCCAGGTCTCCGCTTCGAGGACGTCCGACACCGTGAGCGGAGTTCCCGCGCGGGGTGTGCCGTGCTCCTCGACCACCCGGGTGACGGTCTCCATGATCCCGTTGAAGGGCAGCGCGCCGCCGCGGAACGCCTCGACGCACTCCTCGTTGGCCGCATTGAACACCGCCGGGGCGGTGCCCGCGAGCCGCCCCACGTGCCGGGCGAGGTTCACCGACGGGAAGGCCTCGTTGTCGAGCGGGAAGAACTCCCAGGTCGAGGCCGTGCTCCAGTCGAAGGCGGGGGCGGCGTCCGGGACGCGTTCGGGCCAGCCCAGGCCGATGGCGATGGGCCCGCGCATATCGGGGGGCGTCGCCTGGGCGAGCGTGGAGCCGTCGGTGAACTCGACCATCGAGTGGACGTAGGACTGCGGGTGCACGACGACCTCGATGCGCTCGAAGGGGATGTCGTACAGCAGGTGCGCCTCGATGACCTCAAGACCCTTGTTGACCAGGGTCGCGGAGTTGATCGTGATCACCGGGCCCATGGCCCAGGTGGGGTGGGCGAGGGCGTCGTCGACGGTGACGCCCGCGAGTTCGGCCCTGGTGCGGCCGCGGAAGGGGCCGCCGGACGCCGTGACGACGAGTTTGCGCACATCGGCGCGGGTGCCCGCGGCGAGCGCCTGGAAGAGCGCCGCGTGCTCGGAGTCGACGGGGATGATCTGCCCCGGCTTGGCGAGCGCCTTGACCAGCGGGCCGCCGACGATGAGCGACTCCTTGTTGGCGAGCGCGAGGGTGCGGCCCGCCTCCAGGGCGGCGAGGGTCGGTGCGAGGCCGATGGAGCCGGTGATGCCGTTGAGGACGGTGTGGCAGTCGGAGGCGGCGAGCCGGGTGGCCGCGTCGGGTCCGGCGAGGATCTCGGGGACCGGTTCGCCCGCGCCGTACTGCGCGGCGAGGGCCTCGCGCAGCGCCGGTACGGCCTCCTCGCGGGCCACCGCGACGGTCTTCACCCGGAGCCGGCGGGCCTGCTCGGCCAGGAGGGACACCCGGCCGCCGTTGGCGGACAGGGCGGTGACCCGGAAGCGGTCGGGGTTGCGCAGGACGAGGTCGATGGCCTGGGTGCCGATGGACCCGGTGGAGCCGAGGATCACCACGTCCTTCGGCCCGTCCCCCGCGAGGGGGTCGTGGACGAGGTGCGGGTCGGCGAGGGGCGCCGGACTGGCGGGACTGTCGGTCATCCCCCCATTGTTGCCGCAAGCGGCGCCCGGAAGGACAGCGCGTCCCTCGGGCGGGTGCCATGTCTGGGCTTGGTGGTGAAGGGACCGAAATCCTCCTTTGTGAAACAGCCGTGAAGATCATGTGATAACACTGCTGTCCTCAACGACTTCCCCGGGGGGATTTCTCATGCGTTTTCGCGCCACCCTGCCCGCGGCCCTCGCGGGCGCCGCGCTACTCACCGGCACCCTGCTCAGCACCCCGGCCCAGGCGGCCGGCGGTGTGACGATCCGCCATGTCTGGTTCGACAGCCCGGGCTCGGACAACGGGTCCAACGCGAGCCTGAACGGCGAATGGGTGCAGCTCAAGAACACCAGCCGTTCGGCGGTGTCCCTGAAGGGCTGGATCCTGAAGGACGCCGCCAACCACAAGTACGTCTTCCCGAGCGTCCGGATCGGCGCGGGCAAGAGCCTGAAGGTGCACACCGGCAAGGGCACGGACACCGCCGCGCACAAGTACCAGAACCGCCGCTGGTACGTGTGGAACAACACCAGCGACACCGCCACCCTCACCAAGGCGAGCGGCGCGAAGGTCGACTCCTGCTCCTGGACGAGGCGGGATCCGAGCGACAAGTGGTGCTGACCGGCACCCGACGCGGGGCACCGGTCAGCGCCTGACGGGTCGGCCGGCCGTCACCTGACAGAGCGGGCGGCCGGCCGTCACCCGACCGGTCGGCCGCCCGACCGTCACCTGATGGGCCGGTGGACGTTCTGCCGGCTGCTGGGGCCGGGTGCCGCGTCCGCGATCCAGGGGCCGTCGCCGGACGGGTCGACGACCCCCTGCTCCAGCCACGCGTACACGCCGCCGAGGACGCCCTTGACGACCTTGCGGTCGAGATCGTCGGTGTTGGACCAGAGCCGGCCGAACAGCTCGTCGACCCGGATACGGGCCTGCCGGCAGAAGGCGTCGGCGAGCTGGTAGGCCTCGCGCCCGTACTCGCCCCGGCTGCGCAGCAGTTCGGCCCGGACGCAGGCCGCGCTCATCGCGAACAGCTCCGCGCCGATGTCCACGACGCGACCGAGGAAACCCTGCTTGGTCTCCATCCGGCCCTGCCAGCGGGACATGGCGTAGAAGGTGGAGCGGGCCAGCTTGCGGGCGTGCCGCTCGACATAGCGCAGATGCCCGGAAAGATCCACCTCGCGTTTGAACTCACCGTAGGAGGACGGCAGTTGGCCGGGTCCTGCGACCAGCCGGGGCAGCCACCTGGCGTAGAAGGCGCCGGCGTTCGCGCCCGCCCTCGCCTTGTCCGACAGGGTCTTGTCGGGGTCGATGAGGTCACCGGCGACCGCGAGGTGCGCGTCGACGGCCTCACGCGCGATCAGCAGGTGCATGATCTCGGTGGAGCCCTCGAAGATCCGGTTGATGCGCAGGTCGCGCAGCAGTTGCTCGGCGGGGACCGCCCGTTCGCCGCGGGCCTTCAGCGAGGCGGCGGTCTCGAAGCCGCGACCGCCGCGGATCTGGACCAGTTCGTCGGCCATCCGCCAGGCCATCTCGGAGCCGTACAGCTTGGCGAGGGCGGCCTCGATGCGGATGTCGTTGCGGCTCTCGTCGGCCATCTGCGAGGACAGGTCGACTACGGCCTCCAGGGCGAACGTGGTGGCGGCGATGAAGCTGATCTTCGAGCCGACCGCCTCGTGCAGCGCGACCGGCTTGCCCCACTGCTCCCGGGCCGCCGACCACTCGCGCGCGATCTTCAGGCACCACTTTCCGGCGCCGACGCACATCGCGGGCAGCGACAGCCGGCCGGTGTTCAGGGTGGTCAGCGCGATCTTCAGGCCGGCGCCCTCCGGGCCGATCCGGTTGGCGGCCGGCACCCGCACCCGGTGGAAGCGGGTGACGCCGTTCTCGATGCCGCGCAGGCCCATGAAGGCGTTGCGGTTCTCGACGGTGATGCCCTCGGACGACGCCTCGACCACGAAGGCCGTGATGCCGCCCCTGTGGCCCTCGGACTTCGGCACCCGGGCCATGACGACGAGGAGGTCGGCGACCACGCCGTTGGTGGTCCACAGCTTCACCCCGTCGAGGATGTACTCTCCCCCAGTCTCGGCTCCGCTCGACCGGGAGGGGCCCCCATCGTCCGGCACTGCGGAGGTGGCCAGGCGCGCGGGGTCCGAGCCGACGTCCGGCTCGGTCAGCAGGAACGCCGAGATGTCGGTGCGGGCGCAGCGCGGCAGGAAGGTGTCCTTCTGCTCCCGGGTGCCGAAGAGTTTCAGCGGCTGCGGTACGCCGATGGACTGGTGGGCGGAGAGCAGGGCGCCGATCGCCGGGCTGGCCGAGCCGACCAGGGCGAGGGCCTTGTTGTAGTAGACCTGGGTGAGGCCGAGGCCGCCGTACTTGGTGTCGATCTTCATGCCGAGGGCGCCGAGTTCCTTGAGGCCGTCGACGACCTCGTCGGGTATCTGCGCCTCGCGCTCGACACGGGCCGGGTCGATCTTCGTCTCGCAGAAGTCGCGGAGCTTGGCGAGGAATTCCTCGCCGCGCTGGACGTCGTCGTCGGCCGGGTGGGGGTGGGGGTGGATCAGGTCGAGGCGGAAGCGGCCGAGGAACAGTTCCTTGGCGAAGCTGGGCTTGCGCCAGTCCTGTTCCCGGGCGGCCTCCGCGACCTGCCGGGCCTCGCGCTCGGTGACCGTGGGTTTGCTGGTGGGGGCGGACATGAGGCTCACCTCGCCGCGAATAGGGATGTTGAGGACCGTTCGTTACCGACCAGTGCTACTGGATCGTTGGTACCCGAAACGGGCCGCGCCCACCAGTCCTCGCGCAGCCTTCGCACACCCGGCGGCGCGACCGGCGCGGGGTCCGGACCCGGGGCGCGGGCACGGTTTCCCAGTGGTGCGTCGTTACGCCGTCCGGGGGACGGTGTGCAGCACCGGCCCGCTCGCGACTCTCGGGGAGAAGTTGTCGAAGCGCTTCGACGGCCTCTGGACACCCCGCCCATGCTGGAGCTAGGGTCGATGTACCCTCCGTCAGCCCCTGTCGGAGATGCGGCATTGTCGAAGCGCTTCACAAAACTTGGAGAGCCGGATGGTCACCCTCGCCGAGGTCGCCCAGCACGCCGGAGTCTCGGCGAGCACGGTGAGCTATGTCCTCAGCGGCAAGCGGTCCATCTCCGCCACCACCCGGCAGCGGGTCGAGGAGAGCATCCGGGAACTCGGTTACCACCCGAACGCGGGCGCCCGTGCCCTGGCCAGCAGCCGGTCCAACATCATCGCGCTGATGGTTCCGCTGCGCACCGACATGTATGTGCCGGTGATGATGGAGATCGCCATCGCGGTGGCCACCACGGCCCGCACCCACGGGTACGACGTCCTGCTGCTCACCGGCGAGGAGGGCCCGGACGCGGTGCGCCGGGTCACCGGCAGCGGGCTCGCCGACGCGATGATCCTGATGGACGTCGAGCTGGAGGACGAGCGGCTGCCGTTGCTGCGCGGCACGGACCAGCCGTCCGTGCTGATCGGGCTGCCCGCCGACACGGGGGGTCTGACCTGTGTCGACCTCGACTTCGGGGCGACGGGCGCGCTGTGCGTCGAGCACCTGGCGCGGCTCGGACACCGTGACATCGCCGTCATCGGCGAGGCCCCCGCCGTCTACGAGCGGCACACCGGCTTCGCCGAGCGCACCCTCGACGGGCTGCGCTCCCGCGCCCGGGAGCTGGGACTGCGGGTGCTGCACCGACCGTGCGAGGGCGGATACGACGCGCTGGCCCTCACCCTGGCCCGGATCTTCGACGAACGCCCGGGTACCACCGGGTTCGTCGTGCAGAACGAGGCGGCCGTCGAACCGCTGCTCGCCCTGCTGCGGCAGCAGGGGCGGGCCGTGCCCGAGGACGTGTCGGTGGTCGCCGTCTGCCCGGACCAGGTCGCCGTCCAGGCCTCGGTGCGGCTCACGTCGGTCGCCATCCCCGCGCAGGACATGGGCCGGCACGCGGTGGAACACCTGGTCGCCAAGCTGGACGGCCGCGGGAGCGACGACGTCGTGCTGATCGCGCCCGAGCTGACGGTGCGGGCGAGTACGGGTCCGGCGCCCGTCGCGCCCTGACCAGTTCCGCACGCCGGCGATGCCTTGGCTCCGGGAAACCGGTCACCCACACCATCGCCATCGTCGGCACATTCCGTGAGCGGGACGGCGCGCTGGAGTGGAGCGGGCGCCAGGAGACCGTGCTGATCGAACTGTGGGGCCCGGCTCGGCGGTCCGCTGCTCGACGAGCGGCCGGCCGCCGTGAGCACCGTCCGGGCAGGCACCGGCAGGCGCCCGCCGACGTACGGCGGGCTGGGCCGCGGCGCCGGGCCCGGCCCGGTGTGCCGAGCGGCCGATGGTCCGGGCGGGCGACGGTCCGGGCGGGCGGTGCGCCGAGCGGCCGGTGATCCAGGCGGGCGATGGTCCAGGCAGCCGGTGCGCCGAGCGGGCGACGGTCCGGGCAGCCGGTGCGCCGGGCAGCCGATGTGCCGGGCAGCCGATGTGCCGAGCGGCCGATGTGCCGAGCGGCCGGTGTGCCGGGCGGGCGACGGTCCGGGCGGGCGACGGTCCGGGCAGCCGGTGCGCCGAGCGGCCGGTGGTCCGGGCAGCCGGTGCGCCGAGCGGGCGATGGTCCAGGCAGCCGGTGCGCCGAGCGGGCGGTGGTCCGGGCGGGCGGTGGTCCGGGCGGGCGGTGGTCCGGGGCGATGATGAGTGGGGATGACGGGTGGGCTCGCCGGCGTTCGGGCGGGCCCGGGCGTGGGGGGTGACGACGAACCGGTCGTCGGTCGGGGCGCCGCACGCGTGGGCGCCGTGGTGGCCGAGCCGGTCCGGGGCCGGTGGCCCACGTCATGGCGCGAGCACCGCCGCGCCGTACCGGGCCAGGGTGAGAGCGCCGCTGACGGTCTCCCCGGTGAGCAGGTCGCGGTGGGCGCCGGGCACCTGCACGGTGACCGGCTCCCGGCCGTGGTTGAGCAGGAACAGCAGGTCGCCGCGGCGGACCGCCTCGACCCGTGCGGGCAGCCCGTCCAGTACGGGACGCGCCCCCGCCCCGGCGGCCACGCGGGTGAGCAGCCCGCGCAGCGCCTCGGGTTCGGGCAGCGTGGAGACGTACCAGGCGCGCCCCTTGCGCAGCACGGCGGGCAGCCCGTCGAGTTCGCCGCCCCGGTACGGCACGGTCTCCTCGGCCCCGCCGGCTTCGATCTCCTCGGACCAGAGCGTGCCGTGAAAGCCCTCGCAGGCGATGGTCCGCCCCGGCTCCAGCGGCCACCACTCGTGCAGGGTGCGGATGCCGAACAAGTCGCGCAGCCGGGCGTCCATGCCGCCGGGCCGCACCCGGTCGTCCTCGTCGGCGATCCCGGTGAGGAAGCCGCACACCAGGGTGCCGCCGCCGCGGACGTAGCCGAGGAGGTTCCCGACGGCGGTGTCGGTGAGGAGGTAGAGCTGGGGGACGACGACGAGCCGGTAGCCGGACAGGTCGTGCTCGGGGTGGGCGAAGTCGGTGGTGAGGCCGGACTCCCACAGGGCGCGGTGCCAGGCGTGCAGGACGGCGGCGTGGTCGACCTCGGCGGAGGGCCGGGCCTCCTGGGCGCTCGCCCACCAGGCGTGCCAGTCGTGCAGGACGGCGACCTCGGCCGCGATGGGCATGCCGGCGACGGCGCCGCCGATCCGGGCGAGATCGGCGCCGAGCCGCTTGATCTCCTGGTGGGTGCGGCCCTGCGGGCCCGCGTGGGAGACCATCGCGGAGTGGAACTTCTCCGCGCCCTGCCGGGACTGGCGCCACTGGAAGTAGCAGACGGCGTCGGCGCCGCGGGCCACGGCCTGCAGGGACCAGAGCCGGTTGAGTCCGGGCGGCTTCGGGTGGTTGACGCCGCGCCAGTTGACCGGGCCGGCCGCCTGTTCCATCAGCATCCAGGGCCCGCGGGCCTGGGAGCGGGTCAGGTCCTGCACGAGGGCGGCGTGCTGGGCGCCGAGCGGGTCCCCCGGGTCGGGGTAGAGGTCGACGGAGACGACGTCCTCCTGCTCGGCCCAGCGCCAGCCGTCCTGGCCGATCCACAGCGGCATGAAGTTGGTGGTGACCGGGATGTGCGGGGTGTGCCGGGCGACGATGTCGCGTTCGGCGGTGTAGCAGTCCAGGAGCATGTCGGAGGTGAAGCGGCGGAAGTCCAGCACCTGGGTGGGGTTCTTCAGGTAGTGGACGTGGCGGGGTGGCAGGATGCCGTCCCAGCTGTCGTAGTGCTGGCTCCAGAAGGCCGTGCCCCAGGCGGTGTTGAGCGCGTCGAGGGTGCCGTATCGGGCCCGCAGCCAGCGGCGGAAGGCGGCGGCGGCCTCGTCGCCGTGGTCAACGGTGCAGTACTCGTTGTTGATGTGCCACATGGTGAGGGCGGGGTGGCCGGCGTAGCGGGCGGCCAGGTCCTCGGTGATCGCGGCGGCGTAGTGCCGGTAGGTGGCGCTGGAGTGCGAGAAGTGCTGACGGCCGCCCCACCATTCGGTGCGGCCGTCGGCGTCCCGGGGCAGGGTGTCGGGGTGCAGGCGGCCCATCCAGGGCGGCGGTGCGGCGGTGGGGGTGGCCAGGACGACATCGACACCGAACTGGTGCAGCAGGTCCATGACCCGGTCGAGCCAGCCGAACTCCCGGGCGCCGGGGCGGGGTTCGAGGGCGGACCAGGAGAAGACGCCGAGGGTCACGGTGGTGACGCCGGCGTCCCGCATCAGCCGTACGTCCTCGTGCCAGGTCTCCTCGGGCCACTGTTCGGGGTTGTAGTCGCCGCCGTAGAGGATCCGGCCGCGGGTGGCGTCGGCCAGCGCGGGTGGCGTGCGCCCCGCCGTCACGCCGGCTCCCCGTGCGGGATGCCGCGGCATCCGCCACGCCGGCTCGAACGGGACACGCTCATGACACAAACCTCGCTCTGTGGAAGTCGGCGGCGCATTGCCCGCGGGGTCGGGACACCGGTCATCCCTTCACGGCGCCGGTGAGCATGCCCTTCTTGAAGTGCCGCTGGACGAAGGGCGACAGGACGGCCACCGGCAGCAGGGCCATGACCATGACCGCCATCTGGACGGCGAGCGGCGCCAGTTGCCCCGTGTTGATCTGCGCGGACAGCCCCACCGGGCGCTGCTGTTTCTGCACCAGCTGGATCATGACGTTCTGCAGCGGCATCATGTCCTGGTCGGTCAGGTAGATGGACGCGTTGAACCAGGCGCTCCAGTAGCCCACCGCGTAGAACAGGGTGATCACGGCGAGCACCGCGCGGGACAGCGGCAGCACGATCCGCCACAGGATGCGCCAGTCGCCCGCGCCGTCGATGCGGGCGCTGTCGATGAGTTCGGGCGAGATGCCCATGAAGAAGCCGCGCAGCACGAGGATGTTGAAGACGCTGACCGCGCTGGGCAGGATCAGCGCCAGATAGGTGTCGGTCAGGCCGAGTGCCTGCACCAGCAGATAGGTGGGGATCAGGCCCGCGCCGAAGAACATCGTGGCGAGCAGCGTCAGCAGGATCCAGCGGTGGCCCAGCGAGCCGCGGCGGGACAGGCCGTAGGCGCACAGCACCGACACGGCCATGCTGAACAGGGTGCCGACGACGGTGACCCCGATGCTGACCAGCGCGGCCCGCTGCACCTGGCCGCCGCTGAGCAGTTCCCGGTAGGCGACGAGGGTGAGGCCCTTGGGGATCACCACCAGGCCGCCCGTCTCGTCGATGGTCTTCTTCGGGGACAGGCTGGTCACCACGACGATCCACAGCGGGAAGAGGATCGCGCAGCAGGCGATGCCGAGCACCAGGCCCTTGCCGGCCAGGCCGGCCCTGCGCGGCGTCTCCTCCCAGACGGGCCGGGGCGGCGCGGACCAGCGGCGGCGCCTGCCAGGCTGCCGCTCCCCCGCTGCCGGGGGACGGTCGACGACTGCGGTCATTTCTTGTACACCCCCTGCTCGCCCATGAGGTGGGCGACCTTGTTCGCCACGAGGACGAGGGTCAGTCCGACGACGCCCTTGATCAGGCCCGCCGCGGCGGCGTAGCCGAAGTCCTGGTTGCGGATGCCGTTCCACCACACGTAGGTGTCCAGCACCTCGGCGGCGTCGGGTCCCACCGCCTGCCGCTGGAGCAGGAGTTGCTCGAAGCCGACGGTGAGGGCGTCGCCCACCCGCAGCACCAGGAGCAGGGCGATCACCGGGCGCAACGCGGGCAGGGTGATGTGCCATATGCGGCGCCGGCGCCCGGCCCCGTCCATGGCGGCGGCCTCGTACAGGTCGGGGGAGACGGAGGCGAGCGCGGCGAGGAAGACGATGATGCCCCAGCCGGCGTCCTTCCAGACCATCTGGGCCGTCACCAGGTATTTGAAGATCCCGGGGTCGGTCATGATGTCGAAGCCGGTGTGGCCGTGCTCGCGCAGGGTCTGCGCGATGATGCCGGCGCCGCCGAAGACCTGCTGGAAGACGGTGACGACGAGCACCCACGAGAAGAAGTGCGGCAGGTACATGATCGCCTGGGCGACGGCCCGGACCCGGGGCCTGACCACGCTGTTGATGAGCAGCGCCAGCAGGATCGGGACCGGGAAGAACAGCACCAGCTGGAGGAAGAACAGGACGAACGTGTTCTGCACGGCGTGCCAGAACGCGGAGTCCTCGAAGACCCGCTGGAACTGTTCGAAGCCGGTCCAGGGGCTCTGGAAGACGGCCACGAAACCGTTGTCGCTCAGGTACGGGTCGTAGTCCTGGAAGGCGACCACATTGCCGAGGATCGGTATGTAGTTGAAGACGAGCAGCAGCAGGACCGCGGGCAGCGTCATCAGGATCAGCGTCCGGTCCCGCCGGAACCTGGTCCCGAGGCTCAGCTTCCCGCCGCGTCCCCGCGGCCCGCGTCCGGCGCCGCCGGACGCCTGCGGTGTCTTCCCCGTCGTGTTGGCCTCGGCCCTGCTGCGAGGCACCGTGCTGTGCGACACGGCCGTTCTCCTTGCCTCAGCCCTGTATGCCCCGGATCACCGCGCCGAGCCGGCGTCGTCGAGCAGCTTGCGGTACCAGTCGCGCAGGTCGTCGCCGCCCCGCTTCTTCCAGTCGGACACCGCCTGCTGCACGTCGCCGATCTTCTTGCGGCCGCGCACCACGTCGTCCTCCAACTGCTCGAAGTCGTCGGCGAGGTTGGACCAGCGGGTGGGCTCGGTGATGGTCAGGCCGTAGCAGGAGGACTTCTTGGTGAACGCGCCCATGCGCTGCTGCCACTCGACCATCCCCTTGGTGACCTCGGGGAAGTCGGGGTGTGCGACGAAGGGCGCCGGGTCGCCGGTGTAGTCGAAGGCGCCGAGCACCTCGTTGACGCCCTTGGTGGTCTTGGTGGGTACGCCGTCCTTCAGGGTGAAGTCGGTGCTCTGCACGCCGTAGTTGGTGAGCAGCCACTCCTTGGTGCCGTACGGCGAGGCGCAGAAGTTCGCGATCGCCAGCAGGTCCTCGATCTGCTGCTTGGACGCCTTCTTGCTGACGAAGGTGAAGATGTTCGCGGGCTGTACGGCCCACAGCAGCGGGTCGCCGCCGTCGTGGGTGAAGACGTCCATCGCGGCGGTCTCGAAGTCCGGGTTCTGGGTGCGCTGTTCGGAGGTCTTGCCGAACCAGTCGGACAGGTCCTGGTTGTAGACGAGGACCTTGCCCGCGGTGAACCGGGAGCCCGCGTCGGAGGCGGTCTTGCCGGCCCGGGCGTCGGGGTGGACCACGCCCGCCGCGAACAGCTTGCGCGCCCACTCGACGGCCTCCAGGTACTCCTCGGTCTCCACCCGGTTGACCAGCTTGCCGCCCTGGAGGTTCCACCACAGCGCCTTGTCGCTGCCGTTGAGGACACCGAAGGCGTTGAACGCGGTCCACTTCATGTCGTCGCAGGCCCACACGCCGCCCTTGGCGTCGGTGGCCTCCGTCGCCCAGGCCAGGAACTCTTCGGTGCTCTTCGGGAGTTGGTAGCCCTTCTGGTCGAAGACGTCCTTTCGGTAGAAGGGCGCGATGTTGGTGACGTAGGAGGCGGGCATCGGGATGGCGCGCAACCGGCCGCCGAAGATGGCGCGCTGCCAGGCGTCGGTCGGCACCGCGGCGAGGTTGGCGTAGTCCTTGACCTTGTCGCCGGACAGATAGGGGCCGAGGTCGGCGAACTTGGCGTTGACGGCGCTCGGTATCCGGCCGTTCAGGTTCCAGCCGGGGACGACCACCACGTCCGGGATGTCGCTGGAGGCGAGCACGGCACCCAGCTTCTCGTCGTAGGTGTTGCCGTCCTGGTTCTGCCAGCCGACCCGCACGCCGATGGCCTCGTTCATGGCCCGGTAGTAGGGGTTGTCCCCGGACGGCGGAGTGCCCCACAGGGGGGCCATGACCGTCAGCCTGCCGCCGCTGCCGAGCTTGTCCGGCACCGACGTCTTCAACCGGTCCATGGCGATGGCCTTGGTGAAGCCGGCCGCCGAGCCGTTCTTCGCCGGGATGTCCGGGGCCACGACGCTCGACGCCATATACGCCGGCAGCAGCTTCTGCGCCGCCTTCCCGGAGGTGGTGCCCTCCTTGCGGCCCTCCTGGCCGCCGCCGCAGGCGGTGAGCAGCGGCACTCCGCCCGCCACCGCGGTGGCGGCGACCGCCGTGGAGGCGAGGAAGGTTCTCCGGCTGGGCGCGGAGGCGGCGTTCGGCGTCATTGCGTCAACCCTTCATGGCGCACCAGGACACCCGGCGGTGGCCGTCGGCTGCGGTGTCTTCAGTGGAACTGGCTGAGCCGAAGCGGTCCTCGGAGGAATGTCCGTCTCAGGACGACGGACCCGTCGAGTCGAAGCGCTTCGAAGTTGCTGCGAGGTTAAGTGAACACCTGGGGCCGCACAAGGGTCGCTTCCAAGATTCCTCCGGGGCGCCGCGGTCCCGCACACGCTCGAATGCGGCTTGAAATAGCGTCAGAGGTCGGAGCTGTTGCCTCGGGATGTCTTGACACCACCCCGCGCGTCGAATGAGCATCGAAGCGCTTCGAAAGCGCCTCGCCGACCCAGCGCAAAGGGAACCGCCCGTGACCGCACACACGCCGCACTCACCGCCCTTCCGCGATCCGCGCCTGCCGTTCGCGAAGCGCATCGACGATCTGCTGGCGCGGCTCACCCTGGACGAGAAGGTCAGCTTCCTGCACCAGTTCGCGCCCGCCGTCGAGCGCCTTCGCATCGCCGCGTTCCGCACCGGCCAGGAGGCGCTGCACGGGGTCGCCTGGATGGGACCGGCCACCGTCTTCCCGCAGGCCGTGGGGCTCGGCGCGACCTGGAACCCGGACCTCGTGCGCCGGGTCGGCGAAGCGGTCTCCAGGGAGGTGCGCGCGATGCGCGCCCGCGACGACCGCGTCGGCCTCAACGTCTGGGCGCCGACGGTCAATCTGCTGCGCCACCCGCTGTGGGGCCGCAACGAGGAGGGCTACTCCGAGGACCCGAAGCTGACCTCGGCGATCGCCACCGCCTACACCCGGGGCCTGCGCGGCGACCATCCGGCGTACTGGCGCACCGCCCCGGTGCTCAAGCACTGGCTCGCGCACAACAACGAGACCGGCCGGGACGTCGCCTCCTCGTCGGTCCGCCCGCGCGTGCTGCGCGAGTACGACCTGCGCGCCTTCGAGGAGACCGTGCGGGCCGGTGCGGTGGCCGGCGTGATGCCCGCCTACAACCTGGTCAACGGCCGCCCCAATCACGTCTCCCCGTATCTGCGCGAGCATCTGCGCAGCTGGACCGGACAGGACCTGCTGGTCTGCTCGGACGCCGGCGCGCCCTCCAACCTGGTCGACTCCGAGCACTACTTCGACACCCACGAGGAGGCCACCGCCGCCGCCCTGCGGGCCGGCGTCGACAGCTTCACCGACCACGGCACCGACGGCTCGCAGATCACCGCCCGGCTCCACGGAGCCCTGGAGCAGGGCCTGTTGACCGAGCCGGACATCGACACGGCGGTGCGCCGCCAGCTCTCGGTGCGCTTCCGGCTCGGCGAGTTCGACCCGGCCGACGACCCGCACGCAGGCACCGGCGCCTTCGACACCCCGGACCACCGCTCGCTCGCGAGACAGGCCGCCGAGCAGGCGGTGGTGCTGCTGAAGAACGACGGTGTGCTGCCGCTCGCCCACGACACCCGGATCGCGGTGGTCGGCCTGCTCGCCGACGAGTGCAAGCTCGACTGGTACAGCGGCACCCTCCTGCACCGGTCCACACCGCTGGAGGGCCTGTACGAGCGGTTCGGCGCCGAGCGGGTGGAGTTCGCGGAGGGCGTGGACCGGGTGCGGCTGCGCACCCGCTCCGGGACCTTCCTGCGGGTGCCGCCCGCCACCGACGCGCCCGCCGAGGTGCGCGGCGCCGAGGGCGCGCTCGACCCGGCGCTGCTCGCCGGCCGCACCGACCTGCCCCCGCTCACCACCGGTGCCACCGGCACCGAACTCGCGCTGATCGACTGGGGCCAGGGCGTGCTGACGCTGCGCGCCCCGGACGGCCGCTACCTCTCGGTCGCCGACGACGGCTTCGTACGGGCCTCCGCGGACCAGCCGGGCGGCTGGATCGTCCAGGAGACCTTCCGTCTGGAACCCCACGCCGGCGGTCACCTCCTGCGGCACATCGGAACCGGTCGCCATGTCCGGGTCGCCGCCGAGGGGGTGAAGGTTGCTCCCGCCGGCGACACGGCGGCTCCCGAGGTCTTCGAGCTGATCACCGACGAGCGCGGCGAGGACGCCGTCGCCCGGGTGGCCGGCGCGGCCGACGTGGTCCTGGTGGTCGCGGGCAACGACCCGCACATCGGCGGCCGGGAGACCGAGGACCGTACGACGCTGGCCCTGCCCGCCCAGCAGGAGCGGCTGCTGCGCGCCGCCCGCGCCGCCAACCCGAACACGGTGCTGGTCCTGGTCTCCGCCTACCCGTACGCCGTGCCCGTCGCCGGGCTGCCCGCCGCGCTGTGGACCGCGCACGGCGGGCAGGCCGCGGGCACGGCGCTGGCCCGGGTGCTGGCCGGTGACGTCTCCCCCGCGGGCCGCCTGCCGCAGACCTGGTACGCGTCCGACGCCGACCTGCCCGATCTGCTCGACTACGACGTGATCGGCGCCCGCCAGACCTACCTCTACTTCGAGGGCACCCCGCTCTTCCCGTTCGGCCACGGCCTGTCGTACGCGTCCTTCTCCTACGCCGGCCTGTCGGCGGGCGCAGCGGACGACTCGGTGCGGGTGTCCTTCACGGTCACCAACACCGGTGACGTCACCGCGGACGAGGTCGCCCAGCTCTACACGCGCGCCCTGGCCCCGTCGGCCGTCCGCCCGCGCCGCGAACTGCTGGCCCACCGGCGGGTGACGCTCGCCCCCGGGGAGCGGGCGGAGCTGGCCTTCGACGTCCCGCTGTCCGCCTTGGCGTTCTGGGACGTGGCACGGGACGGCTGGCGCCGCGAGCCGGGCCCCTACGAGCTGCTGGCGGGCGCCTCAAGCGAGGACATCCGGCTGCGCCGCACCCTCACCCTCGACGGCGAGCCCGCCGCGCCCCGCGCGGTGCTCGGCCGGGGCCTGGACGCGGCCGGCTTCGACGAGCAGTACGGTGCCGCGCTGGTCGACCGCACCAAGGTGTCGGGCGACGCGGTGACCCCGGTCGACGGCAGAAGCGCCGAACTCCTCTACCGCGACTGTGACTTCGGCGGGGGCGCCCGGGAGGTGACCGTGCGGGTGTCCGGCCGGGGCGAGGTCGAACTGCTTCCGGGCGGTGGCTCGGTGCCGGTCACGCTGACCCTCGACGCGCCCGGCAGCGGCCCGTACGCCTACACGTCGCTGCGCGCGCCGATCGCCGTCGCGGGCGTGCGCGACCTCCGGCTCAGGCTGCGCGGCCCGCTGCGGCTCGCGCACGTCGGCTTCTTGGGCTGAGGGTCCGGAAGCGGCCGGCACAGAGAAGGGGCCCGGCACCGGAAGGCATCGGATCCCCGGGGCCCCTTCGGTGCTTGCGACCAGCCGTGCATCGCCGACCTCTACTCCGAAGAGGTCATCCGACGCTTCGAGCGAGCATCGAGCGAGCAGGTGACCTTGAGCGTGTCGCAACGCCTCGCCCGGGCGGATGATGCAGGGTTGATCCAGGTCAAATCGATCCTGCATCCCCCTGCACTGGTGGGGCGGGTGGGACTCGAACCCACGGCCGACGGATTATGAGACGGCCGGGAGAGCGTTCGGCCTCGGCCGCACGAAGGCGTATGAGCTGGCACGGAACGGCACGTTCCCGTGCAAGGTCGTCAAGGCCGGGGAAGGGCGGATCGGCTATCGCGTGGTGACCGCCGACCTGCTGCGCGTCCTGGGGATCCAGGAGAGCACCGAGCACGTCCCCCCGGCCTGATGCCGCCCTCGTAGACCACTCTCCCTCCCCCCATCAGCGGGCCCGGCCTCCCCTCCCCCTCCGGGAGGCCGGGCCCGCCCGCGGTGTAGTAGGGCGCGGTGGACGCGAACAGTTCGTCGGGCGTGACGAGGCCCGGTCTCAAGACATCGGGGTTAGGAGGTGACGCGGAGCGTCAGTTCGCGAAGCTGGCGGCCGGTGGTAGTGATGTCGTATCGGCGCGCATTATCGAGAGCCGCCGTAGTCAGGGCCTCGCGCCGGCGGAAGTTTCGGCCCATCTCGTCCAGGGCCACAGCCAGCGAGCGCGGGTCGCCAGGAGTGTAGGCAACGCCAGCGCCCCCGAGGATTTCCCTCACACCGGGAAGATCTGAGTAGACAACCGGAAGTCCGTGGGCTTGAGCCTCAATGAGGACGAGCCCAAAAGCCTCCAGACCTCTGGTTGTGAAAACCCAGGCGTCGAACTTCGGCAGACGGCGCCACAGTTCGGCGCGGTGCAGGAACGGCTCAAAATGAACCCTGCCCCGCAGCCCGAGTTCTACCGCCCGCTGTTCCAGATGCTCCCGTAGGGGTCCTTTGCCGATCACGGTCAGGTGATGCGGCTGATCGGTAAGAGCGAGGGCTTCGACGGCGGTGATCGTGGATTTGTTGTCATCCAGGCGACCGGCGTGCACCAGAGACAGAGGTCTGGAGCCAATAGGCAGTTGATCGCGTACTCGGGCCTCACTCAAAGGGATGCCCCACGGGATGACGGTGAGCCGGTCGGTGAATCGGCGTCCGGTGAGACAGTCGATGCGGTTGGCGAGAGCAACGGTCGGGGCGACGATCGCGGCGCTCGCGGCAGCAACTTCCTTCATGGCCTCGCGTTCAGAGGCGTTGCGCTCGGCCACCATCACGTCGGGGCCGTGAGCGATGGCAATGATCGGGATGTTGCCCGCGGTTCGGGTGAAGGCCAGGCTGAGAGCGAACCCGAGGTACTGGGCGTGGATGGCGTTCGGCTGGATCTTCTCGATGAGCGCACCGACCTCATGCGTCAACTCATCAACGTACGGGTCGAAGTCGGGGCCGTGAGGGCGCTTCGTTGTGGAGAGGGTGATCAGATGATCAAACGCGGCCTTCCAAGCCTGATCGACCGGTTCCCTGCCCAGGAAGGTCGTGTGGATTTCCGGCATCGCGCCGTAGAGATCATTGACGAGGATCATGCCCCCGGACGAAGACACGGAGGGGCGGTTGATGCCGGTCAGGATGTTTAGGAGCTTGGCGGTCATGCGGATACTCCGTTCACGGACCGGGAATCGACGATCGGTTCTCGGGGCCAGTCGACGCGGGCGCCCGCGAGCTGTACCGGGCACGAGGGTCTAACCGACCAGGTACGCGGCATCGCCGCCGTCCCGGGCCGACAGCAGCCGCCCGAGCTGCGTGTACCGCCGCTCGCTCAGTGCCTTCTGCCACCCCGCCAGGGACCGCACATCGAACTCCGTGTGCTCCTCCGGATCGAGCACGATCTCGTCGAGTTGCTCGGGCGGCAGCCGGCCGCCATCGAAGATGAGCCCGAGCTGGTTGATGGGCCAGTCCGGGCGCGACTACTGGAATCGCACAGCGAGCAGCCGCGGTCTTCCCTCGAACGAGATCCCTGTCTCCTCCTTGGCTTCGCGGACAGCCGTCTCAAACGGGAACTCTCCCTCCTCGGCGCCGCCACCAGGAAACTGCCACACATTCGGTTGATTTACCGCACGCAATAGCAGGGGGCGGTCATTCTCGTCGGTGAAGAACAACGCCGCCCACATTGCGCATCGCGGCAGCGATGCTACGAACTGCTCCACCGGCCGCATTCTCTGACTCACCTGTGTGCCTCCTCGGATTTCGCTGAGTGGAAGATGAGTTCTTTCAGTCCCATGGACGATTTCGACGACGGTCTACATCTCGCGCTGGCGTTGAGGTGCCCACCATGACGCCAGGTGCGGTGTAAGGACGGCCATGACCTCCTCGGTCGGATGTAAAAAGCCCTTCCCGTCCGGCTCTGCTGTCCACACCCTGACTGTTGACCGGGGGTAGGCGGGATTGATTCCGATCTCTCCCTTGGGGAGGATTCCATTGAATGGCGTGGGTATTCCCTCGCTGTTCCAGTAGTCCCATGCCTCCAGGGCCTTGGATTTCTCGAAGCAGTGGTACAACTGCCGGTAGCGGGCCATGTACCGGATCTCACGGAAGACCATTTGGCCGATCAGTCCGGGCGCGGCTTTCTGGATCGTACTGAGATCAGTGCCCTGGAAGGTGACCGATGCCGCATCCTGGGACGGGTGCAGCGCGGACAGGGCGAACAAGTGGGAGAGCCTTTGCCGGACGTATTCGGCGACTCCCGGGCCGAGAGCCGGTTCTATGCCTTCGATGATCTGGACGAGCCGGTGATGGCGCGGATTGAAACGGGCGAGGTCGAACAACTGGTCCATGCCGTTCACGGCACTGAAGGCCATTCGTTTGTAGAGCCAGTTGTTCAGCTCTCCTGCCTGGGCGCAGGTCTTGGTCTCCGGAGTAGCGGAGTGGAGCATCAGGTATTCGGACAGGACCTCGAAGTAGAGGTAGCCGAGGAACGGCACGCGGGGAACGGCGTCGGACAACTGGTCGATGAACTCGCGTGCCGGAGTGGCATGGCCGGCGGCGTTGCGCAGGGCGACGTCGAGGAAGACGGCCGCGGCGCGCAGTCCGGCCAGCACGGTGCGGTCGAGCTGGTCGTTCTCGGCCGGGGTGAGGAAGCTCTGGTAGCGCTCGTAGGTACGCAGGTGGATGGCACCGAGATGCAGGTAGTCGACGCCCTTGGGCCGGATCGGGGCATCCGGGATGACCTCGAAGACCATGGGCGTGGTGGAGGGCTTCGTCCGCATCAGGTAGGCGCCGAGGTTGTGGGGGCGCAGTCCCTCGCGCTGACTGGAGAGAGGCGAGCAGTACAGGGCCCCGACCAGGCATCCGGTGGAGACGTGCAGCTGCCCGCTGGTGCGGATGGCGTTGATGTCCTTGGTGGTGTGCAGCAGGTACATCGGTTTTCCGCTGACGAGCGCCGCGGTCATGGCGTTGTCTCGTATCAGCCAGCCGTTGGGGGTTGAGCGTTCCAGGTGGTCGCGCCAGTCGTTCTCGCTTTCGGCCAGCGAGGCAGGAATTTGACGCTGCGCGGGCACGGTGTAGTCCGTGTGAGCGCGGTCCCATTCGTCGCGCAAAGAGAACTCCCGGGGATGGAAGATTCGGCAGCGGGCCGGGGGATTCCGAGAATCTAAAGGGTCTCGACGTTCGGTCCGGACAGGCGGTGTCGGCAGTCGAAGACGTAGGGCGCGTTCTTCTCGATCATCGCGAGGTCGAATCGTGCGTGGTCCATGAGGAGCACCACGGCATCAGCGGCCGCGATCTCCTCCGCGCTCGCGTCCACCAGCGGCACGTTCAGCTTGGTGTCGTCGCCGTCCGGGATGTTGGGGTCGGCGCCGCGGACCTGGGCGCCGAGGCTGACCAGGAGTTCGGCGACACGTGCCGAGGGCGACTCGCGGAGGTCAGTGGCGTTGATCTTGTAGGTCAGGCCGAGCAGCAGAATCCGAGATCCGCTGACGGGCATGCCGCGCTTGTCGAGCGCTTCCGTGAGACGCCGGACGACGTAGTCGGGCATGTGCCGGTTCACGTCGGCGGCGAGTTCCGCGAACCGGAAGGGGACCCCGAGGTCTTGCTGGGCCTTCCACGAGAGGAACATCGGGTCAACAGGCAGGCAATGCCCGCCGATGCCCGGCCCCGGGGTGAACCGCGTGAAGCCGAAGGGCTTGGTCGCGGCCGCGTCGATCGCCTCCCAGACGTCCACGCCGAGGGCAGCGGCCAGCATCGCCAGCTCGTTGACCATGGAGATGTTGACGAACCGGAAGGTGTTCTCGATCAGCTTGGCCAGCTCGGCGACCTTCGCCCCGGACACCGGGACCGTGGTCTGGAAGATGCCGTCGTAGAACCCCTTGATCACGTCGAGTGACTTGGCGTCGATCCCGGACACCACCTTCGGTGTCCCGTCGAACGACCAGCGCTTGTTCCCCGGAGCGATACGCTCGGGACTGAAGCCCGCCAGGAAGTCGTCGCCGGCGCGCAGGCCCGACGCCTCCTCCAGGATCGGCACCAGCAGTTCTTCGGTGCAGCCGGGGTACGTCGTGGATTCCAGGACCACGGTCGCGCCGGGGCGAAGGTGCTCGCCCAGGGTCCGGGCGCACGTCTCGATGTAGGTGAGGTCGGGCACGCCGTCCCGCAGCGGGGTCGGCACGGTGATCACCGCGATGTCGTAGCCGGCCAGTGCGGACGCGTCAGTGGTCGCCGAGTAGGCCCCGGAGTCCAGCATGGCGCGCAGCCGCGCGGAGGTCACGTCCTCGACGTAGGAGTGGCCGGCGGCGAGCTGCTGAACTCGGTGAGCGTCCACGTCATAGCCGATCACGTGGTGCCCCACCTCCGCAGCGCGTACGGCCAGCGGAAGTCCTACGTAGCCCTGACCAGCGACGACTATGTGCATGTCAGCTCCCTACTCGGTTGCGGTGCTTGAATGGACCGTCATTCGTGATCTGGCAAGGAGATGCGCTGTGCCCCTGGTGTCTGTTGTGATGCCTGTCTACAACTCGGCGGCCACCCTCGGTGCGGCCGTCCGATCGGTGCTCACCCAGACGCACAGCGACGTGGAGCTGCTGGTCACCGATGACCAGTCCTCCGACGGCTCGATGGATCTGCTGCGCGACTTCGCCGCCCAGGACGAGCGCGTGCTGCCGCAGTCGGCGCCCGAGCGGGGTGGCGCGGGGCGGGCCCGCAACCTTGCGATCGAGCGGGCCCGTGGTGACTACGTGGCGTTCCTCGACTCCGACGACATGTGGCTGCCGGAGAAGACCGAGAAGCAGCTCGCCTTCGCCGCCGAGGGCGATGCGCCGCTGACGTTCACCAGCTACTTCAAGATGGACGCCGACTACGACGGCGACAGCACCGACTGGGTCCCCAACGGGCGGGTAATCCGCGCGCGGGCGCACGTGGACTACCGCGCGATGCTGCGCCGGGACTACATCGGTGCTCTCACCGCCATGTACGACCGCAACGTCCTGGGCACCAGGCTCATGCCGGAGATGCGCAAGCGCCAGGACTACGCGCTGTGGTTGTCGATCATGCGGGATGGCGCTGACGCCCGCGGCCTGGTCGAGCCGCTTGCGGTGTACCGGGCGGGTCAGGCGGGATCGCTGTCCTCCAACAAGATGTCCCTGGTCAAGTACAACTGGACCCTCTACCGCCGGCACGAGGACCTGTCGGTCCCGAGGGCGACGCGGGCGCTGGCCGGCGCTGTGTGGCAGTCGCTGCGCAACTCGCGCATCTAGTGCGCCGGGCCGGGCCCCGCCCCGCGGCCGTGCCGCGTGTTCGGGGGCTGGGCCTGGGGGCGGGACTGGGTGGGTCACCGGTGTGCCTTGGGCCGGCTATGCGGCCGAGCCGTCGCCGGCCCCCGCGCGCAGGAAGAGCTGGAGGAGCAGCCGCCGGTCGGCGAACGGGACGGTCTCCTGACCGTCGTGGAGCGCTTCCCGGCCGTGGAGGAAGCGGCGCTGGTTCACGATGAGGTAGGACCCGCGCTGGAGCGTGAAGGAGACCTGCCCCCGGACGAGTTCCGCGGCGAGTTCCCGGGCGGCCTCGACGTGTGCCGGGCTGAGTTCGGACCTCGCCAGCATCTTGGCCGTGAACCGGACGAACCCTTCGTCCGGGTCGGAGCTGTCCAGGATCGGGAACGGCGTGTACTCCTCGCCCACGTCGAACAGGTCGAAGAAGGTCCCGTAGTGGTAGGCCGACTCGGCGAGCAGGGAGCGGCAGTCCTTCGACAGCCGCGCCACCGCCGCGTGGGCGTCGGAGAGGATGCTGGGGCCGCCGCCGAGCGGGTCGGGGCGGATGCACAGGAGCGTGGTGTAGTCCGGGGGCCGGGTCGCGTTCACGAGGTCCATGTGGAAGGCGTTGTACCCGATGCCGCTGGACTTGCCGGGATCCTTGTCGACCTTGACACCGATGTCCTTCCACAGGGGCCACTGCGGGAAGGGCGAGAAGGGGACCGCCACCTCGGCGGCGAAAGCCGTCGCCAGCCGCAGGAACCGGTCGTCGGTCCCCAGCGCCTTGGCGAGGTTCCCCAGGCGCAGCACGGCGTATCCGCCGCCCTCCCCGCTCAGCGCGTGGCGCAGCGTCGCGGCGGTCTCCTCAAACCGCGGGGTGGCCGTCAGCTCGGTCCGGTACCGCTTCATGGTGGACGTCGCCAGGAACGAACCGTCCAGTTTCCACGTCGGGAGAGGAAGGTCGATCAGAGCGGCTTCGAGTTCGCTCGGGATGTCGATGAACACACGGAACTCCCTGTCTCTTGGGATTCTCGGCAAGCCCCCTCATGGGGACAGAGATCCGGCGGGGCAACCGAGTCCGCCGGGCGGGGTCTATGCGACCGTGGTTGTCAGATGAACCCTTGCCGTATCGCGTAGGCCACGGCGTGCAAGCGGTTGCGCGAACCGAAGCAGACCATGACGTCGTGCAGGATGTTCTTGACGGTGCGTTCGGAGCAGGAGAGCTTCGCAGCGGTCTCGGCGGTGCTGAAACCCTCGGCCAACAGACGCATCACGTCCTTCTCGCGGTCCAAGAGCCCAGTGATGACGAGCCCGTGTTCCTGGAGCTTTCCGACCCGGTCGAGGAGATTTCCGAGCAGGTCGGCTGGCACCTGGCCCTCGCCCTTGGCCACGGAACCGATCACTTGCACCAGGCGCTCCGGGGTCGCCTCGGACCGCCGTACGACGCCGGCGAAACCGCATTCGGCCGCTTTCACCAGCTGGTGTTCGTCGATGTGGGTGGCGACCAGTACCCCTCGCGCGGTCGTGGTCTGTCGAATCTGCCGCAGGAGGCGTAGCGCGTCGTCATCGACGATGTCGAGGACAGCGATCAACACGTGCGGCGGGTTGTCCTCGTCCCACTTGATGACCTTGATCTCGCCTCGGGCGCGTAGTTGGCTGGCCACTCCGGCCTGCGACACGGGGTCCTGGGCGCGCAGCGCCACCGTGATGCGCTCTGTGTGCGTCTGCGGCACGTTGCTCTCTCCTATCGAGGTCGGGGCCCTGTGGCGGCCAGGGGCCGGCAGTCGCCGTGGTCTGGGAACGGGCGGATTGATCAGGGGCTCTTGACCGATCGCGCTGTGTCTTCCTGGTGTCCGGTCGGGCCCCGCCGACGGGGCCCGACCGGACCGTGCTGGGCGGCTGCCGTTCCCCGAGGCCGCGTTCGGTCAGGCCACTGGTGCGAGGACCGCCTGGACCCGCGGGAGCGGTTCGT
>NZ_JBIALO010000058.1:0-24510 GCF_042873595.1 Streptomyces sp. NPDC004629 | reverse complement strand
CCTCAACGCGTTCCAGATCGCCTTCGAGGGCCGCCTGACCCCGAGAAACAACTGACCATCAACAACCAAGATCAGCCGTTAAATTGACACACCCCAACAAGGTGGAGGCGTTCAACGGATTCTGTGACTGGGTGCGGTTCGGGCAGGGGGGAGCCGTGGGTGTCGAGGTGGTCGGCGAGCAGGATCAGGGCGTGCAGGACGTCGGCACTATCGGGGCGGCGGGTGAGTTCGGCCAGGAGGGTGGAGATGTGAAGGCTGCTGACGGTGGTGCCCGTCAGGCGGGCCACGTCCCGGATGGGTGTGGTAGTGCCGGCCAGCAGGCAGGCGACGGTGAGGAGTTCGTCTGGTGCGGTGGGCGACAGGACGGCCGCCTGTGTGCCGGGGAGTCAGACGCAGGGCCCAATCGGGCCACAGGGCGGTCGGCAGCATGCCGGCTCGGGCGTCACGGTCGGCCGGGGGCTGGGTGGAGTTGATGGCGGTGCGGTGCCTGTGCCGGACGACGAGCAGGAGGTCTTCGCGCCGTCGTTCGTCCTGCCCGGATCTCGACGAGCTCCGCGGCCCTGCGACGGGCTCCGTCGAATTGCTGAGCCGGCTCTTGGGCTCTCGGCCGTTCGACCTCTCCTACGACGCTCGTCTGCGCTCGATGATCAGGATCGTCCTGCGCGAGGCGAGGTCGCAGGATGACCTCGACCAGTTCGTCGACCGGGACAGCCTCGTGCGGCTCTGGCCCGATCTCGGCCTGCCAGATTGGATCCGAAGGGCGTGGCAGGAGCGCTTCACAGAGCTTGGCGATGGTCAGTCGAGCTAGGCCTTCGTTCAGCTCCCGCGAATTACCAGGACCGCCACGGAACATGGCTCCTCACGTTCCGCATAGTGCTCAAGGCTGCGCAGGCTTTCGCGGCGGCGGAGACCGAGCTGGTCGACCTGTACCTGCGCGGCGGGGAGGAGGAGCTGAGGGCCGAGGCCTTCGAACCGGGAGGACACCATCGCCACGACCTCCTGCGCGAATGGGCTCCGAGCCTCGCTCTCGCCCGGGCCTGGAGCCAGGAGCCTCGCGGGGCCGCCGCGGAGAAGGAGGGCGTCGCCACCACGGTCATGATGACGGTCCGCGTTGCGTCGGCGGCCTGTGCCATGTGTCTCCCACCCCGAGCGGTCATATCCAGGGACGGTGTCGCCCTCGTCACCGCACCGGCTGGGCCCCATCGTATGTTCGATCGTCCGGCTTCGCTGCACTGCGCCGTGGTACCCCCGCCGGGCCGGCGTGCGGCCCCGGTGGTGAAGACTGGACCCGGCAGACGCGCGACGACGAGGAGGCCTGCGCATGACACGCCCGATCACGGCAGGGGTCGACGGTAGTGAGGAGAGCCTGGCCGCGCTGGCGTGGGCGGCCCGCGAGGCCGTACGCCGGGACCGGCCGCTGCGGGTGGTGCACGCATGGCGGTTCCAGCTGCACGAGGCGGCCGGGGCGGCGGACCGGGACGCTCAGGCCGGCTGGGCGCGCGGCGCGACCGCGGAGGCGGTGCGCACGGTCACCGAGCGCCACCCGCAGCTGACGGTGTCCGTCGACGTGGTCGAGGGACATGCCGTCGAGTCGCTGGTCGCCGCCGCGGCCGACGCGGAGTTGCTGGCGCTCGGCTCGCGCGGGCAGGCAGCGGTCGTCGGGTTCCTGCTCGGCTCCGTCGGACAGCAGGTGATCGCGGAGGCCGCGCGGCCGGTCGTGCTGGTGCGCGCCGACGACCGGGCCGGCGCCGAGGCGGCCGGCCGGGAGGTGGTCGTGGGCCAGCAGGGCAGCCCGGAGGACAGTGCCGCCGCCCTGGGGTTCGCGTTCGAGACGGCCGCGGCCCGCCGGGCCGCGCTGCGCGCGGTCCGGGCCTGGACCCTGCCGCCCGTCTTCGCCTACAGCCCGGGTTCGATGAAGCTCCTCGACGACGCCGGGGGTCTGGAGCCGTACGAGAGGGAGGCGCTGGCCGCCGCGCTGGCGCCGTGGCGCGAGCGGTTCCCCGACGTCCCCGTCACCGAGCACGTCGAGATGGGCAGCGCGGGCCAGGTGCTGCTGTCGGTCGCCGCGGGGGCCCAGCTGATGGTCGTGGGACGCCGGGCCCACCGCACACCGGTAGGCGCCCGCATCGGCTCGGTCGCCCACGGCGTACTCCACCACGCCCCCTGCCCGGTCGCCGTAACCCCCCAACCCTGACTACACACGTTCTCGCCAGCGCCCCGTAAGGGCGCGGTGAACGACGCGCCCAGCCCCCGCGCCGCCGCAGCCGAACAACGACCCACCCCCTGGGGCGCTGCCCGGATGACACACGTGTCCCGGCAGCGCCCCGCAGGGGGCGCGGTGAACGGCGCGCTCAGCCCCAATCCGGCCGCGCCGGATGACACACGTGTCCCGGCAGCGCCCCGTAAGGGGCGCGGGGAACGGCGCGCCCAGCCCCCGCGCCGCCGCAGACGAACGACGACCCAACCTCCGCAGCGCCCAGCGCCAGCGGCACCGCAGCCGAACGACGACCACACACCCCCGGCCAACCCAGCGGAGCGTCACGGTTCCAGCGACGCCCGAGCCCCCGGCAGCACATTCGCGATGTAATCGGCGACCGCCGTGTCCAGCCCGATGTCATGCTGCGCCCGCTCCGACAGGAACCACCGGTGTTCGAGCAGTTCGTGGTAGATCTCCGCGGGATCCATCGCGCCCCGCAGCTGCGGCGGCACGGCCCGCACCGTCGGCCGGAACACGTCCCGCACCCAGCGGTGGGCCAGCACCTCCGTGCTGGCCGCGAGGGGGTCATCGGGCGCGTAGTCCTCCTGGGTGGCCATCCAGCTCTCCAGGTCGTTCAGCAGCCGGCGGGCCTGGTTCTCCTCGGCGTCCAGGCCGGTCAGGCGCAGCAGTTGCCGCTGGTGGTGGCCCGCGTCGACGACCTTGGGCACGAAGGTGACGGAGTCGCCGTTCGAGGAGTGCTCGATCTGCATCTCGGCCACGTCGAAGCCGAGGTCGTTCAGGCGGCGGATGCGGCGCTCGATGTAGTGGTACTTGCCCGCCGGGTACACGGAGGTGCGGGTCAGTTCCTCCCACAGCCCGTCGTAGCGGGTGCAGATCTCGTGGCCGAACTCGACGGGGTCGACGGAGGGGTGCAGCGCCCCGGACGCCTCCAGGTCCAGCAGTTCGCCGCTGATGTTCACACGGGCCAGGTCGAGGTCGTACTCCCGCTGCCCGGGGCTGAGCCGCGGGTGCAGGTCGCCGGTCTCGGCGTCCACCAGGTAGGCGGCGTAGGCGCCCGCGTCGCGCCGGAAGAGCGTGTTGGACAGCGAGCAGTCGCCCCAGGCGAACCCGGCCAGGTGCAGCCGCACCAGCAGCACGGCCAGGGCGTCCATGAGCCGGTGCATGGTCTCCGGCCGCATGGTCGTCTCGAACATCGAGCGGTACGGCATCGAGCCGCGCAGGTGCCGGGTGACCAGCACCGATTCCAGCGGCTGCCCGGCGCTGTCGGTGCGGCCGGTGATCACGGCCAGCGGGTCGACGGCGGGGATGCCGAGCCGGTCCAGGTCGCGCAGCAGCTCGTACTCGCGCAGCGCGGGCCGCTCCGCAAGCTCCTTGACGGCGATGATCTCGGTGCCGGCCCGGGCGTAGCGCACCACGTGCCGGGAGATGCCGCGGGGCAGTGGCACGAGGTGTTCCTCGGGCCACTCCTGAAGCGGCAGGCTCCAGGGGAGTTCGAGCAGGAGCGCGGGATGCTCCGGGTTGGTGGCGCTGATCTGCATGGCCATGGCATGAACCCTACGGCCTGGCGGGCCCGGTTCTGCGCGCCCGGTCCCGTGCCTGCTCGGCGGCCTCGCGCACGGACCCGCGGTGCACCGGCCCGTGGCCCGGCAGCAGGATGTCCCCGTCGAGCCCCGCGATCAGCTCCAGCGAGTCCACCGTGCGGGTCCGGGCGTGGTCGAACATGACCGGCAGCAGCTGGGGCCCGTGCAGCCGGGAGGTGCGGTGGCCGCTGACCAGGGCGTCGCCGGAGATGACGATGCCGAGGTGGGGCAGGTGGTAGACGGTGTGTCCGTCGGTGTGGCCGGGGGTGTGCACCGGGACCGGCCGGCCCGGCAGGTCCAGCGGGCCCGCGGTGGGGAACGCCTCGGGAGCGCTGACCGGGTGCTGCTGGGTGCCCCCGACGCGCAGCACATGCACGAGCCACGGCACGACGCCCGGCCGCCAGGTGTTGCGCAGTACCGCGCCCACGGACACCTGCTGAAGGAACTCCCGTCGGGCGTGCGGGACTTCGGCCTCGTGCAGCAGGACCGGGGTTCCGTAGGTGCTGCGCAGATACTCGGCCGAGCCCAGGTGGTCGTTGTGCGCGTGGGTGATCAGCACGGCCGCGACCGCCTCGGGCTTGCTGCCCACGGCGGCCAGGGAGTCGAGGACCAGCTGCCGGTCCCCGGGATAGCCGGTGTCCACCAGGGTCGCCGTGTCCCCGTCCGTGAGGATCACCCAGTTGGTGTCGCTGCCGTGCACCAGGTAGGCGCCGTCGGCGACTTGGCGTACGTCTGCCCGCATGATCTCCCCGAGTCCTGAGTGTGCTGCCCGACGGCTGACAGCCAACCAGACGTTCCGGCCGCCGCGGGGCGCGGGGTAGCGGAATGCCGAGGTCACCGTACGCCGTGCGGCCGGAACTGGACGCTGATGCGCGGCCCGGTGGCGCGCGTCGTCTTCGGCACGCAGTGTTCCCAGGTCCGCTGGCAGGAGCCGCCCATCACGACGAGATCGCCGTGGCCGAGCGGGCGGCGGACCGAGGGGCCGCCGCCCGCCGGGCGCAGCAGCAGGTCCCTGGGTGTGCCCACGGAGAGGATCGCCACCATGGTGTCCTCGCGGGCGCCCCGCCCGATCCGGTCGCCGTGCCAGGCGACGCTGTCCCGGCCGTCGCGGTAGTAGCACAGGCCGGCCGTGGTGAAGGGCTCGCCCAGTTCGCCGGCGTAATGGCGGGAGAGCGCGTCGCGGGCCTCGGCCAGCACGGGGTGCGGCAGCGGGGTGTCCGGCCCGTAGAAGGCGAGCAGCCGCGGCACGTCGACGACGCTGTCGTACATCGTGCGCCGCTCCGCGTGCCACGGCACGTCCCGGGCCAGTTGCCCGAACAGCGCGTCGGCCCCGCTCAGCCAGCCGGGCAGCACGTCGATCCAGGCGCCCGTGCCCAGCTCGGTCCGGAGCGCGCCGTCGAGGGCGGCGAGCCGCAGTTCGTCGGTCTGGTCGAACAGGGAGCCCTGGAAGTGCGTGGCCATGGCCCCAGCGTAACCCGTGAATCGAAAATGTGTTCCCATGATCGCGGGCTGCGCACACCGGTGCGCGGCGCTCCTCCTCCCACCGTTCTTCCCCACCCCTTTCGATACATCGGCGTATCCGATACATTCGCGCATCGAACGGAGGTCCGGTGGTGACGCAGCAGACGGCGGGGCGGATGACCCGGCGCCGGGTACGGACCCGGGCCAGGCTGCTCGACGCCGCGTTCACGGTGTTCGCCGCAAAGGGGTTCGGCCGCGTCTCCATCGAGGAGGTCTGCGAGGCCGCCGGCTTCAGCAGGGGCGCCTTCTACTCCAACTTCGCCACCCTGGACGAGCTGTTCTTCGCCCTCTACCGGGAGCGGGCCGAACTCATCGCCGAGCAGGTGGCCGACGCGCTGGCCCTCGACGGCCCGGGGCTCGACGTGCCCGCCGCAGTGGCCCGGGTCACCGAGGTGCTGCTGCTGGACGTGGACTGGCTGCTGGTCAAGACGGACTTCCTGGTGCACGCCGCCCGCCGCCCCGCCGTGGCCCAGGCGCTCCTCGACCACCGGGCCCGCCTCAGAGGGGCCATCGCGGACCGGCTGACCCGGGCCGCGGGCCGCACCGCGCTGCCCGCCGTGCTCGGCGGTGCCGACGGCGCGGCGCACGCCGTGGTCGCCGCCTACGACGGAGTCACCACCCAACTGCTGCTGGAGAGGGACGTGGACGCGGCCCGCGCCTGGCTCGGCCACCTGCTCACCGCGCTGCTGACCGACGGCAGCACCACCCCGCACGAGTCGTAGAGGGAAGGGAACGCACGCCATGGACGCGGACGTCATCGTCGTCGGAGCGGGTCTCGCCGGCCTGGTCGCGGCGCACGAACTCACCAGCCGGGGCAGGCGCGTTGCCCTGGTCGACCAGGAGAACGCCGCCAACCTCGGCGGCCAGGCGTACTGGTCCTTCGGCGGGCTCTTCCTCGTCGACTCCCCGGAGCAGCGGCGCCTCGGCATCAAGGACTCCCTCGACCTCGCCTGGAACGACTGGCAGGGCAGCGCGCGGTTCGACCGGCTCGCCGACGAGGACTCCTGGGCGGCGCGCTGGGCCCGCGCCTACGTCGAGTTCGCGGCCGGCGAGAAGCGGTCCTGGCTCCAGGGCCACGGCATCTCCCTGCTGCCCACCGTCGGCTGGGCCGAACGCGGCGATCTGCGCGCCGACGGGCACGGCAACTCCGTGCCGCGCTTCCATATCGCCTGGGGCACCGGCACCGGCGTCGTCGAGCCGTTCGCGCGCCACGCCCGGCAGGCCGCCCGGGACGGACTGCTCACCTTCCACCACCGCCACCGGGTGGACGAACTCGTCGTGGAGGCGGGACAGGTGACCGGGGTACGCGGCACCGTCCTCGCCCCCGACGACGCGCCCCGCGGGGTCGCCTCCAACCGCGACCGGAGCGGTGACTTCGCGCTCACCGCCCAGGCCGTGATCGTCACCAGCGGCGGCATCGGCGCCAACCACGACATGGTGCGCCGGTTCTGGCCCGAAAGGCTCGGCACACCCCCCGCACACCTGGTCACCGGCGTCCCCGCCCATGTCGACGGACGGATGCTCGACATCAGCGCACAGGCGGGCGCGCGCCTGGTCAACCGGGACCGCATGTGGCACTACACCGAGGGCCTGCGTAACTGGGACCCCATCTGGCCCGGACACGGCATCCGCATCCTGTCCGGACCCTCCCCGATCTGGCTGGACGCGCTCGGCCGCCGGCTGCCCGACCCCTGCCTGCCCGGCTACGACACCCTGAGCACCCTCAGGCACCTGCGCACCACCGAGGACCTCAAGGACCACGACCACTCCTGGTTCGTCCTCACCCGGAAGATCATCGAGAAGGAGTTCGCGCTGTCCGGCTCCGAGCAGAACCCCGACATCACCGCGAAGGACCGCAAGGCGGTGCTGCGCGACCGGCTGCTCGGCAAGGGCGCCCCCGGGCCCGTGCGGGACTTCGTGCGCCACGGAGCGGACTTCGTGACCGCCGACACCCTGGAACGGCTCGTCGAGAAGATGAACGGCCTCACGGAGCGGCCCCTGCTCGACCCCGCCGCGGTGCGCCGCCAGATCGAGGCGCGTGACCTGCAGATCGACCACCCCTACGGCAAGGACTCCCAGGTGCAGGGCATCCGCAACGCCCGCCGCTACATCGGGGACCGCCTCGGCCGGGTCGCCGTCCCGCACCGCATCCTCGACGCCGCCGCGGGCCCGCTCATCGGCGTCAAGCTGCACATCCTCACCCGCAAGACGCTCGGCGGCATCCAGACCGACCTGGACTCCCGCGCCCTGGGCGCCGACGGGCAGCCCGTCGGCGGGCTGTACGCGGCAGGAGAGGTGGCCGGGTTCGGCGGCGGCGGCGTCCACGGCTACAACGCGCTGGAGGGCACCTTCCTCGGCGGCTGCCTGTTCTCCGGCCGCGCAGCGGGCCGGGCCGCGGCACGGCAGACGGGGTGAGCGAGCAAGCGAGCCGGTCGTGCGGGGCGCCGGGTCAGTCGCTCAGGAGCGACGCCAGGACCGCGGCATGGCCCTGCTGCGGGTTCTCGGAGGCGGTGAGCAGCGTCACCGGTCCGGTGCGCGCCGAGGCGCGCAGTCCGTCGAGCAGCGCGGCGGCCTCCGGCTTCTCCAGTTCGGCCGCGTAGCGGCGGCCGAACTCCGCGTAGTCGCCGTGGCCGGCGTGGTACCACTGGCGCAGCCCGGCGGACGGGGGCAGGGTCCTCGGCCACTCGTCGATCCCGGCGGCGTCCTCGGCCAGGCCGCGCGGCCACAGCCGGTCGACCAGCACCCGCAGACCGTCGTCGGGCTCGGGCGGTTCGTAGACGCGACGCACACGTACGCTCACGATCGGGGACCTCTCTGCGGGCGCGGCCGGTGCGGCGAGCGTACGGTGACGAGACCGGCCGACCGGTGGACGACGCGGCACGACTTGCCGCGAACGTGGGCGATACGGGCGAAATCGCCTCTAGTCTGTGGCAGATCGATGTCGGCCATCCCTCCCAAGGAGCGCATGTGACGCCACCCCCGCAGCAGGGCGCAGGACGACGCACCACGGTGCTGCGCCGCGAGGCCGTCCTCGCCACCGTCCCCGTCGCCATGGCGGCGCTGCTCGGCGCCGCCGGACCGTCCGCGGCAGGCTCGCCCGGAGCGTCCGGCCTGGGCGACCCCTACTTCCCGCTCGCCGGCAACGGCGGATACCACGTCCAGCACTACGACCTGACGCTCCGTTACGACACCGAAGCCCGGCACCTCGACGGCACGGCCGTCCTCACCGCCCGCGCCACGCACGAGCTGTCCAGCTTCGACCTCGACCTGAAGGGGCTGACCGTCACCGGCGTCGTCGTCGACCGCGAGACCGCGGACGTCAGGCGCAACGGCCAGGAACTGGTCGTCACCCCGCGCCGGGCCCTCGACAAGGACCAGGAGTTCCAGGTCAGGGTCGACTACAACGGCACGCCCCAGCCCCTCATCCAACCGGACGGCACCCAGGACGGCTGGATCCACACCGACGACGGCGCGTTCGTCGCAGGCCAGCCGCAGGGCTCGATGACCTGGTTCCCGGCGAACAACCACCCCCTGGACAAGTCCTCGTACGACTTCACGATCACCGTCCCCGAGGGGCGCACCGCCGTCGCCAACGGCGTCCTGCTCGGGCAGAGCACCGCCGGCGGCCTCACCACCTTCCGCTGGCGCCAGAGCGAGCCGATGGCCGCCTACCTGGCCACGGCCTCGGTCGGGAAGTTCGAGGTCGAGCGGTACACCACCGGCGACGGCATCCAGGTGTACAACGCCGTCGACCCCCGGGAGGCGAAGGCATCGGCGTCCGTCCTGAAGAAGCTGCCCTCCGTGCTGGAGTGGGAGAGCAAGCTGTTCGGCCCGTACCCGTACCGGGCGGCGGGATCGATCGTCGACCATGCCCCGCACGTCGGGTACGCCCTGGAGAGCCAGAGCCGGCCCGTCTACGACTCGGCACCCGACCTGGCGACCTTCGTCCACGAGATCGCCCACCAGTGGTTCGGCGACTCGGTCGCCCTCACCTCCTGGAAGGACATCTGGCTCAACGAGGGCTTCGCGAGCTACGCCGAGTGGCTCTACGACGAACAGCACGGCGGCGACACCGCGCAGGAGACCTTCGACGAGCTGTACGCCAGCCCCGAGGACGACGACCTGTGGGACATCCCGCCGGGCGACCCGGGCAGCGGCGACAACCTCTTCGAGGACCCGGTGTACGACCGTGGCGCGATGACCCTGCACCAGCTGCGCAAGGCCGTCGGCGACGCCGCGTTCTTCCGGATCCTGCGTGCCTGGCCCACCCAGCACCGCGACGGGCACGGCACCACCGAGGAGTTCGTGCGGCTGGCCGAGCGGGAGTCGGGGAAGGACCTGAAGAGCCTGTTCCACACGTGGCTGTACACCAAGGGGAAACCGGGCGCTTCGCTGTAGGGGCCGTGGTTGCGGGGCGCTGCCTGACGAGTTCCTCACATGTGTCGGCGAAGGTCGGCATATGACCCGACGCCGAAACACCGCCTAGGATCCGCCGCGTGTGCGCACATGTGCTGGTCGCCGAGGACGACGAGATGCAGGCCGAACTCATACGCCGCTCCCTGCTGGCGGAGGGTCACACCGCCACGGTGGTGCACGACGGCGCCGCCGCCCTGGACGCGGCCCGCCGGCTCGCGCCCGACCTGGTGGTCCTGGACCTGATGCTCCCGGTGGTCGACGGGTTCGGGGTGTGCCGGGCGCTGCGCGGCGGCGCGCCGGACACCGCCGACATCCCCGTGCTCATGCTCACCGCCCGTTCCGCCGAGGACGATCTGCTGCTCGGTCTGGAACTGGGCGCCGACGACTACCTGACCAAGCCCTACAGCCCGCGCGAGCTGATGGCCAGGATCCGGACCGTGCTGCGGCGCAGCGGCCGGGGCGTCGGCGTGCGCGAGGACCCCGCCGTCCGCGCCGCAGGCGTCAGCGTCGACCCGGTGCGGCACGAAGTGCGCTGCGACGGCGTGCCGGTGGAGTGCACCCCGGCCGAGTTCCAGATCCTGCTGGCCATGGCCGCCGAGCCGGAACGGGTCTTCTCCCGGCGGCAGTTGCTGCAGGCGACCCGCGGCTTCGACCGGGCCTCCACGGAACGGGCCGTCGACGTGCACATCATGAACCTGCGCCGCAAGATCGAGGCCGACCCGCGCCGGCCGGTGCGGCTGCTCACCGTGTTCGGGGTGGGCTACAAGCTCAGCGGCGGCCGGCCGTGAAGGGCCGGATACCGCTGCGCAAACGGCTGCTGGTCCGGCTGCTCATCGCCTCGGTGCTGATCGCCGTGTGCTCGGTCGCCGCGACGGCCTGGCTGGCCGTGACCACCACCACCAGTGCGCTGCGCGAGGAGCAGGGCCAGGACCTGGCCGCCGACACGAACATCCTGGCCAGGCTCAGCGGGTACGCCGCCACCCACCCCGACTGGAAGGACGTCCGGCACACCGTCCGCGAGCTGGCCGCGAAGACCGGCCGGCGCATCGCCCTGACCACCCCGGACCGGGTCCTGCTCGCCGACTCCGCGCCCCGCGGCACCCCGCTGCCGCCGCGGCCCGCCGCCTCCGTCGACCCGCTGCGCACCGACACCTACACCGAGCCCGGGGCGCAGCTCAGCGGCCTGGACCCGCGGGCGGTGGGCCCGTACCGGCTCACCGCCGAGGAGCGCGAACGGCTGGACGCCGTAGCCGACAAGCAGCGGGCCTGCTTCGAACGCCTCGGCATCCGGACCAGGATCGAACGGACCCCGGCCGGGCGGCCCTTCGTCACCGCCGCCGACGGGACGGCGACGACCGGCTACTTCCAGGACCGGTGCGGCTATCCGTCGGCCATCGCGACCGCCACGGAACACAAGGCGCTGACCGCGCTCACCGGAGGCACCAGCGCCTGCCTGGCACGCAAGGGCATGAACCCGGACCTGCCGCTGTACCTGATGCTGGACCCCGGCAGCGGCGGCACCTTCGACCGGTTCCTCGTGAAGTACGCCGGGGCGGCCGACGGCAAGGGGATGCGCCTGGTGCAGGGCTGCGTGGACAGCGCCCGCCGCGCCCAGCTCGACCCGTACGTCGCCCCCGTGGCCGAGTTGTTCCTCGGCCTCGGCGACCAGACCACGCCCCGCTTCGACATGTCACCGGCGAACAAGGCCAAGGTCGTCGGGGTGGCCTCGCTCGTGCTCGCCGTCACGGTCGCCCTGACCGCCGCGGTCGCCACCCGGCTGGTACGGCCGCTGC
This sequence comes from Streptomyces sp. NPDC004629, assembly GCF_042873595.1. NCBI lineage: Bacteria > Bacillati > Actinomycetota > Actinomycetes > Kitasatosporales > Streptomycetaceae > Streptomyces > Streptomyces sp. NPDC004629. The sequence continues at coordinate 12,982 of NZ_JBIALO010000058.1, read as the reverse complement.
GCGCGCTGACCGCGGCCGCCCAGCAGCCGCCCGACCGGCATGTGCGGGTTCCGGTGACCACGCGGGACGAGACCGGGATCCTGGCGGAGGCCTTCAACGACCTGACCGAGCGACGCGCACGTCTTGAGGCCCAGCGCAAGGCGATGGTCAGCGACATCGCCCATGAACTGCGCAGTCCGCTCACCAACATCCGCGGCTGGCTGGAGGTCACCCGGGACGGCCTCGTCGAGCCCGACCCGGCCCTGCTCGACGCCCTGCACGAGGAGGCGCTGGTGCTCCAGCGCGTCATCGACGACCTCCAGGACCTGGCCGCCGCCGACGCGGGCACGCTGCGCCTGCACCGTGAGCCCGTCGCTGCCGGCGACCTGCTCGACCAGGTCGCCGCGGCGCACCGGGTGGCCGCCGACGCGGGCGCGGTCACCCTGCGCACCGGGTCCGACGGCGACCCGTGGCTGGACGCCGACCCGGTGCGGATGCGGCAGGCGCTCGGCAACCTGGTCTCCAACGCGCTCAGGCACACACCCGCCGACGGGACCGTGACCCTGACCGCGCGCCGGGACGGCGACGAGGTCGTGCTCACCGTCGCCGACACCGGTCACGGCATCGCCGCGGACGATCTGCCGCACGTCTTCGACCGGTTCTGGCGCGCGGAGAAGTCCCGCAGCCGGCGCACCGGCGGCAGCGGCCTCGGCCTGCCCATCGTCCGCCATCTGGTCGCCGCCCACGGCGGCACGGCCGGCGCGGCGAGCGAGCCCGGACAGGGCGCCGTCTTCACCCTGCGCCTGCCCGGCATCCCGCCGCCCCGGGACGGCTGACACCCCCGGGACCGCCCCGCCGACGGTGGCTCGTCGAAGGTGCGCCACGGGGTGGCCGAGGCCGACCCGTGGCGCAGTGCTGCCGACTGCGGGCGCCGGCCCGGCGCTCGCCGCCCGTCGCCACCGGCCCGCGTCCCCGGTCCGGGCTCCAGCACTCAGCGCACCGCCCGAGCACCGGCGGCGCCGCCGCCGACCGCGGCGGTCACTGTTCGCGCATGCCCCACGGGGCGCCGTACGCCGTCAGCAGGTCCAGGAACGGTCGGGGCGGGAACGCCTCCGGGCCGAGGACACCCGACCCCGACCATGCACCGGTGGCGAGGAGTTCGAGCGCGACCACGGGGTTGACCGCCGTCTGCCACACCACGGCCTGGCACCCGTACTCCGCCATGGTCCACTGGTTGTCGACCACGTGGTACAGATACACCTCGCGCGCGGCGCCGTCCTTGGTGCCGCGCACCCAGGTACCCGCGCAGGTCTTGCCGTGCAAGCGCTCGCCGCCGCGTACGTGGCGCATCCGCAGGCGGCGCTGCTGACCGCGAACCGGGTCACCGGCCGCGCGCACGAACTCGCCGCCGACGAGGCCGTCCTGGACATCCTGCGGACCGCCGGCTTTCCGGTCGCCGACACCGTGCGCGTCTATCAGGCGTTCATCGACCAGACGCTGGCCTTCGCCGCCCTCGACGCCGCGTCCCTGGCGCTGCCGAGCGACTTCCAGCGGGCCGACGAGGCCACATGGAGTTCCCTCTACGCCCGGCTGCCCGCCACCACGCACCCGCGCATCGCCGAAGCGGCCCCCTTGCTGGCCACGCGCATGCTCACCAGCGCCTGTCCGGTGGCCCTGGACATGCTGCTGGACAGCGCGGCCCACCACCTGAGCGTCCTTCCCGAAGCGGACCGGGACGCCTCAGCGCTCCGCTGGATGTGCCGCGCCGCGCTGCTCGTCACCGGATTCTGAGACGATCGGGCACACCGTTTCGGCGGGCACGGCCGGTGCTGCCATAGTGAAGCCCGAATCGAAAGATGTAACGAGCAACCAGGAAGCCCGTGGACACGAGCGAGAGCACCGACGGCAGCGCCGCCGCACGGTCCGACACCCCCGGCACGGCGGCACGGCCGTCAGGCCGCTGGCGCCGCTGGGCGATGGACACCCGCCCCCTGCGTCGCCCCGCCTACCGCAGGCTGTGGTCCTCGACGATCGTCACCGCGGTCGGCAGCCAGCTCACGGCCGTCGCCGTGCCCAAGCAGATCTACGACATCACGCACTCCTCCGCCTGGGTCGGCTACGCGAGCCTCGCCGGGCTGCTGCCCATGGTGGTGTTCGCGTTGTGGGGCGGCGCGGTCGCGGACACGGTGGACCGCCGCAGACTGCTGCTGGTGACCAACATCGGCATCGCGGTCACCTCGCTGCTGTTCTGGGCGCAGGCCGTCGCCGGTATGGACTCGGTGGTCGTCCTGATGGTCCTGCTCGCCGTGCAGCAGGCGTTCTTCGGTCTCAACTCCCCGGCGCGCAACGCCTCCATCGCCCGGCTCGTGCCCGCGGAGGAACTGCCCGCGGCGAACGCCCTCGGCTCGACGGTGATGCAGACCGGCCTGGTGGCGGGGCCGCTGCTGGCCGGCGCGCTGATCCCGGTCGTCGGTCTGCCCGAGCTGTACCTCATCGACGCCGTGGCGCTGTGTGTCACAGTGTGGGCGGTCGCGCGGCTCCCGGCGCTGCCGCCGCTCGGCAAGGCGGCCGCCCGACGGGCGGGACTGCGGGAGGTCGCGGCCGGCTTTCGCTACATCTCCCTGCACAAGGTGCTGTTGCTGTCCTTCCTCGCCGACATCGTCGCCATGGTGTTCGGCATGCCCCGCGCCCTGTTTCCGCAACTGGCCGCGGAGACCTACGCCCCGTACGGCGAGGGTCTGGCGCTCGGTGTGCTGTTCGCCGGGATCCCGGTCGGTGCGGTGCTCGGCGGGCTGTTCTCCGGCACGTTCTCCCGGGCACGCCGGCACGGCTGGATGGTCATCGGCGCGGTGGTCGGCTGGGGCGTGGCCGTCGCGGGCTTCGGGCTGAGCCGCAACCTATGGATCGCGCTGGCGTTCCTCGCCGCCGCGGGCGTCGCCGACATGGTCTCCATGGTCTTCCGCGGGGCGATCCTGCTGTCCGCCGCCACCGACGAGATGCGCGGGCGCATGCAGGGGGTGTTCACGGTCGTCGTCGCGGGCGGCCCGCGCCTGGCCGATGTGCTGCACGGCACTGCGGGCTCCGCCTTCGGGCCGCGCGCGGCCGTCGTGGGCGGCGGCCTGCTCGTGGTCGCGGTGATGCTGGTTCTGGCCGCGGCGGTGCCCGCGCTGCGCCGCTACCGAGGCTGAGGCGCTACAGCGCGCTGCGCCGGTGCAGCGTGTACTGCTCCATGAGCTTGCCCCGCGTCAACTCCAGGCGGTGGGCGAGGATTTCGGCGACGGTCCGCACCAGCGACAGCCCGAGCAGCGGGTCCTCCACGCTGAGCGCGAGCACCGCGGAGGCGTCGTACTCGTAGGCCCGTACGAAGCTGAACGCCACGGCGCCGAAGTCCCAGGTGTACGGCGGGAAGAGCCACGACCAGCCGAGCAGGTCGCCCGCGCCGAGGCTCGCCACCGTCACCCGCTGATGGGTCGTCACCTGCTGGTCGAGGTTGACCGCGCCCGACCGGATCACCCAGAACCGGTCGGCCGTGCCACCGGCCTCGAAGATCCTGGTGTCCTCGGGGAAGGACACCTCCCGCGCCAGCTCCATGAGGCGCTCGCGCTGCGGTTGCGGGAGGGCGGTCAGCAGTTTTATCGCTTTGGTCATGGCGCAGGGCTCCTCGCGGGCCGGGGATTCCGGAGTTCTCCCTACGCCCATTTCAGCCGCTGCCGCCGCCCCGGGCACCTCGGGGGCGGAGAATCGCGCGGGATCCGGCCCGGCGGGCGGAACAGAGCCCTGGCTGGACGGGGGTAACCGGCCAGGGCGGTACCTGGTGGGTCAGGCAGGACCGGCGCGGTCGACTGCTGTCCCGTTGTGGATGAACGGTAAACCATCCCTGGGGTGCTCGGGCGCCAGAGACCGGGTCGCGTGACCTGTTTCACTGTTCCGGCCGGGGCCCGGCGCGGCGGAGGCCGCACGCCGCCTCCGGCTCGCGGCCTTGGTCCGTGTTTGTTCCCCCAGCGCAAGGGCAGACGGAGTGTCGTGCTCCGAGGCGCGCCCAACGGGAGCGGCACGACCCCCCTCCCCGAAACCACTGTCCAGGAGCGATAACCGCATGCTCACCCAACTGTCCACAAGCAAGCGGCCCCACGACGACGCCCCCGACACGGCGGCCCTGTTCGCCCGGCTCGCCGAGTCGGCAGACGGCCCCGGGCGCGACGAAGTGCGCGAGGAACTGGTCACGGCCTGGCTGCCCATGGCCCACCGGATCGCCGGCCGGTTCCGCGACCGCGGCGAGTCCGTCGAGGACCTGCGGCAGGTGGCCGCGCTCGGCCTCGTCAAGGCCGTCGACCGGTACGACCCGGCCCGCGGGCCCTTCGAGAGCTACGCCGTGCCCACCATCACCGGAGAGATCAAACGGCACTTCCGGGACCGGATGTGGGCCCTGCGGGTGCCCCGTCGGGTGCAGGACCTGCGCAACCGGGTGCGCCTGGCCCGCCGTGAACTCACCCAGCACCCCGGCGCCACCGAACCCTCGGTCGCCGACATATCCCGCCACACCGGTCTCACCGAGGACGAGGTCGGCACCGGCCTTGAGGCCCTGGAGAGCTTCAGCACCCTGTCCCTGGACGCCGAGCCGGCCCCCGACGGCGGGGGACACCCGCTCGCGGACGTCCTCGGCGCGGCCGACGCCTCGTACGACGTCGTCGTCGACCGCGAATCCGCCAAGGAGGGCCTGCGCCGGCTGCCCGAGCGGGAACGGGCCATCCTCTACATGCGCTTCTTCGAGGACATGACCCAAAGCCGTATCGCCGACCGCCTCGGCATCTCCCAGATGCATGTCTCGCGTCTCATCAGCCGCAGTTGCGCCCGCGTCCGCGACGAGGCACTCGGCAGGCGCGGCACCGGCGGCCCGGCGCCCCACTGAACCATCGTCGCACCGCCCCCATGTGGCGTCCCGTGTTCACTTCGTGTCGCGCGCGACGGGCACCCGCAGCGGCCGGGCCAGACCCACCACCGCCTCGTCCAGCCGTTGCAGGTGACGCAGCACCCGGTCGGTCACCTGCCCGTAGCGCGGGGTGGCCGGCGTGCCGGGCCGCAACAGTGACGCGATGCTCGGGCCGGTCTCGACCTCGGCCGCCGCCTGCCCGTCCCTGACCAGCGCGGCGATCGCCTCGATGTTGTGCACGATCCGGCTGCCCGCTCCGCGCAGCCGCGGGTCCGCCGCCATCGACGGCTTCGACGGCAGCAGCACGGCGGTGGCCGCCAGGGACCTGGCGTGGTAGGCGCATGTCTCCAGCAGCGCCACCACATAGCGCGCGGTGTCCCTGCGCGAGCGCAGCGGCGTGATCGGGTGGGTGAGCGGCTGCGCCGAGGCACGCAGGTCCGCCAGCGCCTGGTCCAGCTCGCGCGCCCGGTCCAGCAGGTCCACCGGGGGCGCCCCGCTCAGCTGGTCGACCGCGGACCGCGTGACGTCCGCCAGCCGGTCCAGCACGGTGACCAGCAGTTCGTTCGTACGGCGGTCCGTGGCCACCGGCAGCACCACCGCCGCCGCGATGATCCCGCAGGCCGCGCCCAGCGCCGTCTCCTCCACCCGCAGCACCAGGACGGCCAGGCTGTAGGTGTTGAGCAGGGTGTACAGCAGTCCCAGCATCGCCGTGACGAAGAACGACATCAGCGTGTAGGACAGCGGGGCCGTGTAGAACATCGCGAAGATGAACAGCAGGACCAGCGCGAACGCCGTCCACGTGTGGTGGCCGACCAGACCCGCGAGCCCGATGCCCGCGACCACACCGAGGACCGTGCCCAGCAGCCGGCGGTAGCCCTTCACCAGGATCTCGCCCGTCGACGCGGTGTTGATGAACACGATCCAGCAGGTCAGCACCGCCCAGTACCAGCGCTGGCTGGACAGCAGCTCACCGCCGACGATGGCCAGCGCCGATCCCACGGCCACCTGCACGGCCGAGCGCGTGGTGGGCCGCCGCAGCCCGGTGGGCGCCGCCTCGCCCGCCGCGCGCTCCTCGCTGCCGCCGATCGCCGCGTCCTCCGCGTCCAGCTCCTCGCGCGAGCGGGTCGTCGCGGGCGCGTCGTCGGACTCGTCCGGCGGCCCTTCCAGGGCGATGCGCAGCCCGAGGACGGCCCGCGCGGCCTCGCCGAGGCCCCGGAAGACGTCCTGCACGGCGGGCGACGCGTGCGGCAGGTTCTCCTCCTCCCGGTAGCCGAGCAGCCGGTTGCGCACCCGGGACAGCGCCGTCCCCCGGTCAGCGCCGACCGGCCGCAGCACCAGCAGGCGCAGCGCCTGAAGATCCCGGCGCAGCGCCGTCATCGTCTCGTCCCGCACCGGCTGTGCGACACCCGAGGGCGGCGGCGCCCCCGGCAGATGCAGGGTGAGCGTGTTCGCGCGCTCGGCGCTGCGTGCGGTCAGCAGCATCAGACCGAGCCGTTCCGCGGCGATCTCGGCCTCCGCGATGCGCCGCTGGAGCAGTCCCGCCACCGCCTCGTCCGAGGTGCCGTCCGCCAGCCGGCCCTGGATCATCAGCGCGCTCTCGTGCAGCCGCGCGGTCCTCACCCGGACCACTTCCAGGGCCTTGTCCATGTCGTCGGGGCCGGCGTCCAGCAGGTCGATCTGGGCCGCGACCAGCTGGGCGAGCCGGGCCCGGAAGGCACGGCGCAGCCGGTCCAGGATGCCCGCCGGCGTCTGCGCCACCAGCACGAACCGGGCCACGGCGCTGCATCCGAAGGCCAGCACGAGCGTCCCGTACAGGCCGGGCAGCAACGGCACGGTCGCGCGCACGAAGAGGGAAAGGAAGTAGACCTGGAAGCCGATCAGGCCGAGCGCCGTGCCCCGGTCGCCGAACCGGCGGCCGTAGACCGCGGCGAAGATGAGCGCCACGAAGAACAGGTCACCGAGCACGACGCGGGTGTTCAGCAGCGCGCCGAGCGACAGGGAGACCAGCGCCACGGGCAGGCCGAGCGCCAGCGTCACGGCCTGCTGGTCGCGCCGCTTCTCACGGATGGCGAAGGTGGCGACCATCGCCGCCATGGCCCCGGCCACCAGATGGGTGACACCGGCCCGCAGCAGCGCCAGGACGAGCAGGGTCAGGGCGATGGCCGTCACCGTGCGCAGCCCCGCGGTGAGCCGGAGCAGCCCGGGGTCGGAGGCCGCGAGCCGGTCCCACGGCTCCGCCCGCACCGACCGTTCCGCTGTCCTCACGCCGCCGCGCTCTCTCCCGTGTCACGTCGTGATCCGCGACATGATCTGCGACCCAGCATGGCACGGCCACGGTCCGCGCCGGACGCCGGTACCGGCCTGATGCCGGACCCCTGATGCGGCCCTGACGCCGGATGCCGGTGAGGCCGCCCGCCGGCCCGGCGCGAACCGGGTGCCGGTGCCCGGCTCAGTCCGCCGGGCTGTCCAGGGCCCGGCCCGCCACATGCGCCCGCACCTGGTCGGGCGTCAGATACGCGTTGGTGTACTCGAAGTCCTTGAGCTTCGCTGGGCGGCGCGCCTGGAACCCGGTGCGCACGAAATCGTCGCCGCCGACGGCGTTGAGCAGCCAGTTGGTCATGACCCGGGTCTTGGCGACGTTGGTGCGCAGCGCCGACCAGTGGTAGCCGCGGGCGACGGCCTGGGCGGGCAGACCGCGCAGTTCGACGCCCAGCGGCTTGGAGACGGCGTCCCGGCCCCCGAGGTCGACGACGAGCCCGAGGTCACGATGCGCGTACGGGCGCAGCGGCTGGTTGCGCAGCGTCGCGATGACGTTGTCGGCGACCCGCTTGCCCTGACGGATGGCGTGCTGCGCGGTGGGCGGGCAGACCGCGTCCTCCTCGGGCTTGGCCTGGTCCGGGACGGCGGCGGCGTCGCCCAGCGCGAACACCCCGTCGTGCCCCGGCAGGGTCATCTCCGCGGTGACCGCGAGCCGCCCGCGCACGGTGTCCGCGCCGAGCGTCGCGATCAGCGGGCTGGCGACGACTCCGGCCGTCCAGATCAGCGTGTGGGTGGGCACCACCCGGCCGTCGGTGAAGGTGACCTCCCGCGCGCCCGCCTTCGCGATCGACATCCCAAGGGAGATCTCGATCCCGCGCCGGCGCAGGATCTCCTGGGCGCTGCGGCCGAGCTTGTCGCCCAGCTCCGGCATCAGCCTGGGCGCGATGTCGATCAGGTGCCACTTGATCAGAGACGGGTCCAGGCGCGGGTAGCGGCGCAGGGCGGCGTGCGTCAGGCGTTGCAGACAGGCCGCGGTCTCGGTGCCGGCGTAGCCGCCACCGACCACCACGAACTGGAGCCGCGCGGCGCGCTCGGCGGGGTCGTCGCTGGCGTCGGCGAGGTCGAGCTGCGAGATGACGTGGTCGCGCACATAGGCGGCCTCCGCGAGGGTCTTCATGCCGTAGGCGTGGTCGATCAGGCCGGGAATGTCGAAGGTGCGGGTCACACTGCCCGGGGCGAGCACGAGATAGTCGTACGGTTCGTCGACGACCTTGTCGGTGATCGTCTGGACGACGCACACCTTGGCCCTCAGATCCACGCCGATGGCGCCGCCCGGGATGATCCGGGTGCGGTACCTCCTGCTGCGGCGCAGCGACAGCGCGATCGACTGGGGCGTCAGCACGCCGGAGGCGACCTGCGGCAGCAGCGGCATGTAGAGCTGGTACGAGTACGGCGTCACCAGCGTGACGTCGGCCTCGTCGGGGGCCAGCTTCCGCTCCAGGCGGCGAACGCACTCCACACCGGCGAAGCCTGCACCCACCACCAGGATCCTGGGTCGTGTCACGGTGTCCATCCCTTCCGCGGCTCCGGGCGGGTCCGGTTCGACGCGTTCCCCCGCCCCGGATCGCTGCTGCGCATCCCATCGATCCCACCGTGCCCCGGGTGGTTCCGCCACCGGGAGCGGCAGGCGGTCGAGCGCGTGGGCACCGTCTGCCCCGCCGGGTACCGGAGTAACCCGTGCGCCGCCCGGCATGCCGACCGACGGCCGGCCGCACCGGTGCACGGACCGCCGCCGGGGCGCCTGTGACGGTCCGGGCGGGGCGGGGTCCGGCGGTCTGGGCGAGTGGGCCACACGGAGGCCGCGGGGACCGTAGAGTGCGCGCCATGGCGCAGACACGGCCCGGACCGGGCTTTCGTACGCACGGCGGCGAGTCGGCCGACGTGGCGTCCCCGACCGGCGCGCTCGACGCGCAGGATGCCAACCCGGGGGTGCGGCGGCTGCGTGCCTGGGCCCACGAGGCGCTTGCCGTCAAGGGCGGCGAGCGGGCGCTGGACGTCGGCGCCGGAACCGGCTCGCAGACCAGGGAACTGGCCGCCGCGGTCGGCCCCGACGGCCATGCCCTGGGCGTCGAACCGGACCCCGGGCTGCGCGCGGTCGCCGAGGAGCGGTCCGCCGGCACCCGGGCCCGCTTCGCGCACGGCGACCCGCTGGCCCTGCCCGTACCCGACGCCTCGGTGGACGTGGTCTGGTGCGAACGGGTCCTGCAGCACCTCGCCGAGCCGGACCGGGCGGTCGCCGAGATGGCCCGGGTGCTGCGCCCCGGCGGTCGGGTGGCGCTGCTGGACACCGACTGGGCCACCACGGTCCTGCACCCCGGAGACCCGGAGATCACGCGGGCACTGGCCTCGGGCGCCCTCACCGGCGTCGCCAACCCGTACTCGGGGCGCCGGCTCGTCGGCCAGGTCACCGCGGCCGGCCTCGTGGTCGACGACCGGGGCTGCGCGGCCCTGTTCCAGGACCACCGGTCGGTCGCCTGGCCGATCATCGGCATGCTGGGCGATTCGGCGGTGCGCCGCGCACTGCTCACCGAGGCCCAGCGCGACGCCGCGTACGCCACGCTCGCCGAGGCGGCCGAGCGGGGCGGGCTGCACATGTCCGTGACGATGTTCGGCGTGGTCGCGCACCGCCCCGGGTGACGCCGTGCCGCGCGCACGGCCCCGCCCGCCCGCTCACCAGGGCAGGAAGGCGTGGATGTCCTTGCCGCCGTCGGTGACCACCACACTGACCTGGTCGCACAGCGTGTCCACGAGCCGCCACCCGACGCCGCCGCCACCCGTGCGCGGGGTGAAGGGCCGCGGCTCTGGGCACACGGTGCTGGTGTCGTGCATCGTGATGTGCACACCGTCGAACGTGCGGCGCATCCGCAGGGCGAACGGCCCCGGCGCGTACTGCACGGCGTTGGCGGCCAGCTCCGTGACCACCAGCAGGATGTCGTCCCAGTACTCGGGCGCGGACGGCGGGGTCCTGCGAGCGAGATCGCCGAGGAAGTCCTGCGCCGCGAGCCGGGCACCGGTCACATTGCGCAGGTCGCCCGGGAAGGAGACCCAGCGGTCGAAGGCCTCCTCCGAGAGGGGTGTGTTGTTCCGCCGTCGTCCGGTCGCCATTGTCATCCCCAGCGCCGTGTGAACCGGACTGCCGTCCCGGTCTTTCTCTCCTTGGGCTGGGTTCCCGCGCGCGGGAAGGCTACGCCTCCCGATCACCGGAACACGTTGTCCGAGTCGTCCCAGTCGGCCGGCTCCTCCGGCGGGCGCCGCAGCGCGTCCGGGCGTGCCTGGTACATCGCGTCGATCTCGGCGGCGTAGTGCCGGGCGATGGCGTCCCGGCGCAGTTTCATCGACGGCGTCAGCAGCCCGTTGGACGTGTCGAACGGCGTGGGCAGCACCCGGTGCACCCGGATGGACTCGGAGCGTGACACGGCGCTGTTGGCGGCGGCCACGGCCCGCGTGATCTCCTCCCGCAGCGCGTTCTCCTCCCGCGCGTCCCGGCCGGGCGCGTCGCCCTGCAACGCCGGCGCCGACCGCCAGTGCGCGAGGAACTCCGGGTCCAGGGTGATCAGTGCACCCACGCACGGCCGGTCGTCGCCCACGACCACCGCCTGGTGGACGAGGGGATGCATGCGCAGCCGCTGCTCCAGCGGGGCCGGCGCCACGCTCTTGCCGCTGCTGGTGATGATGATGTCCTTCTTGCGGCCCGTGAGGGTCAGATAGCCCTCGGAGTCCAGCCGCCCGAGGTCCCCGGTGGCCAGCCAGCCGCCGCGCAGCGCCGCCCGGGTCGCCGCCTCGTCGTTGACGTAGCCCTGGAACACCGACGGGCCGCGCACCAGGATCTCCCCGTCCTCGGCGATCTGGATCCGGGTGCCCGGCAGGGCCTGGCCCACGGTGCCCGACTTCTCCCGGCCCAGCGGCTGCATGGTGATCCCGCCGCCCGACTCGGTCAGTCCGTAGCCGTCGTTCACATAGACGCCGATGCCCTCGTAGAAGAGGGAGAGTTCCCGGCTGAGCGACGAGCCGCCCGAGGTGCCGCGGATCACCCGGCCGCCCAGCGTGGCCCGCAGCCTGCGGTACACCGTCCGCTCGTACAGGGCGTGCTGGAGGCGCAGGTCGAACCCGGGGCCGGCGCCCGTGCCCAGCCGCCGCCGCTCCTCGGCCGCGGCGAAGTCCCGTGCCGTCCGCGCCGCCCGCTCGAACAGCGCGCCCCGGCCGGCCTGCTGGGCCGCGCGCAGGAAGTTCTTGTACAGCTTCTCGAACAGCGACGGCACCCCGTAGAAGTACGTGGGCCGGAAGGTGCGCAGCGCCGACGCCAGCGCCGCGTCGGTCATCTCGGGCTCGTGGCCCAGCAGGATCCCGCCGCGCAGACACAGCACCTGGATCATGAGCCCGTACACATGTGAGAACGGCAGGAAGGCCAGCACGGACGCCTGCTCGCCCGGCGGCGCCGCCGTGTGCGCCCAGCCCGCGAGCAGCGTGTCGCACGGATACGCCAGGCTGCGGTGGCTCAGCGCGCAGCCCAGCGGGCGGCCCGAGGCGCCGGAGGTGTAGGCGACGACCGCGGTCGAGTCCGGCAGCACGATCCGGCGCAGCGACTCCACGGTGGTCAGCGGGATGACCGCGCCCCGCTCCACGAGCTGCGGCAGCGCGTCCGTGTCCAGCTGCCACACGTGCCGCAGCCGGGGCAGCCGCGCGCACAGGGTCCCCACCGTCATGACGCCCTGTTCGTCCTCCACCAGCACGGCCACGCAGCCGGCGTCGCGCAGGATCCACTCGACCTGCTCGCGCGAGGAGTGCGGATGGATCGCCACGATCTCCGCGCCCACCGTCCACAGGGCGTGGCCGAACACGGTCCACTCGTAGCGGGTGCGGGCCATCACGGCGACCCGGTGGCCCGGGGAGATCCCGCAGGCGACCAGGCCCTTGGCCAGGTCCACCACCTCGTCCCGCAGTTCGACGGCCGTCACCCGCCGCCATCCGGCCGGGGCGTCGTCCGTGCGGCGGGCCAGCACCGGCAGGGCGGGGTCGCGGGCCGCCGTGTCGAAGACGGTGTCGGCGAGCCCGCCGGTCAGGTCAGGGGCGAGGTCTGGAGCAAGGGCGAGGTCGCGCATGCACTGCTCCTGGTATGCACGGAGGGTGACGCCGTCGAACACCTTTGTGGCCGACGGTGCTCGAATCTAGCCCAGGCGAGCGCGATTGGGGTCAGGATCGGGGAACTGATCGGATCGGTCCGCAAAAGCCGGCACCAGCCACACCGTGGCGAGCGGCGGCAGGGTGAGACGCAGCTGCCCGTCCTGCGGCACGAGGAGCCCCCGCTCGGTGACGTCGCCGCCCCCGTAGCGCGCGCTGTCGGTGTTGAGCGCCTCCCGCCACGCGGGGACGCCCTTCGGCACGGCGAGCCGGTAGTCGTGGCGGACGACGGGGGAGAAGTGGGACACCGACAGCAGGGGCGTCCCGTCGGCGTCGTACCTCAGGAACGCGAACACGTTGTCATCAGCGGCGTCGGCGGTGATCCACCGGAAGCCGGTGGGGTGGGTGTCGCGCTGCCACAGGGCGGGGGTGGCGCGGTAGACGGTGTTGAGGTCGCGGACGAGGTCGCGGATGCCGCGGTGGTCGGGTTCGGCCGGGTAGCCGGGGTCGAGCAGCCACCAGTCGGGGCCGTGTGATTCGGACCATTCGGCGCCCTGGGCGAACTCCTGTCCCATGAAGAGGAGTTGTTTGCCGGGGTGGGCCCACATGAAGGCGAGGTAGGCGCGGTGGTCGGCG
>NZ_JBIALO010000057.1:0-24794 GCF_042873595.1 Streptomyces sp. NPDC004629 | reverse complement strand
GACATAAGACGCCGCATGCCTCCCTCACCCCGAGCGAAACCATGCCTGACCAGCAGAAATCAGCGAATCACGTTCGGTTGAGATACGGCTTCTGAAGCCCGATCAAGCCGCTGGGGAAGGAAGTCTGCCCCGCACTCCCAACTGCCCCGCAACTGAACTCCGAGCCTCAACGGCAGCGGGACAGCTGGGCGTTGGTGTCCGGCTCTTTGCACGAGGGGTGGCCTGCGGGAGGGTGGCCTTGCCATCATCGTCTGGTGAACGATGACCAGCGCATTCACCCCTCGAAGGTGGCCGACGACCGTGCGTCGCTCACCTCGTTCCTCGACTACCAGCGGGCCACCCTGGCCATGAAGTGCCACGGGCTGACCGGCGCGCAGCTGAAACAGAAGGCGATCCCGACCTCAGGGCTCACACTTTTGGGCCTGGTACGCCACGCAGCCTCCGTCGAGCGAAGCTGGTTCCGCTTCGCCCTGAACGCCGAGGACGTCAGGCCGCTCTGGCCTGGCGAGGTCGACGGCACGTTCGCCGACTTCCACGTCGAGGACGCCGACGTGGACGAGGCGTTCGGAGTCTGGCGCGAGGAGTGCGTCCGCGCCCGCGCAGTCGCTTCTTCCTTCGCTTCCCTCGATGACACCGTCAACTGCGGCGGCGTGACCATCTCGCTCCGCTACGTCCTCACCCACATGATCGAAGAGTATGCGCGGCACAACGGCCACGCCGACCTACTCCGCGAAGCGATAGACGGAGCCGTCGGCGAGTAAGCACTGTCCAGCAAGCCGTCTAGTGCCCTCCGATTCGCCGCACCCCACTGCGAGGTGGTTACGAGGCAAACACCGTCGCGTGTTGCGGACGACGGCAGCCCGGCGGGCCGCGTCGCAGTGCCGGTGCCGAACCGACGCACCCGTGGGCAGCCTGGCACCGCAGGAGACACAGAGCCGACGGCGGGCCATACCTCCAGGATGCTCCCCGACACCGCCGCGCTCCTACGCCAGAAACGCTCGGGGCCTGGAGGTGTGCCACGCCTGCGAGCACCTTCAACGGCAACCGGTACTGGTGCGAAGCGGAGGACCGCGAGGTCACCTACGGGGAGACAGGGCGCGGCTATGTGATGCCGGACGGCCGGGGCATCCCCGTCACGGAGGAGGAACTGCGATCCCTGCCGCTGACCACGGCACGCGCCATCGAGCTGGTCGCGTTCATCCCGGCCCCGGCCGTCGACCCGCTCCGCATCGGCGCCGGCTACTACCTCCAGCCGCAAGACGCCGTGGCCGCCAAGCCGTACGTCCCGCAAGGCTGCGGTCTTGTCAGGGGGGAGACACCAAGTTCGGCCGCTGGACCGCGGCAACCTGACCGGTGCGTCAACTCCGCTGATCTCCTCATCGACCTTCACGTACAGTGCGCAGGCAGCAGCTGGTGGGCACTCGCGTGCATGGTGGAGACGAGGTCGGCATTCGATGCAGTTAGCGGTCAAACATCCCTATATGCCAGAAGACGCACGCCTGGCCGCCTACAGCACTGTCTCCACGTCTCTCGCCCTTCGAAGTGATCGCCAGCTGAGTGAGCTTGCGGACGCCGCCGTGCCGCTTGGCTCTGGCATTGGCGGGAGATCTGCGCTGCTGGAGGTTGACGGGAAGCCGGTCTTCGTGAAGCGGGTGCCGCTCACGGATATGGAGCGGCTGCCGGAGCATGCGCGTTCCACGGCCAACCTGTTCCGGATTCCCACCTTCTGCCAATACGGCGTCGGTGGAGGGCCTGGTTTCGGGGCATGGCGGGAGCTCGCCGTTCACACCATGACGACGAACTGGGTGCTCGGAGGGCAGCACCAAGGGTTCCCGATGATGTATCACTGGCGCGTGCTGCCGGACACGGCCGCTCTTCCCGAGGAACTCGCGAACGTGGAGCGGGTCGTGGCCTATTGGGGAGGCAGGCCGGAGGTACGCCGTCGTATCGAGGCTCTTCAGCAGTCCACTGCGAGCCTCACGCTGTTCCTGGAGTACATCCCTCAGACGCTCGACGAGTGGCTTGCCAAGCAAGTACAGGCTGATGAAGAGTCTGCCGACCGGGCCTGTTCCCTGGTGGAGGGCGAACTGGAGGCCGGCACGTCCTTCATGAACGCTCGCGGGCTTTTGCACTTCGACGCCCATTTTCAGAACATCCTGACCGACGGCCAACGCCTCTACTTCGCCGATTACGGCCTCGCCATCTCCTCCCAATTCGATCTGTCACCGTCCGAGACCAGTTTCTACGAAGTGCACCGGACCTATGATCGCTGCTACACGCGCAGCTGGCTGGTGAACAGGCTGATCACGCATCTGTACGGATATGAGCGCAAAGAACGCGAGGCACTTATCCGCGCATGCGCGGAAGGGGAGGACCCGCCGGACGGACCGCAAAAGGCCAGGGCGATCCTCTCCCGCCATGCACCGCTCGCCGCAGTGATGACGGACTTCTACGTCAAGGTCCAGGACGAGAGCAGGGAGACCCCGTACCCGTTGCAGGCGCTCCGCCGGGCTCTCCAAGCGGACAGGTCACAGCGCAGCTGAGCGGGCACTAAGGGTGTGTCGAGCGACGTCGGAGCGGTACGTCGGCAGCGAGCCCATCGTCACCGTGAACGCGGGCATGCCGACGAGGCGCCGGCAGCCTGGGGTGGCGAACTGGTCGCGCTGCCTGGGGTGATGAGGCAGGCTGGGCAATTGGTCTGGTCGAGCGTGATGTGCGCCCACTCCGGATCGACGGGGTGACTGGAAGGCCCGCTGGAAAGGATCATCGGCATGGAGCCGTTGGATGTTCAGCGTGTCAAGGTGCTGGTCGACTACTACGGCTTGTCCATGCAGGATGCCGATGACGCTTGGCTGCCGGCGATGTTTCCCGAAGGTTTCGCAGCCGGGGACTTCGGCACCCAGCATCCTGGACGCGTCGATGTGACCACCGCAGCGCACACGCAGATCATCGACTTCACCGCCCAGGTCTGGGCGCAGGAGCCGCCCCCGCTGGAGGGGGTGTGGGACAGGACCGCGGTGGCGCGGATCGAGTGCCGCTCCGGGGTCGTACGGTTGTGGTCGATGAGCGGTCCCGGTCTTGAAGACATCAGGTTGCCGTCTGCATCGACGATGTGGAGCGTCCGTATCCACTGCACGGGGCGTGAGGAGGCCGCGCGGGCAGGCAGAGACGGCGTGCCTGACGGGATTGAGCACTACGTGACGCAGTTCTGGTCGGCGGGAGGGACGGGGTGAGCCCCCTTCGCGGCTCACCCAGCCGAAACACTGCCGGAAGTTGCTGACGGCGGTGGTGCCGGCCGGGCCGGCACCGGTCGCGGTCACCTCATCACCCCACCGCCCGCTCCCGAGCTGTCGGGCCGAGGGCCGGCCTTCGCGGACGGGTCGTGGTCTCGGACATAGACAGTGACTCGCGCCCCGTTGACATGGGTTGTTCCGTACTCGCGGAAGTGGCGCCGCAGGGTGCTTGTTTTCGCTTCCTCCTGCGGGTTGCTCGACGAGTGCACACCCACCGCGCGGACCGCGACGATCCGGTCGAATTCCAGCATGCGTGCCGCAATATCCCGGGCGGGAAGCTCGACACCCGCAAGTGTGTTCGACGAAACGGGGTCCTGTGCCAGGGCCAGATCCGTCAGGAAACGGGTGTCCTCTGGGTTGGCCCCGGTCAAGATCCGTTGCTGGCCGGAGAGATAGAGCAGCCCGTCGCCGGGACGGCCTTCCTTGCGTACGGCGGCGCCGATGGCGGTGGCGTCATTGCTCCGGCTCTGCGGTGTCCTCAGCGAAAGGCTCGGCGGGACGAGCGCGGCCAGCACGGCAACCGCCGCGATCCACGCGATGCGGGGAGACTGCTGCCGCCGGTGGAAACAGTCCATCCAGGCGCCCAGCAGCAAGGCGATTCCGATATTGCTGTAGAGCACATACCGGTCGACGAAGAGGGGCTTGACCAGTGAGGTGATCAGCAGCAGAAGGCCCGGAAGCACCAGAATCGGCACCGCCAGCACGGAAAGCCGTACGGGCCCCCTCACCCTCAGGGGCGCTCGGGCGCACGCCACGCCCACGACCGCCACAACCAGGAAATAACGAAGCCGCACCGGTCCGCCGATCCAGGACACCTGCTCCGACTGTCCCGCACTGCAGATCGCCAGTGGCAACAGCCCGGCCACAACACCCGCGGCAGCCACACTCCACGCCCTCAGCACCGGTCGTGGAACACGGGAGACGACCAGTGTGACGCCATGTGCAACCAGGGCGAGGACCGCGAACTCATGGAGCAGACAGGCCAGCAGCATGGTGGAGCCGTAGACCGCCCACCGCCACCGGGCGCGATGCGGGACGCTGACCACGAGCGCATAGGTGGCCCAGGTGACCAGGGCACAGACCATGGCATACGAGCGGCCTTCCTGCGCGTACTTCTGTACCTGGGGAAGAAGCGGAAACACCAGCCCGGCCAGCAGCCCGGCACGGGGTCCCGCCAGGCGTAGCGCCAGAAGCCCGACTCCGCTCGCCGCCACGGACATGGCCAGCACAGACGGCAGCCGCAACGTCAGCAGTCCTTGGCCGAAGAGACCGAAGATCTCATGCATCACGGCGTAGTAAAGGGCATGGACCAGATCAACATGCTGGGCGGTGTGCCATATCTGCGAAAGATCGCGGTGCGCGAGCTGATAGGTGACGGACTCGTCCCCCCACAGAGTGTTCTGCCTGCGGATACCCCACAGTCCCAGAGCGATGGTCAGCGACAAGGGCGCGATGACGACAACGGCTTCGGCCGGGCCCGGTGATCGTCGACGGGCGGGTACGGGAGGGGAAACCGTCCTGGCCACGGCGGGGGCACGTTCATCAAGGGACATCGGCGACGGGGCCTTTCAGCAGGGGCGAAGACACTCCGCCAGCGTGCCGGGACCTCATTGACCGGATGCTGACCCAACCTGACCGGCCGATCAGGAAGGCGGGCCGGCACTGTGCGAGGCTGCACCACATGCGCATCCTGGTGGTCGAAGACGAGGTGGACCTTGCCCACACCCTGCACACCGGTCTGACCGCCGAGGGCTACAGCGTCGACCTCGCCCATGACGGCCGGCAGGGACTGTGGATGGCCCGGACCGGCGAATACGCCCTTGTCGTACTGGACTTGATGCTGCCCGGACTCAACGGCTACAAGGTCTGCGCCCAGCTGCGCCGGGAGGGCAACGCGACACCCATCCTGGTACTCACCGCCAAGGACGGGGAGTGGGATCAGGCAGAGGCCCTGGACACGGGGGCCGACGACTACCTGGCCAAACCCTTCTCCTACACGGTGCTCGTCGCACGGCTGCGGGCCCTGGTCAGACGAGCCGCCGCGGCCGTCCCACCCGTCCTTGCCGTGGGCGACCTCTCGTTGGACGTCGCCGGCCGGGTGTGCCGCCGGGCCGGGGTCCGGGTGGAACTCACACCCCGGGAGTTCGCCGTGCTGGAGCTGCTGGCCCGCCGGGCGGGCCAGGCGGTCTCCAAAACGGATCTGCTCTATCACGCGTGGCCCGACGAAGCCGAGGATCCCAACCTGGTGGAGGCGCGCGTCAGCGCCCTCCGCAAGAAGGTGGACGCCGCGTTCCACCGGAAGTCCCTGCAGACCGTACGGGGTACCGGCTACCGGCTGGTGGACGACCGTGAACACGACTGAGCCGCGACGCCGCTGGTGGCCTCGTTCGGTACGAGCCCGCGCGGCCCTGGCCGCCGCCTTGACCGCCGCCGTCGTCCTGGTCGGTATCGGCTGGTGGGTGCACCGCGAGGTCTACCGCCAGAGCACGCAGATCGCCGAAGAACAAGCCCGGAAACATCTCCTCGCTCTCGTCGATCAGCTGAACGACGGTGCGGTTCCCGGCCGCAGAAGCGCCGTGCCGTACGAGGTCGTCGCGACCGGCCGACGCACCGCTGTCGCCGCCGGCGGAGGCATGGACGCCTTCGGTCCCGGCACCCGCCATGTGCTGCCCGCCCCATCCGCGCTCTCCGCCCCACCGGATGACGGTGCGGCCTGGTCCTATACGATCCGTCCCATCCGCATACCGGTGCGCCGCGACTACAACCCCGGGAACGGATTCGACATGGCCGGCGGGACCTACCCGGTCTTGTACGCCGATGTCTGGGCCGGTGCACTGAGCAGCGACAAACCCGCCGCTCTGGGCGTCACCGCCGACGCCACCCTGCGGGTCTATGTGGTGGTACTTCCGGACACAGCCGAGGCGATCACCAGGACCACCGACGGCCTGCTGCTGCGGGCCGGCCTCGTCAGCCTCGTACTGATCGCCGCCGCCGCCTACTTCACCGTCCGCATCGCGCTGCGGCCGGTCGAAGCCATCCGCGTCCTCACCGCCTCGGTCACCGCGAGCGACCCCCGCGAACGCGTCACCGTCCCCGCCACGGGACACGAGATCACCGCCCTGGCCACCACCATCAACACCACCCTCCAGCGCCTCGACACCGCCGCCGCCCAGCAGCGCCGCTTCGTCGCGGACGCCGCCCACGAACTGCGCAGCCCCCTCACCACACTGCTGGCCAGCCTGGAAGTCGCGCTCGCTTACCCGGAACGCACCGACTGGCCCGCCACGGCCACCACCGCCGCACGACAGACCCGCCGCCTCCAGGCCCTCGCCGAAGACCTGCTGCTCCTCGCCCGCCTCGACACCCGCACCCCCGCAGCCGACCCCGAAACCGTCGACCTGACAGCCCTCGCCTCCCGGCTGACCGAGCAATACCCCCTCACCGAACGGCCGTTGACCCTCAGCTGCGACAGCACCGCCCCCGCATACGTACACGGAAACCCCGACGAATTCGAACGGCTGCTGCGCAACCTCATCGACAACGCCGTCCGCCACGCCGCACACCGCATCCAGATCACCGTCCGGCACCAGGACGACCGGGTCGTCCTCACCGTGCACGACGACGGACCGGGGGTGCCCACCGAGGACGCCGAGCGGATCTTCGAACGCTTCGTCCGGCTCGACGACGCACGCTCCCGCGACCACGGCGGCACCGGCCTGGGCCTCGCCATCGCCCGCGACCTGGCCCACCGCCACCGAGGCACCCTCACCCTCACCCCCCGGACCCTCGGAGCATGCTTCCAGCTACGCCTCCCCCGAGCCCTCACCCCGGCCGAGAAATGACGCGCTCCACCGCGGCCGCACCGGCCACCCGATGAGACACCGCTGGTCGGACCAAGCACAAACGGCACGGGCTGCCGGCCATCGTCGTTCTTCTGCGGCCCGGGATGGGTCGCTGCCGGGCTCGGCGCTCGTGAGCCGGCATGACTCGCAAAACGGAGTCCCGCAGCAGAAACGTGTGGCCGGGCCTGTGGCGCCGCCCCGGGTGTCGGCTCGCCGACGACGACCAGGGGTACTGGTGGGCGCCGCACCACCGGCAGTACCGCGACATCCGGGTGGAGAATGCACGTCAGCGCAGGCGGTGTCGGCCACCTCGCGCTCTTGGCGTCTCGACCCGGTTCGACGGAGGTGGGCCCGGACTGTGTGGGACTCAGCGAACCTGCCACGAGGGTGGGTCCCAGATGCCCGAGCGGCGCAGCGACTGCGGGCAGTGGCGGTAGATCTCGTCGATCTCCAGGACCAGAGCGAGCGTGGGCCGGCGGTCGCCCTCGGTCATGGCGTCGAAGAACGGGGCGTCGGTGAGGATGCGGGCGCGGCCGTTGACGCGCAGTACCTCCTTGCCACCAGGGATCAGGTAGAGCAGGCCGGCGTGCGGGTTGTCGAGGATGTTGTGGAGGCTGTCGCCGCGCCGGTTGCCCGGCCGGTCGGGCAGGGCGAGCGTGCCGGAGTCGACGACGTGGGTGAATCCCGGCGCGCCCCCACGCGGGGAGACATCGCAGTCACCCCGCGAATCGGAGGTGGCCAGCAGACAGAACGGCGCACGGGCCAGGATGGCCCGGTCCTTGTCGGTGAGCCGGTCGTGGACCTTCTCGATCACCACGGGCGCGGGCTCGCCCAGCAGTGCGCGCAGTTCGGCGCGTGAGCCCAGTTCGACCCAGCCCTCCTCGGCCACGGCGTCCGGCCCGTTCCCGGAGGTGGCGATCGTCTGCGGCAAGGCCGACTCCCATGGTGTGCGTCGGGCGGATAGGTACACCGAGCACATTATCAATGTTAGGTTTGCCTTACCTTATGAACCGGAGGCGGTCGATCCGGTGAGTTCGTCTGCCGTCCTACCCGTCCCGAGGAACCCGTACATGCGCCCCCTTCCCACCCGGCAGCGCCCGCTCCGGCGCGCAACCCGCCGGTGAACGCACCCGCCGCCGCACGGGAGGACCGGACTTCGGAAACACGTGTCGGCCCCAGACACCGCGGGTCGGCCCTCGCGGCGGGCCTCTGGCTCCTGGCCGTCCTGCTCCTCGCGGCCACCGCACTCAGCCTCGCCGTCGGGTCGGGCGACGTCTCCCTGCACGACGTCGTCCACGGCGTCCTGGACCCGGACCGCTCCGTACGCGGCCAACTCGTCGTCCAAGAAGTCCGCATACCCCGCACCCTGGCAGGTCTGCTGGCCGGCGCCGCCCTCGGTCTCGCCGGCACCGTCATGCAGGGCGTGACCCGCAACCCGCTGGCCGATCCCGGGCTGCTCGGCATCAACGCGGGCGCGGCGGTCGCCGTCGTCTTCGCGATGAGCGTGCTGTCCCTCACCGAACCCGCCCAGTACATCTGGTTCGGCTTCCTCGGCGCCTGCCTGGCGGCCGGACTCGTCTACGGCGTCGCCGGCCTCGGGCGCGAAGGGGCGACACCGGTCAAACTCGCCCTCGCCGGCGCCGCCGCCACCGCGCTGCTCGTCTCCGCCACCGACACCATGCTGCTGTCCGACAGCCAGACCTACGACCAGTTCCGCTTCTGGCAGGTCGGCGCCCTCGACGGCCGCGATCTGGACGTGCTCCTCCAGGCGGTGCCCTTCGTGGCCGTCGGCGGTGTGCTCGCCCTCGCGCTCGGGCCGCGGCTCAACGGCCTGGCCCTCGGTGACGACATCGCGCGTGCCCTGGGCCAACGGGTCGCCGTGGCACGCCTCGTCGGCGCGGCGAGCGTCGTGCTGCTGTGCGGGGCGTCGACCGCCGTCGCAGGGCCCATCGGGTTCGTCGGCCTGGCGGTCCCGCACGCGGTACGGATGATCACCGGCCCCGACCACCGCTGGATCCTGCCCTACAGCGCACTGCTCGCCCCGATCCTGCTGCTGGTCGCCGACGTCGTCGGACGCGTGGTCGCCCGCCCCGGCGAGATCCAGGTGGGCGTGGTCACCGCGGCCGTGGGCTGCGTACCCTTCATCGTCCTGGTCCGCCGACGTCGGAAGGCCGACCTGTGAACGCGCCGACCGCCGAAGGCGCCGCACGGCTCGGGCGGCTCCGCCGAGCCGGCCGCATCCGCTTCGGTGCCGTCTGCCTCGCCCTGACGCTCACCGCGCTGGCCGCGCTGCTGCTGTCGCTCATGGTCGGCGACATCGATGTCCCCCCGGCCGACGTGCTGGCCGTCCTCACCGGCGGCGGCGACCCGGGCAGTCGGTTCGTGGTGCACGAACTCCGGTTGCCGCGCGCCCTGTTGGCCCTCGTCGTCGGCTGCTGCTTCGGCCTGTCGGGCGCCGTCTTCCAGGCGCTGCTGCGCAACCCGCTGGCCAGCCCCGACGTCATCGGTGTCAGTGCCGGCGCGAGCGCCGCGGCCGTCCTGATGTCCATGGCGTTCGGGCTCAGCGGCCTGGCCCTGTCCGGCGGGGCCCTCGCGGGCGCCCTGCTGGCCGGAACCGCGATCTACCTGCTGGCCTGGCGGAGCGGGGTCAGCGGCGGGAAGTTCGTGCTCATCGGCATCGGCGTCGGCACCGGACTGATCAGCCTGCGCTCCTATCTGATGACACGGGCGGAGGTCACCGAGGCCCAGAACGCGTTCGTGTGGCTGACCGGCAGTCTCAACGGCCGCTCGTGGCCCCATTTCTGGCCGTTGCTCGGCTGCACCGTGCTCCTGGTCCCGCTCACCCTCGTCGCCTCCCGCGGGCTGGCGGCGCTGCAGCTCGGCGACGAGGCGGCCGGCGGGCTCGGTGCCCGGGTCGAACGCAGCCGCCTCGCCCTGCTGGCCAGTGCCACTGCCCTCGTGGGCGTCGCCACGGCGGCGGCGGGGCCCATCGGCTTCGTCGCCTTCGTCAGTCCGCCGATCGCGCGCCGGCTCCTGCCCGGCCGGGGCGCGGCGCTGGTGCCCTCCGCGCTGACCGGCGCCGCGCTGGTGTGCTCCGCCGACTTCGCCGCCCAGCATCTGCTGCCGCACACACAGCTGCCGGTGGGCGTCGTGACCAGCGTCGTCGGCGCCCCGTACCTGCTGTGGCTGCTCGCCCGCGCCAACCGGGTGGGCCGGGGCGGCTGACCGTGTCCCGCCCGACCCGCCCCGCCCCATCTGCCGCAAGGAGACCAGCACGGTGACCCACAAGGAGAACACGGTGGCGTCCCCGCACACCCTCGAAACCCGCGGCCTGGGTCTCGGTTACGGGGAGCGAGAGATCATCTCCGGTCTCGACGTCACACTGCCGCCGGGACGTTTCACCGTCATCGTCGGCCCGAACGCCTGCGGCAAGTCCACACTGCTGCGCGCCATGGCACGGCTGCTGACCCCGACCGCCGGCACCGTCCTCCTGGACGGCCATGACATCCACTCCACGTCCACGAAACAGGTGGCCGCCCGTCTCGGCATGCTGCCGCAGAGTCCGGTGGCCCCCGATGCCATCACCGTCGCCGACCTGGTCGGCCGCGGCCGCTACCCGCACCAGGGCTGGTTCCGCCGCTGGACGAAGGCGGACGACGACGGCGTCGCCGCGGCCATGCTCGCCACCGACGTCCTGGAACTCGCGGACCGGTCGGTGGACGAACTCTCCGGCGGGCAGCGCCAGCGCGTCTGGATCGCCATGGCGCTCGCCCAGGAGACCGGCATCCTCCTGCTCGACGAGCCCACCACCTACCTCGACATCAGCCACCAGCTGGACGTGCTGGACCTGCTCACCGACCTCAACCGGGAGCGCGGCGTCACCCTCGCCGTCGTCCTGCACGACCTGAACCTGGCCTGTCGCTACGCCGATCACCTGATCGCCATGAAGGACGGCCGCGTCGTCGCCGAGGGCGCGCCCTCCGCCATCGTGACCGAGTCCCTCGTACGCGAGGTGTTCGGGCTGCGTTCCACCGTGATCCCCGACCCCGGTTCCGGCACACCGATGGTCGTACCACTGGGCCGCCACCACATCAGCGCCGCCCCCACCGGGCAGTGAACCGCACACAGAAAGAACCCTCATGCCTCGCACGTCCTCGCACCAGACCGCCCGTACCGGGCGCGGCCTGTGGCGCCTGCTCGCCTCTCTCCTGGCCGTCGCGCTGCTCGGTGCCCTCGCCGCCTGCGGCTCCTCCTCGAACGACACCGACTCCGGCACCGACGCCTCCGACGCCTCCGGCTCAAAGACATCCGGCGCCTTCCCCGCCGAGGTGACCACCAAGTTCGGTACCGTCACCGTCAAGTCCCAGCCCAAGAGGGTCGTCGCGCTCGGCTGGGGTGACGCCGAGACCGCCCTCGCCCTCGGCGTGCAGCCGGTCGGCCAGAGCGACTGGCTCGCCTTCGGCGGCGACGGCGTCGGCCCGTGGGCCACGGGCCGGTACGACCAGAGCCCCGAGAAGATCGGCACGCTGGAGCCGGAGTACGAGAAGATCGCCGCGCTCAAGCCGGACCTGATTCTCGACGTCAAGTCCAGTGGGGACCAGACCCGGTACGGCACCCTGAGCAAGATCGCACCGACGCTCGGCGTGCCCAAGGGCGGCGACCAGTACAAGATCTCCTGGCAGCAGCAGACCACGATGATCTCGACCGCTCTCGGCCTCGCCGACCAGGGCGAGAAGCTCATCTCCGACACCCAGCAGAAGTTCACCGCCGCCGCGAAGGCGCACCCCGAGTTCAAGGGCAAGACGATCACCCTCGGTTCCCGTACCTCGGTCGGCTGGGGCGCCTATGTGAAGGGCACGGACCGGGTCAACTTCGTGCAGCAGCTGGGCTTCACCAACAACCCGAAGGTCGACGCCAAGGCCGGTTCCTCGTTCTCGGTGTCCGTGTCGGAGGAGAACCTGCAGATGCTGGACGCCGACCTCGTCGTGATGGCGCCCATCGGCATCGACGCGTCCAAGATCTCGTCGGACCCGCTCTACAAGTCCCTGCCGGCGGTGGAGAAGGGCCACTCCATCGTCTTCGACGACAAGAACATCAGCCAGTCCTTCGCCACCAACTCCGTCCTCTCGGTCGGCTACGCCATCGACAAGGTGGTGCCGCTGTTCGCCGACGCGGTGAAGTGACGGCAGGATGAAGGCCGTCCGCGCCGTGAGCTGCGCCGCGCGTCGCAGGACGCGCGGCGCAGCGTGCGTCAGCCGGCACGTCGAACCGCGCGTCAGTCCAGGTCGTGCCCATGGGGATGTCCCCATGGGCAGGACCTGGCACACATGGGGCCTGCTCCATCGCGGTACCCCCCGTCTGCGAGGAATCCTGGAGCCTGCCGCCGCGGACTCCAACAGACACATGGGGCTGCGCGGCTGGTCACGGACACTCGTGGGAGCCTCTGGGCGTACGACGGCAACCGAATCGCCGTGCGCTTCCAGTACGAGTGGCACGACCGCGAGGGCCAGTGGTTCCGCAGCTACGGCAACGAGTTGTGGGAATTCCGGCCGGCGCTTCTTCGGTCCGCGGTCGGAGGCCGAGCGCGGACCCCAGCACGACTTCACCCTGTACTAGACGGTCCGACCGTCCCCCGTCACACCGAGAGAACCTTCATGCCCCGCATGCGTCGAATTCCGTGGATCTGGATCGCGTCCAGCGCCTTCGGCGTATGGCTGGCGGTGATCTGCTGTTGCATCGAGCAGCAGAGCCACGCCAGTACGTCGACGAGTTGTTCGCCCATCCGGTAGCCGGGCTGAACGTCACCGTCGTCGACCGGGAGGACCACCTCCCGCCGACCGCCGACCCCGGCCACCGGCGAGGGCGACTTCCGCTGAGGGGCATGAGTGCCGGTGCCTGCGATATTGGCCTGCACTGCAGACGTCGACGCCGACCTCGGGTACAGAGGTCGGCGTCAACGGACGTTGTGTTGACTAGAACCCGGGGTTGAGGCAACTGATAAAGGAACCGGTCTTGTAATACAACGGCCACAGCATCTCGCCACGGGTCGCAGGCCCGTAGACGCCGTCGGCGCTCACGCCGAGACGGTTGGCCTGGAGCCACCGAACGGCATCCACCGTGCCGGTGCCGTAGACCCCGTCTGCCCCTCCGGTGGCGCTGATCCGATTGGCGGCATAGGTGCCGCTGTAGCACAAAAGGATGGCTCGCTGCAGCGCCGTCACCGCGTTTGAACTGCCCGTCTGATATTGCATGTAACAGCTCAGACCGTTACCGGTGCGCGCGGGGACTGTGTAGTAATTGCCAGTACCGCCCAGCCCATCGGTGCGCTTCACCGTCGTGTTGCACGGACCGTAGGCGGCGTGGGCCGGTGCAGTCATCATCGGGCTGGCCGTCAGGACGGCGGCGAAGAGGAGAGCCAGAGCCCCCAACACTCCGATCCGCATGCGGAGCGTCGTTGATACGTGTTGCACGATGCGATCCTTCCGGTCGGTGATGTCGTCTCAGTGACCTCGCCCATGGACCTTAGAGTCATCGTGGGCTTCGGACTTTGTCATCCGTGCAGGGAAATGTGTCAGTAGCGCACCGCCTCAGTTGACGCCGCATCAGGCGACGGCCTGCGCGCGCCTGTCGAAGCCGTTGCGCAGCGGGATCGAATCCTGCCAAGCTGGCGCCGGGAACTGTCCGTGTCGGGGGGCGCTTGTGGGGGAACGGACCGAGGTGTGGTCAGGCCGGCTGTATGGCCGATGCAGACGAAGGTCTGCCTCATGAGCCCGGTTCTGGACACCGCGTTCATAGCGCCGCGTGACCGGGAGGAAGTGGTCCGGCACGCCGTGTGGGAATCCGTGGTGGCGGTCGACATCGATCACCGTCCTCCCGCTGAGGACCTCTCCGTTCGCATAGGGCTCGGCACCGTCGGACCCCTCAGGATCTGCTCGGCGCGGGCCACCGCGGTCACGATCCGTCGTACGGAACGGCTGGCCCGGGAGGACGAGGAGCCTGCTGTCTTCCTCGGCCTGCAGGTGACGGGCACCAGCCTGGTCGCGCAGAACGGACGCGAGTGTGTACTGGGACCGGGGGAATTCGCCGTCTACGAATCGATCGCTCCCTACACACTTCTCTTCGACGAGGGAGTCGACCACCACTTCCTGCGCTTCCCCCGCGCGGCACTCGCGCTCCCCGACCGGCTGCTGCGAGACACCAGCTCAGTCATCCTGGGGCCCGACAACCCCATTGCGCCTCTCGCCTTCACCTACTTCTCCCAACTGGCCGGCAGCGACGAGTTGCACCAGGGTGTGCACGCAGACGCCGTCGTGGAGCCCAGCGTCGAACTCCTCCGCGCCGTCCTGACGTGCCAGTACGGCAACTCCAGCCTTGCCAAACGCCCGTTGGAGGCAACACTCAGCCTGCGGATCACTCAGTACATCCGGGCACACCTGGCCGACCCCGGTCTGTCGGCTGCACGGATCGCCGCCGCACACGGCATCTCCGTACGTCATCTCTACGCTGTGCTGTCCGGGTCGGGCATCAGCCTGGGAGACTGGATCCGTACACACCGCTTGGCGGAATGCAGGCGAGAGTTGGCCGGCCCGAACGGCCGGCGGCGGACCATCGCAGCGATCGGACGAAGGTGGGGCTTCGTGGACGCGACCCACTTCAGCAAGGTGTTCAAACAGGCATACGGACTCTCGCCTCGGGCCTGGCGCGACCAGAACCACCCCCGCTCCTGCGCGTAATGGTCTCCGCGCGGCCACGTTTCGCGTGACCGACCTCGGAGGCTCGGTCCGGGCCCGGGACAGACCGAGTGCGGGCGAGCAGGCAGCGTAATGCCTCGCGGCCGATGCGGATGACCCGGCCGTCGACCTTCCGCAGGCAGGCGACGAGCTTGCGCAGTGACCAGCGGGTGAAGGGCCGCCCGAGCTTGACCGGTCGGGTGGTGGTCGTCGCCACGGCGAAGTCCTCGTCGTCAGTGCTGAGCAGGCGGGAACGGCCTCCCGCCCATCAAGGACCACATCCGTGGCCTGCCGCCCCGGGGTGTGCGGGCTGGATGGCGTTCGCCGACACAGCGGACGGCCCTGGCGGCGCCGGTGTCAGGGGCCGCTGATCTTCTCGGCCACCGCCACGAGGGCGTTCGCGGCCTCCACGACGTAGATGTCGTCCGACCGCGTGAGCGGTACGACGATGGTCAGCGCGCCGATCAGCACGCCGCCGCGGAAGACCGGTGCGGCGACGGACCAGGACTCGTCGGTGGTCTCGCGAGCGCTGTAGGAGTGCCCGCGCTTGCGGATCGCCACGCACTCGGTGCGCAGGTCGTCCAGGCTGCGCTCCCCGCCTGGGGTTTCGAACGTCGTCGCGCCGCCCGGCAGTTCGAACCGTGCCAGGCCCTCGGGGTCGAACGCGAGCAGGGCCTTGCCTGCCGCACCGACATGGATCGGGCCGCGTTCTCCGGGCTGGCAGACGCGGCGCACCAGGCGGCTCGACTCCGCGGACTCGATACAGACGCGCTCGTTCCCGGCGCGGACGAAGAACGCGATGGTCTCGTCCAGCACCTCGCGCAGTGCCGTGGTGGCGCGGGTGGCGAGCGAGCGCGCCCCGGACCACTGGTCGGCGGAGTAGATCAGCGCGGTGATCTCCGGGCCGGAAACGTACGTGCCGTCCTCCTCCTGAGTGACGTAGCCGGCCTGGCGCAGCGTCCCGAGCAGCCGTGAGGCGGTGCTGAGGCTGACGTCGGCGTACTGCGCCAGTTTCGTCAGCGTCTTCGGCCCGCGCGTCACGGCCGACAACAGTGTCAGTGCCCGGGTCACCGACCGGACGCTCTGCGAATCCGTCGTCCGGTTGCTCATCGCTTGTCCTCTCACCGTCCGGAGTTTCCCGCCGGGCCGCTTGACCCCGGACCGAACCCGTGTAAATACTTCTGCCACGCGAAACACTAACTTCCACACAGTGGAAGCGCAAGGCGCCTGCGCTGCGCCATTCTTCCGTGCGCTGCGACGTCGCAGCGTCTTCAGAACCAAGCCGTACGTCACACGCGACGTCCCGTCGCAGGAGGAGAATCCCGATGCCCGCTGACACGGCGCGTGCGGAGGACATCGTGCAGATCAACGACACCGTCTCGCGGGTCGCGTACGTGCTCGACGCGCACGACTACGACCGGATGGGCGAGGTCTTCGCGCACGACGTCCACTTCGAGAACCCCGGCCGGCTCGTGGCCGACGGGCTGGCGGAACTGATCAAGGCGTTCCAAGGCATCGCCAGCCCAGCGGTCAGCCACCACATCACCAACGTCCTGGTCACCGACTACGACGGAACACATGCGAACTGCGTCATGAAGGCCCTCACCCTGCGCACCGGCGGTGTGATCACCAGCGCCGAGTACCGCGACACGCTCCGCAAGGACCCCGAGGGCTGGCGCATCACCTCGCGTGTGATCACTCCCCTGGGCTGAGCACCCTGCACCGTTTCACGGACTCCCACGGACGAGGAACCATGGCGAAGACGTACGACGTAGTCATCATCGGCGCCGGTCACAGCGGCCTGGTCGCGGGTTGGTACCTCGCGCGGGCAGGCTGGTCGGTGCTCATGCTGGAGCGCCGTGACATCGTGGGCGGCACCTGCGTCACCGAGGAGATCTTTCCCGGCTACCGCGGCAGCAGCGTGGCGAACTCCAGCCACAGCCTGGACCCCCGCATCGAGCACGACATGCGGCTCACCCGGTTCGGACTGCGCTTCCGCCGGCCGAAGCTGGGTTCGCTGACCCTCTTCGACGGCGGCAGGGCACTGGCCCCGTGGCCGGACCGGGGCCGCCGCCGGGCCGAGATCGAGAGGTTCGCCCGCGGCGCGAAGGACGTGGACGGGTTCTTCGGCGTGCTGGAGTTCTTCGCCGCGGTCGCACGGCGGATGGCGGTCTCGTTCTACGACGACCCGCCGACACTGGCCGAAGTGGCGAACCGCTTCACCACACCCGCCGACCGGCACGCCTTCGACCGTGTCATGTTCGGCCCGGTCGCCGACATCCTGGAGGAGTACCTCGACTCGCCCGAGCTGCAGGCGTTCTTCGCCGGCACCGCCGTCGCGACCAACCTCATCGGCCCCCGCACCCCGGGCAGCGCCTACCTCCTGCTGCAACGTCCGCTGTGGGAGGAGTCCATGAGAAGCGTCGGCACGGTCGACGACAACGAACTGATGATGAAGAACGCCGCACCCGTCGGCGGGATCGGCGCGGTCACCCAGGCGATGGCACGGTCCGACCAGGCCCTCGGCGTCGAGATCCGCACCGGCGCCCACGTCGAGCGGATCATCTGCGAACGTGGCCGGGCCGTCGGCGTCGCGCTCGCCGACGGCACCGAGCTGCGCGCCCGGCGCGTGCTGTCGAACGCCGACCCGAAGCTGACCCTCACCCAGATGCTCACGCCCTCCGAACTGGGCGACGAGCCCCACGCCCTGGCCTCGAACATCGTCATGAGGGGGTCGTCCGCGAAGGTGCACCTGGCGCTGGAGGGCACTCCACGCTTCGCGGCGGCGACCTCGGACGAGGAGAACGAACTGTTCTGCGGCAGCAACTTCCGGGTGGCACCGAGTATCGACGTCCTCCAGGCCGCCTACAACGAAGCGACCGTCGGACGATGGTCGCGCCGCCCGACCGTGACCGCGATCATGGACTCCGCGCACGACCCGTCGCTGGCCCCGCCGGGCTGCCACTTCGTGAGCGTCAGCGTGCGCGGCGTGCCCTACCACCTCACCGAGGGCACCTGGGACGACCAGAAGGACGCACTGGGTCAGGCCGTCGTCGACACCCTCACCGAGCACATCCCCAACCTGCCCTCGATCCTGGCGGGCTGCCACGTGTACTCCCCGCTGGACCTGGAGCGAGAGTTCGCCCTGCCCGAGGGCAACGGCGCACACGGTGACATCGTGCCCGGGCGCGTCTTCGACTCCCGGCCGATGCCCGGCTGCTCGGACTACCGCACCCCCGTGCCTGGCCTGTACCTGTGCGGCGTGGGGAGCTGGCCGGGGAACTTCATGAGCGGCGTCACCGGCTACAACGCCGGCCGCCGCATGCTGGCCGACGCTGCGAAGGAGAACTGAGGTGTACATCGGCCGTGGAATCCCCACCGGACGCGTCAGCGCAATGCGCTCGGCGACCACGACGGGCACCGTGTGGTCGGACATCGTCATGGACCAGGACGGCACCCGGGCACTGACGATGTTCTTCGCGCCCGGCTCCCGGACGCACTGGCACAGCCATCCCGGCGGCCAGCTGCTCTACACCCTGGCCGGCGAGGGCTGGATCCAGGAGCGCGACGGCCAGGGGGCGATCCTGCGCCCGGGCGACGTGTGCTGGACCCAGCCGGGCGTCGAGCACTGGCACGGGGCCTCCGAGCACAGCCAACTCGTGCAGTTCGTACTGCACTTCGGCGACGTGGCGTGGACGGGCCCGGTCGCCGACACCGAGTACGTGTCGCCCGCCGAGGAGGTGCCCGGCCGATGACCGCGACACGCACGGTGGTCGAAGCGCTCGTCGGCCGTGCGCCGGGGCCCTTCGTCGGCGGCGAGTACCGGGCCCGCGCCGAACGATTCGAGGTAAGGGCACCGGCGACCGGCGAGACCCTGGCGGCGGTCGGCGACGCCGACGCCGACGACGCGTCCGCGGCCGTCTCGGCCGCCGCGGCGGCGCTGGACGCCTGGTCGGCCATGCCCGCCTGGCGGCGCTACGAGACGCTGCGGGCGGGCGTGGCCGAACTGGGGGCGGTCGCCGAGGACCTGGCCGTCCTGCTGTCGGCCGAGACCGGCAAGCCACTGGCAGAGGCACGTGGCGAAGTGGCCAGCACTGTTCGCTTCTTCGAGTGGTTCGGCCACGAGACGCTGCGGCTGACCGGCGAGGCGTGGCCGGACGTCGCCGCCGACCGCGACGCCCTGGTGCTGCGCGAACCGGTCGGCGTTGTCGTCGCCATCACCCCCTGGAACTTCCCGGCGTTCATGGTCGCGTGCAAGGTCGGTGCCGCGCTCGCGGCCGGCTGCACGGTGGTGCTCAAGCCGGCCGAGCAGACGCCGCTGACCGCCCTGGCCATCGCCGCCGCGCTGCACCGCGGCGGACTGCCGGCCGGCGTCCTGAACGTCCTGCCGGCCGGCGACCCGCGCCGGGTGAGCGACGTCCTGCTGCACAGTGCTGCGGTCGCCTGCGTCAGCTTCACCGGCTCCCGCGCCGTCGGCGAGTTCATCGCCCGGGAGGCCTCCTCGGGAATCAAGCGGGTGCTGCTCGAACTCGGCGGCAACGCGCCTGCGGTCGTCCTGGAGGACGCCGACGTCGGCCACGCCGTGGAACAGGTGGTACGGGCGCGGTTCGGCAACGCCGGCCAGACATGCGTGGCGGCCAACCGGGTCTACGTCGTCGACGCCGTCGCCGAGGAGTTCACCAGCGAACTGGTGGCCGCCACATCCCGGTTGCGTGTCGGTGACCCGGGGGACCCGGACACCGACTTGGGTCCGCTGATCGACCGGGCGGCCGTGGAACGCGTCGAGGAACAGATCCGCACCGCGGTCGCGCAGGGAGCTCGACTGCTGACCGGCGGCGGCCGGATTCGGGAGACCGCGGAGAGCGTCTTTCTGCGGCCGGCCGTCCTGGCCGCATCGTCCGGTGCGCAGCCGGCCGTCTTCGCCGAGGAGTTGTTCGGTCCCGTGCTGGCCGTCGTGCGCTGCCCCGACGCACAGACGGCGGTGGCCCTGGCCAACGACACCGAGTACGGCCTGGCCGGCTACGTCTTCTCGGCCGACCAGCGCCGCGCCCTGGCCGTGGCCCGCCGGCTCGCCGTCGGCTCCGTGGGCGTCAACTGCGCCCTGGTCAGCGAGCCCGCGCTGCCCTTCGGCGGCGTCAAAGCCAGCGGCATCGGCCGCGAGCGCGGCCGGGCCGGAGTCGAGGAGTTCCTCGATACCAAGACCGTGCAGATCTCCACAGCCACCCGCGAGCCGGTCCGCGCGTTCCCTTCCTTCGTCCAGGAGCAGCAGTGACACAGCCCCATGACGTCCGCGTCGTCAACGCCAACGTCCTGACGATGGATCCGCGGCAGCCGCGTGCCGAGGCGATCGGCTTCCGCGACGGGATCATCACCGCCGTCGGTTCCACCGAGTCGGTGCCGGCCGACGGCCGGAACACGCGGACCGTCGACATGGCGGGCGCCACGATCGTGCCGGGCCTGATCGACGCCCACTCGCACCTGGACCTGATGGCCTATGCCTGGGAGATCGCCACCGACTGCCGGTCCTCACGGGTGGATTCCATCGACGGGATCGTCGACGCCCTGTGCCGGACCGCCGCCCGCACACCCGCGGGGACCTGGGTGATGGGCATGGGGGAGCACTACCAGAACCATAAACTCGCCGAGGGCCGCTACCCGGACAAGCACGACCTCGACCGGGTCAGCACCACCCACCCGGTGATGTACCGGGCGAGCTACCACCTCAACGTCTTCAACAGCCTCGGCCTTGAGCTGCTCGGCGTCGACGACGACACCCCCGACGCTCCGGGCGGGCGCATCGAGCGCGATCCGCTGACCCGGGAGGCGACCGGGCGCACGTACGACATGTTCTCGCCGCTGGGCGGCCCGCAGCCGGCGCCCGCCGAACTGGCCGAGGGCATCCGCCGAGTGCAGGAACGCTACCTCAGTGTGGGAGTCACGGCCCTCGGCGACATCGTGCTGCACGCCGAGGGGCTTGACGCGCTCATGGACGTCGAGCGCTCCGGCGGGCTGGTCCTGCGGGCTTCGCTGTACCCGAAGCTGCCGGTGGTCGCCTCGGCGCGGGACGTCGCCTCCGGGCGACTGGCCGAGCGGTTCGCCGGGCTCGATCCGGACCGGCTGCGGCTGAGCGGGGTCAAGATATTTCTCGACGGCGGCCTCACCGCGGGCGCCGCCGCCCTCTACGAGGACTACCCCGGCCAACCCGGCTACCGCGGCGAACTCGCCTACCGCGACGAGGAGGTCCGCGAACTCGTTCGGACCGCCGACGAGGCCGGCCTCCAGATAGCGATACACGCCATCGGCGACCGCGCCCTGGACCAGGCGATCGAGGCGATCGAGGCCCTGGGCGACCGACGCCGCGGTGCGCCGCGTCACCGCATCGAGCATGCCGGAAACATGTTCATGACCAAGGAACGGATCGACCGCCTGGTCACGGCCCGGATCGTCCCCGTGCCCCAGCCGGCGTTCCTGCGTACCACCGCCCCCGGCTACATCAAGCACCTCGGCCGCGACCGCATCGGTCCGGTCATGCCGTTCCGGACGCTCATCGACCAGGGCCTGCCCGTCCCGGGTAACTCGGACGCCATCGGCATCACCGCCGACCAGCACCATCCGTTCCCCGCCATGCAGACGGCCGTAACCAGGCGGGTGAACGACGGCGAGGTGCTGGAGGCCGACGAGGCGGTCTCCGTGGAGGAGGCGCTGCGGATGTACACCACATGGGCGGCGTACTCCCTGGGCCGGGAGGCCGAACTCGGCTCGCTGTCGGCGGGAAAGGCGGCCGACTTCGCCGTGCTGTCGCGGGACCCCACCGAGGTCCCGGCGGACGAGATCGGCGCGCTCACCGTGGCGTCGACATGGATCGCGGGCCGCGAGGTCTACCAGGCGCCCTGACGCCGCGGCACCCACGCCACGAAAGGAGGAGGCGATGACTTCCCTGACCGACAGCGTCCCGGACGCCGCCGTCCCTGGGCCCGCGCGACGTCGGCCGGTCCGGCGCGGCGGCCTGGCCTGGCTGTCCGTCCCCGGCGTGCTCTTCCTGCTCGTCGTGTACGTCGTCCCGCTCGGCCTGCTGCTGGTCAAGAGCTTCACCGAGCCGACACCGGGCCTGGACAACTACCGGACCCTCTTCGAGAACGCCGGATACGTTCGTACCATTCTGCGCACGCTGGAGATCTCGGCGATCGCGACGGTCCTCAGTCTGGTGCTCGGCTACCCGGTCGCCTACGTGATGGCCACCGCAGGACGGCGCTGGCGGACGTTCCTGACGCTGTGCGTGGTCACCCCGTACGTCACCAGCGTCCTGGTGCGTACCTTCGCCTGGCAGGTCGTCCTCGGTCAGGACGGCCCGCTCAACAGGGCGGCGTCATCGCTCGGCCTGGGCCCGTACGACATGCTGTTCACCCCGTTCGCGGTAGCCGTCGGACTGACCCACTTCACGCTGCCGCTGATGATCCTGCCGCTGATGAGCGCGATGTCGCAGGTGCCGGCGAACCTGGTGCCCGCGGCCCGCAGTCTGGGCGCGGGCCCGGCCACGGCCTGGGCACAGGTCTACCTGCCGCAGACCCGGCCCGGCATCGAGGCCGGTGTCGTCCTGTGCTTCGTCTACGGCGTCGGCGCGTTCGTCATCCCCGTCATCCTGGGCGGCAATGCCGGCGCCATGCTAGGCGTGACGATCCAGGACGCGGTGACGCAACAGGCCGACTACGGCTTCGCGTCGGCAGCCTCGGTCCTGCTGGCCCTGTGCGTGCTGGTGGTCGTCCTGCTGTACAGGTGGCGCTTCGGCGGCAGCCTGGAAGCACTGGCGGCACCGCGCACCGCCGGCCTGCGGGCGCGCTCGCGCCGACCGGCCGGCGGGCGCGTCCTCCGCGTCGTCACCTGGTTCGCCCGGCCGCTGGACGCCCTGGGACTGTCGAAGGCCGGATGGGTGGTCAAGGCGTTCAGCCTGGTGGTCGCCCTGTCGCTGCTGCTCCCGCAGTTCGTGGCGATCCCGGTGTCCCTGTCCTCATCCCGTGCGATGGTCGTGCCGCCCCCCGGCTGGTCGACGCAGTGGTACGCGAACCTCCTCTCGGCCGACTGGCTGCGCTCGTTCGTCACCTCGCTGGAGATCGCCGCGGCGGTCGCGATCCTGGCCACCGTGCTGGGCACGCTCACCGCGATCGGGGTCAGCCGCACCCGTGGAAGGCTCGGGGACGCCGCCGGCACGCTGATGATCGTGCCACTGCTCTTCCCGACCGTCGTGGCCTCCGCGGCCTTCTTCCTGACCTTCCTGCCGCTCTATCTGACCGACACCCGCATCGGCCTGATCCTCGCCGACACCACGCTGGCCATGCCGTTCGTGTTCCTGATCGTCCATGCCAGCGCACGGCAGCTCGACCCGCGCCTGGAACAAGCGGCGGCCAGCCTGGGCGCCAGGCGCCGCCAGCAGTTGTGGCGGGTGGTCCTGCCGATGCTCACGTCCTCGATCACCGTCGCCGCCTTCCTCGCCTTCACGACCTCGTTCGACGAGACTCCCGTCGCGATCTTCCTGACCGGAGTGAACGTCACCACGCTGCCGGTCCAGATGTACAACTCGCTCACGGTCCAGAGCGATCCGACGATCGCGGCGGCGGCCGTGGCGATCATGGTTGTCGCCGCTCTCGCCGTCGGCCTCGCCCCGCTCCTCAGCGGACGGATCCGGCGTTCCGCCTCGCGACCCACGAACAGGAGCAAGACGTGACAACTGCGTTCCAGAGGCTGAGGGGCGGCGAAGCCGCAGGCGGGAAGGCGGCCGACTCGGTTCGGCCCGGCGCGGTGTCCCTGCGTGGCCTGACCAGGACGTACGGGGACACCACGGCCGTCGCCGGCATCGACCTGGAGGTACCGGCCGGCAGTTTCTGCACGCTCCTGGGCCCGTCCGGGTGCGGCAAGACGACCACACTGATGATGCTCGCGGGCTTCGTCGAACCCACCGCGGGCGGTGTGCTCGTCGACGGTCACGACATCGCGCACGTGCCGGCCTCCGAGCGGAACATCGGAGTGGTGTTCCAGAACTACGCCCTGTTCCCGCACATGACGGTCTTCGACAATCTCGCCTTCCCCCTGCGCATGCGCCGCACGCGCGACGCGGAGGTCACCGCGCGGGTCGAGGCCGTACTGGAACTCGTCCAGCTCGGCGCCTGCGCCCACCGCTACCCGGCGGAGCTGTCGGGCGGCCAGCAGCAGCGCGTCGCCGTCGCCCGCGCGGTCGTCTTCAACCCGCCGGTGCTGCTGATGGACGAACCGCTCGGTGCCCTGGACCGCAAGCTGCGCCTGCAACTGCAACGTGAGATCCGCAACCTGCAACGGCAGCTCGACCTCACGGTCGTGTACGTCACCCACGACCAGGACGAGGCGATGTCCATGTCGGACCAGGTGGCGGTCCTCAACCGCGGGCGGATCGAGCAGGCCGGCACCCCGGCGGAGCTGTACGACACCCCCGCCACCCTGTTCGTCGCGGACTTCCTCGGCGACAACAACGCCCTGACGGCGACCGTGGTCGACGGTGACCACGTCACACTCGGCCGGGACACGGTCGTGGCGACCGTCGCGCACGACCTGCCGCCCGGCGCGGCGTGCACCGCGCTGATCCGGCCCGAACGCGTGCTGATCGACGATGCCGAAGGCCCGCTGCGCGGCACCGTCCTCGATGTCGTGTACCTCGGCAACGCCAGTGAGTACACGCTGAACGTCCCCGGTGTCGGCGAGGTCAACAGTCGCCTCGTGCACAGTGGCGCGCACCGGGTCTGGGCCCGTGGAGACCAGGTCCGAGTCCGCCTTCCAGCCGCGTCGGTGCGCGTAATGCCGCAGGACTGACCCCCCGTTATCTTTTTCGCGGTCCTGCAAGAGGGCCGCTGGCCTCCGGGCCCGGCATGACTGTGTCCCCCTGTCGAAGGCATGACCTGGGGGGT